>JAQBQH010000206.1 GCA_028287105.1 Myxococcales bacterium
CCGCTTCCGCGGCGTGCTCCTCCATCGGGGCCGCCCAGGTCGCGCTTCGCGCGACGCGGCCCCTCTACGCCGCCGGGAGGTCGCCTCACTGCGTCCGCTCTAGCGCCTGGTACCAGGGCGCTCTCTCGCTCATTTGCAACCTGCTCGACGCGCAGAGCGGAGGTAGTAAGGCGCGCTGCCGGCGGCGTAAAGGACCCGCGTCGCGCGCGGCGCGACATCAGCGGGTCCGCTGGAGGAGCACGCCGCGCAGCGGCGACTGCGACGGATTCCGACGCCGGCAGCGCGCCTTGCTACCTCCGCGACCCCAGCCGACTTTTCGCTTAGCTGACGTCGCTAGCTACCGAACAGCTTACGCCACGCGCGACGCCGCGCCTCGAGGACGGCGGCGTCGATGTCGCCATGCGTGTAGCCCGACAGCGGCGTCACGACATCGAAGTAGCTGAGGAACCACGGCCACTGTTGCGCCGCGAGGTTGTAGTCGTGGATGGCGGCGAACTGATTGCGCGCGCCGGTGTCGGGCACGCCGGTGTAGCTGTTGAGACGCGGTCCGTTCGACCAGAAGGGCGTCCAGTAGTTGGCGTTGGGATCGGCGACGCCGTGCTGCCCGAGATAGTCGCGTCGCTGTTCCGCGGTCCAGCCCTGCGTGAAGCCGGGCGCGCCCCACTGTAGCGAGGACGATCCAATCGGGCCCAGCGGAATGCCCCCGGAGACCGGCACGACGTCGGGCGCCGATGTAGGCGTGGCGCGCGGCCCACTCGAATCGGCGGGGCCGGCGGCGGCGGATCGCGCCTGCGCGGAGGCGCTGCCGGCGCAGCTCCCGTCGAGCGCCGCGATACAGTCGCCGCCGCGTTCTACCGTCGCTGCGACGTGCGCTTCGAAGCTCCGCCAGCCGGCGATGCTGCCGACTCCGACCACCATCGCGAGCACCGCCCATTCGATCGTGGCGGCGCCGCGCATCCGAGATCGACGTGTCTGCACGTGCGCGGTGCACTACAAGATTCGCACCAGCGCGCGAGACTCAGGTGGGCGGAGCAGAGTCGCCGCCAGGCAGCGGCGGCTTGGGCTTGCGTTTGAACATGCTGCGAAACCAGCCGCTGGTCTGCTGCGGATCCGCCGACGGGCTGGTCATCTTCTCCTGGACCTTGGCGATGAGCTGATCGACCTCGCCGGCGTCGAAGTAGAGCGCGTCGCAGCCGCTGCAACGATCGATGGTGATGCCCTCGAAGGTCTCTTCGGCGAAGTTCTTGCCGCACTTGGGACAGCGCAGCTTGTAGCTGCCCAGCTCGGCGCGCGCGGTGAGCAGCTCGTTGGCGACGCGGCCGCGATCGCCGTCGCTGTTGTCGGCGCGGCGGATCGCCTCCTCGGTCTTGCGCGTCGCCTCGTCGGCGCGGCGCGTGGCCTCGTCGGCGCGGCGCGTGGCGGCGGCGAGGTCGACCGAGAACTTGAGCGCCTCGGCGCGCAGCTTGTCGAGCTCCACCTGTTGGTCGCGCGCCTGTTGCGAGGCGCGCTCGTGGTCGCCCTGGAAGCGCTCGCCGTCGGCGCGCGAGGCGCTCAGCTCGCCGGAGAGCCGCTGCAGCGTGGCGCGCGCGGCTTCGAGCTCGCGCCGCAGCCCGTCGTCGGGAGGGGCGGCCTGCTTCACGGTCGTGGTCGGCTGGCCGACGCCGCGATTGACGTTCTCGAGCGGCATGGCCTTGGCGACCGCCTTGGCCCTGGCGGCCGGCTTGCCCTTGGCGGCCGGCTTGCCCTTGGCCGCCGGTTTGGCCTTCGTCGCCGACCTGGCCTTCGTCGCCGACTTCTTGGCGACCGGCTTCGCCTTGCCAGCGGCTGGTTTGCCCTTCCCCGCCGACTTCTTCGATTTCGACGCCATGGTCGATTGTCGTCCTCATCCGGCAACTTGCGCAAATGTTGACTTAGATGCAATCGGCATATATGCATTGTGCATCTAACTCCCATGGCCGCCAAGTCCAAAGCCGGGTCGCTCGAGCGCCATCCGCGCCCCAGCGTCGCCGTCGACGTGGTCGCGCTCACCGTCGAAGCCGGCCAGCTCCGCGTCGCGCTCTACAAGCGCGCCGAGCCGCCGCAGCGCGGCCACTTCGCGCTCCCCGGCGGCTTCATGCACATCGACGAGTCGATCGACGACGCCGCCAATCGCGTCATGGCCGCCAAGGTCGGCCTGGCCGGCAGCTTCCTCGAGCAGCTCTACACCTTCGGCGATCTGCGCCGCGATCCGCGCGGGCGCGTCATCACCGTCGCCTACTACGCGCTCGTCGACGCCCGGCGCTTTCGCGCCAAGGCGACCCCGGCGGCGCGCTCGGCGCGCGTCCTCGTGCCCTGGCCCGGCGAGACCGGCGGTCCCGTCGACGTCGTCGGTGACGACGGCCGCGCGCTGCCGCTCTTCCTCGATCACGCCGACCTCCTCGGGCTCGCGGTCAAGCAGCTGCGCGGCAAGCTCGACGACAGCCCGGTCGGATTCCAGCTCCTGCCGACGGAGTTCACGCTGCGCCAGCTGCAAGAGATCCACGAGGCGGTGCGCGGCGAGCCGCTCAACAAGGACTCGTTCCGGCGCCGCATGTTGGCCTCGGGGCTGCTCGAGGCCACTGGCGCGCACGAGCGCGAGGTGGTGCACCGCCCCGCCGAGCTCTATCGCTTCACCCGGCGCAGCGCCCTCTGAGCGCACGCGCTGCGAAACAAGCCGTCGACCGCGCTCTTCGCCTGACCCTCTCGTGAGCGAGGCGTGGGCCAGTGTGGGCAGCGCGACCACGCTCGTCGACGGCTCGATCGGGGCCGGCGCCGACGGGGTCCAAGGTTGGCCGACGGGGTCCAAGGTTGGCCGACTGCGCGCCGCCGAAGAGGCGATGTCGAGCTCGCCGCCTGACGGTCGCGTGTGATAAAGTGATCAACGTGCGAGTGTCGCCGGTGGTCGCAATCGCGCTGTGGTGCGCCGTCGCCTCCGCGGCCGACCCGCCGCTGCGCATGGGGACCGTCGTTCCCGACGGAACGTCCTGGGCGCGCGAGCTCAAGGCGTTCGCGCGCGAGGTCGAGGAGGGCTCGCACGTCAAGGTGAAGTTCTACTGGGGCGGCATCACCGGCGACGACGCCGAGGCGATTCGCCGCATCCGGCGCGGTCAGCTCGACGGCGCCGCCGGCGCAGCCACCTGCAGCGAGCTGGCGCCTTCGTTGAAGGCGACGCGCCTGCAGGGGATCTTCCCGACCCGCGACGATCACGAGCGCCTCGTGCATCAGCTGCCGCATCTCGAGGAGGAATTTCGCAAGCAGGGCTTCGTCGTGCTCGGCATCGTCAGCCTCGGCCCGAGCGTGCTCTTCTCGCGCACGCCGGTCACGAGCTGGGACCAGATCAAGAGGCTGCGGCTCTGGCGCTGGGACATCGACCCGGTCGCCTGGCAGCACGACCGGCTCATGGGCCTCACCATCGTGCCCACCTCGGTCGAGAACGCGTCCGCCGCGTTCGACGGCGGCAAGGTCGACGGCTTCGTCGCGCTCGCCGCCTCGGCGCTGGCCTTTCAGTGGCACTCGCGCGCGCCGTACATCCTGCCGCTCGAGTTCGACTACCTCAACGCCTGCCTCGTCCTGTCGCTGAGCGCGTGGGATGCGCTGTCGATCGAGACCCAGCGCACCGTGCGCGCCGCCGGCGCCAAGCTGGAGCGCCGGATGGAGCTCGTCGGCCGTGAATCGGACCGCACCGTCTTGCAGGCGTTCGTCGGCCACACCGTGCGCTCGACCACCGTGCCAGCTGCGACGCGCGAGGCGTTCGTCAAGGCCGCCCACGACACCCGCGCGCGCGCCGAGGGCGACGGGCAGGTGCCGGGTGACGCCGTGCAGTGGATCCTGCAGCACCTCGGCGCGCCGCACTGACGCGGTGCCGGCGCTCGCACCGGTCGGCTACGGCGCGCGGCTCTTCGTCGCCGCCAGCTCGCGCAGCATGATCACCTTCATCCCATACTCGTAGCCGGCCTCGATGCGCTTGCGAATCGCCTGCGCGCCGGCGCCGTCGCCCGCGGCGTCGTAGGCGAGCCACAGCACGTACAGATCCTGGAGGTCGCTGTCCTTGTCGGGATCGACCTGCTTCGCCGCCGCCAGCGCCGCGGCCGCGTCGTGTCGGCGCACGCCGAAGAAGGCCGCCAGCACCGCGACCCCGTCGTGCTCATCGGGCATGCGCGCCATCTTTTCGTAGGTCGAGCGCGCTTCGTCGGCCGCCCGCGCCGAGGCTGCGCGCGCGTCGCCCGACTTGCGCTCGGCGTCGTCGAGATAGAGATAGGCGCGGTCCCACCAGTAGTGCAAGAGCACGCCGCGTCGATCTTCGTCGGAGACCTTGGCCGCCTCGATGGTCTCGCGGACCCGCTCGTTCTCGGCGAGCGCGCCGTCGAGGTCATGCTGCGCCCAGCGCACCCAGATGATCGCGTTGTGCCCCATGGCCTCGTTGTCGAAGCGCCCGCCGGCGTGCTCGCGCGCGAGCATGCGCTCGAACACCTCGATCGCGCCCTTGAAGTTGGCCTGGTAGAGGAACACCGTCGCGCGATCGTAGGCCGCGATGCGCGCGCTCTTGTCGTCGCTGCCGCGCTCGATCGGCTCGAGGCAGCGATCGGCCTCGGGGAGCTTCTTGGCGTCGAGGAGCGCGTGACACGCCTTGAGCTGCGCCTTCAGATCCGTCGCTGTCGCCACCTGCGCGCCTGTATGCGGCGTGTGCGCGCAGCCACCAACGAGGTGCGCGGCGAGGAGCGCGGCGGCGAGCGCCAACCGGGGAGTCGTATTCATGCGCGCACCATAATGCTATAAACGGCACGTTACAATTCGGGGGGAACCCATGCGCGCGCGACTGGCAGTGATCCTGGGCTGCGTCTTCTGGTCGGGAACGGCTCAGGCATTTTGCGGATTCTTCGTCGCTGGCGGCGATTCGAAGCTGACCAACAACGCGTCGCAGGTAGCGCTCTTACGCAAGGGCAACCGCACGGTCATGACGATGGCCAACAACTACCAGGGGCCGCCCGAGAGCTTCGCCATGGTGGTGCCGGTGCCGGTGGTCTTGCAGAAGCAGGACGTCAAGACGCTGCCGGCCGACGTGTTCGATCACATCGACTCGCTCTCGGCGCCGCGGCTCGTCGAATACTGGGAGCGCGACCCCTGCTACGTGGATCGGCGCGAAATGGAAGAGGACCGGGCGCCCTCGGCGCCGATGAAGAAGGGCGGATCGAGCCGCGGCGAAGGCGGGCTGGGGGTCAAGGTCGAGGCGCAGTTCGTCGTCGGTGAGTACGAGATCGTGGTGCTCAGCGCCAAGGACTCGGGCGGGCTCGACAAGTGGCTGCGGCTCAACAACTACAAGATCCCGGCGGGCGCGGCGGAGGCGCTGGCGCCGTACGTGCGCGACCAGATGAAGTTCTTCGTCGCCAAGGTCGACATCCACAAGGTCAAGCGCGACGCCAACGGCACGGTGCAGCTGTCGCCGCTGCGCTTCTCGTTCGAGTCGAACGAGCTGCGGCTGCCGGTGCGCCTCGGGCTGCTCAATGCCAACGGCAAGCAGGACCTCATCATCTATGTGCTGCATCCGACGTCGCGCTTCGAGGTGGCGAATTATCCCAACGTGTTCATCCCGACCAACCTCGACGTCGTCGATGCGGTGCGCCAGAGCTTCGCCTCGTTCTATGCCGAGCTCTTCGACGCCACGATGGGGCGCATGCAGGGCAAGGCGGTGGTGACCGAGTACGCCTGGCAGACCAGCTCCTGCGATCCCTGTCCGGTGCCGCCGCTGCAGCCGAGCGATCTGGCGACGCTCGGCGACGACGCGAGCGTCGCGCCCGCGGGGCAGCCGATGCAGAAGACGCGCGGCGGCTTCTACGGAAACTTCGCCAGCTGGGTGCTCACGCGCCTGCACACGCGCTATTCCAAGGAGTCGCTCTCCGAAGATCTCGTCTTCCGCGAGGCCAGGCCGGTGACCGGTGGGCGCGCCAACTACGACGGCACCAGCGGCGATGCCGGCGCCAGCGTGCAGGCGGGCGGCGAGAACAACTTCCAGGGCCGCTACATCATCCGCCACTATTGGAGCGGGGCGGTGAAGTGCGATCAGCCGCGCTACAACGTCTGGGGCGGTCCGCCCGACGGTGGCCAGCCGACGGCGAACGCGGCCAAGGGGCTGGCGACGGCGGAGCGCGGCAAGGTGCGCCTGCCGAGCGTCGTGCGTTCGCCGGTGCCGGTGCTCGGGATCGCCGGACAGCCGCCGCCACGCCGCAAGTAATGAAGCGTCGATGCCGGCTCCGAGGCGCGCTCGGAGTGGCGCTGCTCCTGGCGGCGTCGAGCGCGCGCGCGGACGCGCCGGCATGCGTACGCTGCCACGCCGACGTGGCGGCGCAGTGGCGCGCTTCGGCGCATCGCCATTCGTCGTTCAATAATCCTTATTATGCGATGTCGATAAACGAGTTTCGCGCCGAGCGCGGGGCGCCGGCCTCGCGCTTTTGCGCGCGCTGCCACGATCCGGCGCTGATCAAGGACGGCACGATCGACGCCGTTGTCGACGAGAACGCGGCCGCCGCGCAGGCCGGCATCGAGTGCCTGGTCTGTCACTCGATCGACGTCGCGCCGCTCACGGGCAACGGCGAATATCATTTAACCGATATTGCGGTATCGGGCGAAATGGCGGTGCACAAGGCGCGGCTGCGGCCGGCGCTCCTCGGTACGTCGGCGCTCTGCCAGAGCTGTCACAAGGTGGCGCTGACCGAGGCGCTGACCGGCGACCGCTGGCTGCGCGGCCAGGACGACTACGATCCATGGCTCGCCAGCGCCGCCGCCGGCCACGGCGCGGGTGCCATTCCGCGTCCGGAGCGGCGCGCGCGCTGTCAGGACTGCCACATGCCGCTCGAGCCGGTCCGCCTCGGCGACGCCGCCGCCAAGAACGGCATGATTCGCTCGCATCGATTCGTCGGCGCCAACACGGCGCTGCCTTTCTTGCGCGGCGACACCGACATGCTGGCGCGCACGACGGAGCTGCTCCGGGGCAGCGCCAGCGTCGATCTCGTGTGGGCGGCGAACGGCGCGCTCGACGTGGTCCTGCGCAGCCGCGGCGTGGGCCATCGCTTCCCCGGCGGCACCGTCGACTCGAACGAGGTGTGGCTCGAGGTCGAGGCGCGTGACGCGGCGGATCGCGTCGTCGCGCGCTCGGGCGACCTCGACCGCGACGGCACGCTCGACGCCGGCGCGCACCTGGTCCGCGCGCAGCCGGTCGACGGCGAGGGGCGCCCGCTCTTGCGGCGCGATCCGCAACACATGCGCGGCGTCGCCTATGACACCTCGCTCTCGCCCGCCGATCCGCAGGTGGTGCGCTATCTCGTGCCGCCGCCGGCGCAGACGGTGCGTGTGCGGCTGCTCTATCGGAAGTTCTCGGCCGCGTATGCGCGCGCGGCCTGTGCGACCGTGCGCGACGTCGAGACGCGCCGGCGCTGCCTGGCGCCGCCGGTGACCGAAATCGCGCGCGCCGAGCTGCGTGCAGGCGCGGCCCCGGCGGCCGATTGGCAGCGCGCCCTCGATCACGGGCTGGCGCTGGCCGACGCCGTCGTCGAGCGCGCCGAGGAGGCGCTGCCGTCGCTGCTGCGCGCCCGCACGCTGGCGCCGGAGCGGCCGGAGCCGGAGCTGGGCCTGGCGCGGCTGGCGCTGGCGCTCGGTCGCACCGACGAGGCGGTGGCGGCGACGGTGCGCGCCGAGCGCAAGCAGCCCAACCTGCCGGCCGCGCTGCTCCTGCGCGCCACCGCGCTCTATCGCGCCTACCGCTTCGCCGCCGCGCGCGCACCGGCGGAGACGCTGGTGTCGCTCGTCCCCGAGGACCGCGCGGCGCTCGTGCTGATCGCCAAGATCCGCGGGGTCGACGGCGACGCTCCTGGTGCCCTCGGCGCCGCCGACGAGCTCTTGCGGCTCGATCCGGAGGACCCCGAGGCGCACTATCAGCGCGCCCTCGCGCTCGCCGCCCTCGGTCGCGACGACGAGGCACACGCCGCCGAGGCGCGCTACGTGCGCCATCGCTCCGCGCTCGAGACCAACCTGTTGCTGCGCGAAAAATTTCGCGCACGCGAGCCGCGCCGCGCCGACGAGGCAATTCCGGTACATACCCACCGTCTCAGGTGACTCGACGGGAGTGCCTTTTCAGGCGTACGATTGGGCCTGAGGTGCACTATGGCGTACCTGTACGGCGACTCGACCCCGGCGGACCTGGGCGTCGACTACATCGAGTTTCTTCGCGACGCCCTCGACTTCTCGGTACAGGTGCTCGCCGCCGACGAGCGCATGCGCCAGGGCTCGGCCCGCGCTACCGAGGTGGTCAAGCTGAGTGACGGGGAGGTCGCGCGGCTCGAGGCGCTCGGCGCGGCGCAGGCCCACGCCATCGAGAACTTCGACATCGGCAGCGGCGAGTCGGCCACGGCGCAGTGCGCGCAGGCGCTCCTGCGCGGCGCCGCCGAGACGCTGCGCGGATCGATCGAGCGCGTGCGCTCGGCGGCCGCTGGCGACGTCGGTAAGCTCGAGGAAGAGGCGCGCCGCGATCGCGAGCGTTGCGTCGACGCGCTCTCGGCGTTCTTGAAGCGCCACGACCTGCCCGGCATGACGGCGGAGCTGCGGCTGCAGCAGCTGAACGGCGCCAACTATGCGACGCGCCTCTACGTCAAAGCGCTCGATTCGCTCGCCGCGGTCATCGAGCTGGACGTGCCGCAGGGGCATCTGTTCGCCGGCGTGGCGCGCGTCGACAAGCTGATCGAGCGGCTCGAGGTGCACGCGCCCGAGTCGGGCGGCTGGCTGCGCAAAGAGGTGAAGCTGCGGCCGCAGCGGCTCGACAAGGAGTTCATCACCGCGCTCGTGTCCAACGCCAACGAGTCGCTGATCCATCTGCGCACCGCCGCCGACGGCACCGGCGTGGGCTTCGATCTGGTCGTCAGGAACGGCGCGCGCGTCAAGCTGAGCCGCATCGGCGAGGCGGGCGATGCGCCGCCCTTCGATCTCGACGAGACCGATTCTGCCAAGGTGCGCGAGTTTCGCGACAAGCTCCTGGCGGCGACGGCCGACCTGCGCCAGGCGCGCAAGTCGATCGTCGAGGCGATGCTCGGTGACAAGCCGCTTCGCGAGCAGCGCGATCCCAAGATGATCGTGGAGCGGCTGGTGGCGGTCATGGCGCCGGTGGTGCGCGAGATCGCCAAGCGCTCGCTCGGTGCGACGGAGCTGGTGCTCAAGCGGCAGACCGGCGACGGACGGCGCGAAGAGATCTTCGTGTCGCGCAAGGATCTGCAGCAGAAGCTGCGGCCGCTCGGTCCGGCGGGGCGTGCGCTGTTCAAGCCGCTCGACCTCGGGGAGCTGCCGCCGGAAGAGGCGGCGCCGATCAGCCTCGACAAGCCCAAGGGGCGCGGGAACGACGACAAGACGGCAACCGGCGACAAGATCGGCAACGAAGCCGGCGCCGACAAGGCGCTCGCCGACAAAGCGGCGGCCGACAAGGTGGCAGCCGACAAGGTCGCGGCCGACAAGGCGGCGGCCGACAAAGCGGCTGCCGACAAGCTCGCCGCCGACAAGCTCGCCGATCGCAAGCGGACCGCGGCCGAGCGGTCGCTATTCGCCGAGGCGCTCGCGGTCGACAAGCCGGCCTCCGGTCGGCCGAACGCCTCGCCCGCCTCGGCGGGCAAGGACGAGGCGGTCCGCCTCGACGACTCGCTCGACCGCCTCATCGTCACCGAGGAGACCGTCCGTAAGCCGCAGTAACTCCTCGCCTTTCCGCCTGATAGAACGAACGCCGCGGTGGCGCGTTGAACCGTGCATGACGACGCGACTGCCAGTGGTTCTCGACAAGCTCCGCATCGCCACCCCGTGCAAGGCCGACTGGGACGACATGAAGGGCGACGACCGCGTCCGCTTCTGCGGGCGCTGCGAAAAGAACGTCTACAACCTGTCGGAGATGACGCGCGCCGATGCCGAGGCGCTCGTGCGCGAGAAGGAGGGCCGCATGTGCGTGCGCCTCTATCAGCGCACCGACGGAACCGTGCTCACCAACGACTGCCCCGTCGGCGTGCGCCGCGCGCGGCTGCGCCAGCGCGTCTGGGCCTCGGTGTCGGGCGTTGCCGCTTCGGTGGCGCTCGCGCTCGGCCTCTTCTCCGGCCGTGCACGCGCCGACCTGACCATCGGCGGCGACAAGACCCAGCCGGCGCAGCAGCCGCAGCCGCATCGCGTGCTCATGGGCGGCCCCGTGGCTCGTCCGCCCGAGCTCCTGATGGGCAAGATCAAGATGCCCGACCCGCCCAAGCCGCCGAAGAAGCCGCCGGCGACGATGGGCGAGCCGATGCCGATCATGGGCGACATCGCCGTCGACCGCACCGCCAAGTAGCTCGCGCGACACGCACGAAACTCCCAAGCGTGCACGCGTTGCATGTTGGGTTCTTCACGGCGGGCTGGGGATTGTTTGTGGATATCGCGCTTCCGGCGCGACCTAAAGCCGCCAGGATCCTCGCCCACACCTCGCCTGCACAAAAGTTGGGCGCCGTCGGGCCGCGACCTTACGCGCGCCGTCGCTCGTTCAAGGAGGTGCGGCTCAGGCAACCGAAACCATTACGCTTGCAAAATTTGCCGACGGTGGCTGCGCTGGACGATTGCTGCGCTCGTCGCCACGGCCAGGCTTCGTGAAAACCGCGGGGACGGGTCGCCTCGAAAATGTCAACAGGTCTCGTTTCACGCCCGGCCCGGAGATCTTGCGGCAGGCGCGATTCGGAAGGCCTGCCGGCGGTGTTTACGATGGCGTCAAACCGCCGTCCGACGTATATAGCGCGCGGCATGGCGAATATGCAGGTAGTCGCGGTTACCAAATCGTACGGCTCGAAGAAGCTCTTCGAGGACGTCACCGTCAACTTCACGGGCGGCAAGCGCTACGGCCTCACCGGCCCCAACGGCGCCGGTAAGTCGACCTTCATGAAGATCCTGGCCGGGGATCTCGATCCTGACACCGGGACCGTCTCGCGTCCGGAAAAGACCTCGGTCCTTCGGCAGGAGCAGTTCGGCTACGAGGACGTCCGCGTCATCGACGTCGTCTTGCAGGGCAACAAGAAGCTGTGGGCGGTCATGAGCGAGAAGGAGCAGATCCTCGCGCTGCCCGACATCACCGACGAGCAGGGGCACCGGCTCGGCGACATCGAGGGGATCATCGCCGAGGAGGACGGCTATAGCGCCGAGTCCGACGCGGCCGTGCTGCTGTCGGGCCTCGGGATCCCGGCCGAGGCGCTCGACCGGCCCATGCGCGAGCTGGCCGGCGGATTGCGCCTGCGCGTGCTCCTGGCCCAGGCGCTCTTCGGCAAGCCCGAGGTCCTGCTGCTCGACGAGCCGACCAACAACCTCGACCTCGATTCGATCCGCTGGCTCGAGAGCTTCTTGTGCGAGTACGAAGGAGTGCTCGTCACCATCTCGCACGATCGCCACTTCTTGAACGCGATCTGCACGCACGTCGCCGACATCGACTACAACACCATCATCACGTACACCGGCGGCTACGACGACATGGTCGAGGCCAAGAGCCAGGTGCGCGGGCGCGTCGAGTCGGAGAACGACGATCGCCGCAAGAAGATCGCGCAGCTGCAGGACTTCGTCGCGCGCTTCGGCGCCGGTACGCGCGCGTCGCAGGTGCAGAGCCGGAAGAAGGAGATCCAGAAGCTGCAGGTCTCCGACTTGAAGAAGTCGAACATCGAGCGGCCGTTCATCCAGTTCCTGGTCAAGCGCGCCTCGGGGAAGCAGACGTTGACGCTCGACTCACTCTCCAAGGCGTGGCCCGGCGTCGAGATCTGCAAGGACTTCACGTCGCTCGTGAGCAAGGGCGAGAAGGTCGCCATCGTCGGCGGCAACGGCGTCGGCAAGACCACGATGTGCCGCATGCTCGTTGGCGAGCTCGAGCCCGATGGCGGGACGATCGAGTGGGGGCACGAGGTCTCCGTCGGCTACATCGCGCAGGACCATGGCGACAGCATCCCCAAGAACACCACCATCGATCAGTGGCTGCATTCGTTCGACGATCGCGCCTACCTGCAGGACATCCGCGGCCTCCTCGGCAAGATGCTGTTCAAGGGTGAAGAGGGGCTCAAGCCGACGGCGGCGCTCTCGGGCGGCGAGGCGGTGCGCATGCTCTTCGCCAAGCTGATGCTGACCAAGAACAACGTCCTCGTCCTCGACGAGCCGACCAACCATCTCGATCTCGAGTCGATCGTCGCGCTCGGCGAGGCGCTCTCGCGCTTCGAGGGGACGGCCTTCGTCGTGACGCACGATCGCGATCTGATCTCGACCTTCGCCACGCGCCTGTTCGCGTTCGACGAGCGCGGGCTCACCGACTTCCGCGGCACCTACGACGAGTATCTGGCGCAGCGCGAGGGTGGCAGCGGGTCGTCGCGCAAGCGTCGCTGATCCGCGCGCGACGAGCGACGAAGCATGGCGGCCTGCGGTCTCGACTTCGGCACCAGCAACAGCACCGTGGCGCTCCCGTCGGGGGAGGCGCTGCCGATCGATCCCACCGCGCCGTCGCCGCGCCTGTTCCGCTCGGTCCTCTTCTTCCCCGAGGAGGTCAAGACGATCCTCGCCGGGAACGCCGCCATCGAGGAGTATCTCGAGCGCTCTGATGGGCGCTTCATCCAGTCGGTCAAGGGTTGGCTGCCGAGCGCGTCGTTCACGGCGACGCAGATTCGCAACAAGGCGTACAAGCTCGAGGACCTGGTCGCGCTCCTCTTACGCCGCATCCGCGAGCAGGCCGAGCGCGCGGCCGGCACGACGCTCGACGAGGTGACGCTCGGGCGGCCCGCCGTCTTCTCGCCGGATCCCGAGGCCGACGCGCGCGCCGAGACGCGCCTCCTGCGCGCCGCCGAGCTGGCGGGATTTCGCAGCGTGCGCTTCCTCATCGAGCCGATCGCGGCGGCGCTCGCCTACGAAGCGACGCTGACCCGCGACGAGCTGGTGCTGGTGGCCGACTTCGGCGCCGGCACCTCCGACCTCACGCTCATGCGGCTCGGTCCCGGCCGCGGCGGTGCGCGCGATCGCCGCGCCGACGTCGTGGCCTCGGGCGGCGTCGACATTGGCGGCGATCGCTTCGACGCCGAGATCATGCGCCACAAGCTGTTGCGCCACTTCGGCGCCGGCTCGAGCTACCACACGTTCGACAAGCGCATGCCTATTCCCAATCACATCCTCGGCAAGCTGCTCTCGTGGCACGAGATGTCGTTCATCCGCGAGCGCGCGACGCAGAAGCTCATCGATCACATGCTGCACGCGAGCGACAACGTGCCGGCCATCGAGGCGCTCTTCGATCTCGTCGAGGAGAACCTCGGCTATCGACTGTTTCGCGCCATCGAGGCGGCCAAGATTCGCCTCTCCACCGACGACGCCACCACCGTCGACTTCGACGAGGCGCGCGTGCAGATCCACGAGCCGTTGACGCGGCGCGAGTTCGAGACCTTCGCCGCGCCGCTGCTCGAAGGGCTCGAGAGCTGCACCAGCGAGCTGTTGACGCGCGCCAAGGTCGCGCCCGACGCCATCGACTCGGTCTTCCTCACCGGCGGCTCGTCGCAGATCCCGTCGGTGCGGCGGCTGTTCGCGGATCGCTTCGGCGAGCGGCGGCTGCGCACCGCCGACGCCTTCACCAGCGTCGCCGAGGGGCTCGGTCGCAGCGCCGGCGCCGCTTCGTAGCGCCGCCTTGTCGTTACTGCCGATCGGAGGCGAACTGCGGCAGGCGGGCGACGAGCGCGGCGGTATCGGGCGGCGCGTCGGCGGGTAGCGGTGCGTCGGGTCGCAGCAGCCGCTCGGGCCAGCGACGGTCGAGCGGTCGCGCCACGTCGGCGAGGTCGACGGCGGCGAAGGTGGTCTGCGCCTTTTCGCCGATGGCATCGCCGACGCCGACGGCCCAGCCGGCGAGCAGCAGCGCCACCCGCGTCGCCGTCGAGGCGCTGTAGGTGACCAGCGTGCAGCGCGGACCGGCGGCGCGGCGCATCGCGCGAAAGGCGGCGATGGTCCACAAGGACGGGTTGGCGCGCGGCGAAAACGGATCCCAGAAGACGATGTCGGCGCGGGTCCATTCGCGCGCCAGCGTCTGCAGGACGTCGCCGTGGCGCAGCTCCCAACGGGTGTGCTCGCTCTCGTGGCTGCCGCCGCCGAGGAGGGCGCGCGCCGCCAGCGCCGGCTCGCCGAGGAGACCGAAGGTCTCGCCGTAACCGAGCGCCAGGTTCAAGGCGCCGAGGTCACGCTCGAAGCTGACGAGGTGCAGCCGCGCGGCGTCGGCGGGCGCGGCTTCGGCGGTGGCGCGGGCGCACAGCGCGTTGGAGCCGGCGCCGAGACCGATGTCGAACAGCACCAGCTCCGCCGACGCGCGCGCGCCGAGCCGCTCGGCCAGCCGCGACTGCCGCACGTAGAGCGCCTCCGCCTCGGCGAGCGGACCGACGCCGGGATGCATCACCTCGCCAGCTTCGAGGCTGCGCATGGCGAGCGCGCCGCCGCGCGTGCGCACCACCTCGTGGCCGCGCGCCTCGCTCACGCTTGCGCCTCGGCATGTTCGTGGCGATCGATGCGCGCCAGCTGCTCGCGCGCGAAGGCCGCGTAGTGGCCGGCGTCGATGGCGGCGCGCGCCTCGCGCATGAGCTGCAGGTAGTGATGCAGGTTGTGCACGGTCAAGAGGCGCGGCCCGAGCGGCTCGCCGCACTTCATGAGGTGGTGGAGATAGGCGCGGCTGAAGTTGCCGCAGGTCGAGCAGGCGCAGGCGGCGTCGAGCGGCGCCATCGAGAGGCGGTTGACGGCGCGCGTGACCCGCACGCGGCCGGTCGAGGTGAACGCCGTGCCCTGCCACGCCAGCGTCGTCGGGATGACGCAATCGAACATGTCGACGCCCCAGGCCATCGCGCGCAACAGATCGGGCGGCGTGCCGACGCCCATGAGGTAGCGCGGGCGATCGACGGGCAAGAGGTCGGCCGCGAGCGCGGTCATCTCTTCGCGCTGCGCGCGCGTGTCACCGACGGCCAGCCCGCCGATGGCGAAGCCGTCGAACGGATGCGCCGACAAAAAGTCGACCGACTCCTGGCGCAACGACGGCACCACGCCGCCCTGCACGATGGCGAAGAGCGCCTGCTCGGGATTGGTGCGCGCCGCCAGGCTGCGCAGCGCCCAGCGATGGGTGCGCTCCATGGCCGCGCGCATGGTCGCCTCGTCGGCGGTGGAGTCGATGCACTCGTCGAGCACCATCATGATGTCGGAGCCGATGGCGGTCTGCATCTCGATCGAGCGCTCGGGCGAGAGCATGTGAACGCGGCCGTCGATGTAGCTCTTGAAGCGCGCGCCCTCCTCGGTGACGGTGCGATCGGCCGAGAGCGAGAAGATCTGATAGCCGCCCGAATCGGTGAGCACCGGCCGCGGCCAGCGCATGAACGCGTGGATGCCGCCGATCTGGCGAAAGAGCTCGGGGCCCGGCCGCAGGAGGAGGTGGTAGGTGTTGCCGAGGATGATGGGCGCGTCGAGGGTCAGCAGATCCTCGGGCGTCATGCCGGTGACGGTCGCGCGCGTGCCGACCGCCATGAAGACGGGGGTCTCGACGGGCCCGCGCGCGGTCTCGAGGGTGCCGCGGCGCGCCCGCGAGTGCGGGTCGCGAGCGCCGGGAGTGAAGCGAAACGGCATGCCCGGCGAGGGTAGCAGGGATTGTAGATCGTGGCCCGTCGTGCTTAGAAGGTTCCCATGGGCGAGGCGCGCAAGGCGTGGCCGACGACGCTGTGGCTGGTGCGCCACGGCGAGAGCGCGGGCAACGTCGCGCTGGCCGCGGCCGAGCTGGCCGAATCCCCGACCATCGACGTCGCCGCGCGCGACCACGACGTGCCGCTCTCGAACGTCGGCGAGCAGCAGGCGCAGGCGCTCGGGCGCTGGTTCGCGTCGATGCCGGCCGCCGAGCGGCCCACCGCCATCCTGGCATCACCCTATCGGCGCGCCTGCGCGACGGCGGAGATCATCGGCACGGCGCTCGCGCTGCAGGCGCGGAGCGCCTTTGCCGTCGACGAGCGGCTGCGCGAAAAAGAGATGGGCGCGCTCAACCGCCTGACCAAGTTCGGTATCACGCAGCGCTTTCCCGAGGAGGTCGAGCGGCGCGGCGCGATCGGCAAGTTCTACTATCGCCCGCCGGGCGGCGAGAGCTGGTGCGACGTGTTGCTGAGGCTGCGCAGCGTGCTCGATACCCTGGCGCGCGACTATTGTAACGAGCGGGTGCTCGTCGTCAGCCACCAGGTGATCGTGACCTGTACGCGGTACCTTCTCGAGCGCATGGACGAGCACACGATCTTGCAGACCGATCGCGATCAGCCGGTGCCGAACTGCTCGGTGACCGCCTACGACCTCCCCGAGGTGTGGCGGCGCGACATGCCGATCGAGCCGAAGCTGATCTATTTCGTGGCGCCGCTCGAGAGTGAGGGCGCGCCGGTGACGACCAAGTCGGATGCGCCGCGCGACACGAAATAAGCCGCGGCTGATCACGCGCGCGCTCCTGCGCGGCTGGCCGCTGCCGGTGGCCGCCGATGGCGACAAGGAGAGCCGCGGGCGCGTGCTCATCGTCGGCGGCGCGGCGGCGATGCCGGGCGCGGTGATCCTGGCGGCGACCGCGGCGCTGCGGGCCGGCGCGGGCAAGCTGCAGATCGCGACGCCGGCGAGCGCGCGCGGTCTCGTCGCTGCGGCGGTGCCCGAGGCGTGCGTCTTCGCGCTGCCGGAGGCGAAGGACGGGGCCATCTCGCCGCGCGCGGCCAAGGAGATCGCGGCGCGCGCCGAGCGCAGCGATGCGGTCCTCGTCGGTCCCGGGATGATGGGCGACGTGGGCGCGCTCATGCGTGCGCTCGCGGGCAAGCTGAAGGACGCGACCGTTCTCCTCGACGCCGAGGCGATGATGTTCCTGGCCGATGATCCGACGGCGCTGCATCACCTGCGCGGGCGGCTGGTGCTGACGCCGCACGCGGGCGAGTTCGCGTCGCTGCGTGGGGTGTCGAAGGATGAGGCGCTGGCGGATGCGCATCGGCTGGCGTGCACCGCGGCGGCCGACCTGCGCGCAGTGGTCGTGCTCAAGGGGGCCGAGAGCTTCGTCGTGACGCCCGAGGGCGACGGCTACGTGAACCGTGACGGCAACGTGGGGCTCGCGACCTCCGGATCGGGCGACACGCTGGCGGGGATCATCGTCGGGCTGCTCGCTCGCGGGTGCGAGCCGCTACCGGCGACGGCGTGGGGCGTGCACCTGCACGCGTGCGCCGGGGATAACCTGGCGCGGCGCATCGGGCCGATCGGCTATCTGGCGCGCGAGATTCCCGACGAGATCCCGGCGCTGATGCGGCGCGTGGGTGCGCGCTAGGACGAAAGCCGGCCGAGCGCGCGCGCGTGGTGGCGCAGGTGATCCTCGATGAAGGTGGCGATGAAGTAGTAGCTGTGGTCGTAGTCTTCGCGCAGGCGCAGCTCGAGCGGCTGAGCGGCGGCTTCGCACGCGGCGGCGAGGAGCTCGGGCTTCAACTCGCGCTCGAGGAACTTGTCGCTCGTGCCCTGGTCGACGAGGATCGTGCCGTCGAAGCGGCCGCGTCGGACCAGCTCCGCCGCGTCCCACTGTGCCCACTTCGCGCGGTCGGAGCCGAGATAGCGGCTGAACGCCTTTTCGCCCCAGGGCACGCGGCTCGGCGCGACGATGGGCGCGAAGGCCGAGACGCTGCGATAGCGCCCGGGGTGGCGTAGCGCCGCGACCAGCGCGCCATGGCCGCCCATCGAGTGGCCGAAGATGCTGCGCGCATCGTCAGCGACGGGAAAGTTGCGCTCGATGAGCTCCGGCAGCTCGGCGGTGACGTAGCTGTGCATGCGGTAGGCCTGTGACCAGGGCGCCTCGGTCGCGTCGACGTAGAAGCCGGCACCTTGGCCAAAATCCCAGTGCTCGTCGTCGCCGGGGAAGCGCGCGGCGCGCGGGCTGGTGTCGCAGGTGACCAGCGCCAGACCGAGCGCGGCAGCGAAGCGCTGCGCGCCCGCCTTGGCCATGAACGTCTCCTCGGTCGAGGTCAGCCCGGCGAGAAAATAGACCGCCGGCACGCGCTCGCCGGCCAGCGCCGCCGGCGGCAGGTAGACCGAGAAGCGCATCGGCCCGGCGCACGCGCTGCTGTCATGCTCGTAGAAGCCTTGCCTGCCGTCGAAGAGGCGATGCTCGGCGCGCGTCTGCATCAGGCGTACTCGACGACCGCGCGGATCGACTCGCCGCGATGCATGAGGTCGAAGCCGTCGTTGATCTTTTCGAGCGGCAGCTTGTGCGTGATGAGCGGGTCGATCTGGATCTTGCCGTCCATGTACCAGTCGACCAGGCGCGGCACGTCGGTGCGGCCGCGCGCGCCGCCGAAGGCCGAGCCTTTCCAGACGCGCCCGGTCACCAGCTGAAACGGGCGGGTCGCGATCTCCTGGCCGGCGCCAGCGACGCCGATGATGACGCTGACGCCCCAGCCGCGGTGGCAGCACTCGAGCGCCTGGCGCATGAGCTGCACGTTGCCGACGCACTCGAAGCTGTAGTCGGCGCCGCCGCCGGTGAGCTCGACCAGATGCGGCACGAGGTCGCCATCGACGTCGCGCGGGTTGACGAAGTGGGTGAGGCCGAAGCGGCGCGCGATCGCTTCGCGCGCGGGGTTCAGATCGACGCCGATGATCTTGTCGGCACCGGCGAGCCGCGCGCCCTGAACCACGTTCAGCCCGATGCCGCCGAGACCGAAGACGACGACGTTGGCCCCCGGCTCCACTTTGGCGGTGAACAGGACCGCGCCGATGCCGGTGGTGACGCCGCAGCCGATGTAGCAGATCTTGTCGAAGGGAGCGTCCTTGCGCACCTTGGCGACGGCGATCTCGGGGAGCACCGTGTGCTGCGCGAAGGTCGAGCAGCCCATGTAGTGGTGGATCTTCTTGCCGCCGATGGAGAAGCGGCTGGTGCCGTCGGGCATGAGGCCGCGCCCCTGCGTCGCGCGGATGGCGGTGCACAGGTTGGTCTTGCGGCTGAGGCACGACTTGCACTGGCGGCATTCGGGCGTGTAGAGCGGGATCACGTGATCGCCCTTGGCGACGCTGGTGACGCCGGCGCCGACGTCGACGACCACGCCGGCGCCCTCGTGACCGAAGATGGCGGGGAAGAGCCCCTCGGGATCGGCGCCCGAGCGCGTGAACTCGTCGGTGTGGCAGATCCCGGTGGCGCGCAGCTCGACGAGCACCTCGCCGGCGCGCGGACCTTCGAGCTCCACCTCTTCGACGACGAGCGGCTTGCCGGCTTCGTATGCGACGGCGGCGCGGGTCCTCATGGTCACCTCCGGCGGCCAGTAGTAGCACGCGCCGGCGCGCGCATCAGAGCGTTCGTTCGCGCACCGATCCGAGGTCGCCGTCGCGCACCTCGATGCGCCAGTAGAACGGTCGTGTCGTCGAGCCGGAGCGGCAGCCGAGCGTCGCGGACGGGGCCGAGATGAACATCGGCGCGTGGCTCGGGTGATACCTGTAGCCGACGTGGCGATGGCCGTTGAGCACGCAGCGGAACTGGAGCTCGCGCAGCGTCTCGTAGACGGTGCGTGCGTTGCGCAGGCGCATGCCGAGCTGCCACGGCGAGGAGCCGACGGCGCGCACGGGTGGGTTGACGACGTGATGATGAAGCATGGCGATACGACAGTCGGCGGGCGTGGCCGGCGGGAGCGCGGCGGTGAGCTCGCGTAAGGTCTGCGTCAGGATCGCGCCCGAGGCGGAGATCGGCGTCAGCGCCGGGTTGCACGAGTCGAGGCCGCACACGAGCGCGCCCTCGCCCAGCTCGCGCAGCCAGTACTGCGCGTCGGGGAGGCCGAGCTGCGCGGCGAAGGCGCGCCAGGCCGCCAGCTTCTCGGTGCGCCGCTTGCGCGCGTGCGCCGGCACGACGAACATCGGCGAGTCGTAGACGTCGTGGTTGCCCGGCACGGCGAGGAGGCGGCCGCGCTCGATGAACGGCGCCAGCGCCGCGAGGATCAGGTCGTAGCCGACGCCGTCGTCGGTGAGATCGCCGGTGAGCAGCACCCAATCGGGCGCGTCCTCGACGAGGATGCGGGCGGCGCGCAAGAAGAGCAGGTTGGTGTTGGTCGGATCTTCGACCAGGAGGCGCTCGACCTCGTTCGCGTCCGGCAGGTTGGCGGCGAGCCGGTCGTGCGCGGTGCGCGTGCGCTCGCGGACCATGGCGGCGAAGCTCTGCTGCAGCGTCGCGGCGTCGGCGGGCTGCACGCGGCGGCGCTGATGTACCTTGCCGGCGTCGTCGACGAGGCGCAGCTCCTCGGTGCGTCGCTCGATGCGCCACTCGTCCACGATTTCGACGACCTCCCACGCGGGACCGCGGCTGCGCGGCGCGGCGCGCCCGTGGGTCTTGCGACTGCTCAGGCTCGTGACGTGCTCGCCGAATCGCGACACATGCAGGTCGGAGACGTGCGCGAGGACCATCGCCATGGAGCCGCGAAGGCTAGCACGCCTCGGCCGCGGTCGCCCCGCGACAACGATGTTACGCTGGGCGCTCGCCACGGAGGCGGTCGCTCGATGCGACTTCACGACGGTGCGCTCGAAGAGCTGTGGAACGCGGCGGCTGCCGTCGGTGCGCCGTTTCGCGCGGCCGAGATCGCCGGCCTGCCCGAGCCGGCGCGTCGCTATCTGACGCACGCGATCGCCGAGGGAACGCCGAGCGCATCGGCGGTGCGGCTGCGCATGCACGGCCAGATCAGGTTGGGCGCGTGGCACCCGTTCGAGGCCGAGCAGGTGATCCGTTGGAACCGCGGCTTCGTCTGGAAGGCGCGCGTCAAGATGCGCGGGCTGCCGGTGGTCGGGTCGGACCGCTGGATCGACGGCCAGGGCGCCATGCGCTGGAAGATGCTCGGGATCATTCCGGTGTGGACGGCGGCGGGGCCCGACATCTCGCGCGCGGCGCTCGGGCGCGTGCAGATCGAATCGATCTGGCTGCCGTCGATGCTGCTGGCGCCCGAGGTCGGCTGGCACGTCACCGACGCGACGCACGCGGTGGCGACGGTGTCGATGCGCGGCCACGAAGCGGACATCCGGGTCGCCCTCGACGGCGGCGGTCGCGCCACCTCGGTCTGGATGGAGCGCTGGGGCAATCCCGACGGCGGCGCCTTCGCGTTCAGCCCCTTCGGGGGCATCGTCGACGACGAGGCGACCTTCGGCGGCTACACCATTCCGTCGAAGCTGCGCATCGGCTGGCACTTCGCGGGCGAGCGCTTCGAGAAGGACGGCGAGAGCTTCCACGCCACCATCGACGACGCTACGTTTCGTTGATGCTCTAATCCTCGCGCAGCGCGACCATCGGATCGGTGCGGACGGCGCGGCGCAACGGGACGTAGGCGGCGAGCAGCGCCACGAGCGAGAGGAGCAGCACGACGGCGATCAGGAGCAGCGGGTCGCGCGCCGAGACGCCGTAGAGCATCGCTTGCAGCGCGCGCGCGCCGGCGAGCGTGACGGCGAGGCCGATGACGATGCCGGTCCCGGTCATGAGCGCGAGCCGCCGCAGCATGAGGGCGAGGACGTGGCTGCGCGGCGCGCCGAGCGCCATGCGGATGCCGATCTCGCGCCGGCGCTCGAGGACGCTGTGGGCGATGACGCCGTAGATCCCCATGGCGGCGAGGGCGACGGCGAGGACGGCGAAGAAGCTGAGGATCCAGGTGCTGGTGTGGTCGACGGCGAACGCGTCGGCGACGAGGGTGTCCATGGTCACGGCGTAGGAGACCGGCTGGTCGCGATCGATCGACCAGACCGTGTCGCGCACCGCGGCCGCCAGCGCCGAGACGTCGCCGCCGGTGCGGGCCACGACACCGAAGAAGGGCGAGTCGTTCTGAGAGAAGGGCAGATAGATCATCGGCCGCTGCGGGTCGGGAGGCGGATCGTTTTCGACGTCGCCGGTGACGCCGATGATCTCCTGCCAGTCGGGCTGCCTGGCGTCGCCGAGGTTCAGACGCACGCCGATGGGATCGGTATCGCCGAAGAAGGTTCGCACGAAGCGACTGTCGACGAGGATCACCTTGGGCGCGCTCGCGGTGTCACCGGCGGCGAAGGGGCGGCCGCGGACGACGGGGATGTGCATGGTCGTGAAGTAGCCGGGCTCGGCGATGAGGGCGCCCGCCTCGCGCTCCGCGCCGGGATGGGCGAGGTCGAAGAAGGTGATGCCGCTCGACCAGCCGCACAGCGGCAGGAAGCTGACGACGCCGGCGGACTGGACGCCCGGTGCCGTGCGCAGCCGCTTGACCAGGTCGTCGAGGAACTGGCGTCGCTGCGCCGGCTCCGGATAGCGCGTCTTGTCGAGGAGAACGCGCGACGTGAAGAGCCGCTCGCTGTCGAAGCCGAGCGCGTGACGGTGTAGGAGCGAGCTGCGAATGAGCAGCCCCGCGCCGGTCGACAGCATGAGCGCCAGCGAGATCTGCGCCGCGACCAGCACCGGCCTGAGGCGCGAGCTGCGTGCCGCGCCGCGGCTGCCCTCTTTGAGCGCCTGGTTGAGATCGGTGCGCGAGCCGCGAATGGCGGGAATCAGGCCGGCCAGCACGCCGGCGACGAGTGTGGCGCCGAAGCTGAAGAGCGCGACTGGCCCGTCGAGCGGGATGTGCTCGACGTTGGGGATTTTCAGATTCGAGACATTCTTGGGGAACAGACCGACGAGCAGCTCGGCGCCCCACATCGCCAGCACCAGGCCGGCGGCGCCGCCGACCAGGGCGAGCAGCAGGCTCTCGGTGAGCAGCTGCTGCACGATTCGCCTGCGTCCGGCGCCGAGCGCGGTGCGGACGGCGATCTCGCGGCCGCGCCGGGCCGCGCGCGCCAGCGACAGGCCGGCGATGTTGGAGCAGGTGAGCAGCAGGACGAAACCGACGGCGCCGAGCAGGACGAGCAGCGCGGGGCGGGCGTCGCCGCTATAGGCGGTGCGTAACGAGATGACGTCGGCGCCGCGCTGCCGGTTGGTCTCCGGGTGCGCCTCGGCGAGGTTGGCAGCGACGGTGCGCAGCTCGGCGCGCGCCTGCTCGACGGTGACGCCCGGGCGCAGGCGTGCCACCAGCCGCAGCATCTGGCGGCTGCGACTGCTCACCTCGTCCGGCGGGATGACGAGCGGCGTCCACAGCTCGACTTTCGACGGATGGCGGAACGCCGGCGGCATCACCCCCACGACGTTGTAGCTTTTCTGATCGAGTCGGATGGCGCGGCCGATGATGCGCGGATCGGCCTGGAAGCGGCGTCGCCACAAGCGATCGCTGAGGACGACCACCTGCGCGCCGTCGGCAGCCTCGAAGGTGCGACCGAGCGCGGCCGGTATGCCGAAGAGCGGGAACATCTCGGGCGCGAAGCGGTAGCCGATCAAGCTCTCCGGCTCGCCCTGGCCGGTGAGCGTGACGATGCTGTCGCTCGAGGCGGCGATGGCAGAGAAGGATCGCGTGGCCGCGCGCCAGTCGGCGTAGTCGGCGGGCGTGACCGGCCTGGTGTCGTGGCCGGCGCGGCGGTCGATGGCCCACAGACCCACCAACTGGTCGCCGTCGGGGTAGGGCAGCGGCTGCAGGAGCACGGCGTTGACGGCGCCGAAGATGGCGGTGTTGGCGCCGAGGCCGAGCGCGAACGTGAAGATGACGACGGCGGTGAAGATGCGATCTTTGGCGAGCGTGCGCAGCGCGAAGCGGACGTCCTGCACGATGCTCTCGAGGGCGCGCAGGCGGCTCTGGTCGCGCACGCGCTCCTTGGTCGGCTCGACCCCGCCGAGCGCCAGCAGCGCCTCGCGTCGCGCGCTCTCGGGGTCGGCGCCGTGACGAACGCGCTCGTCGACGTCGAGCTGCAGGTGGCTCTCGAGCTCCTCCGCGAGATCGCGCTCGCGGGCGCGCGGATCGAGCGTGGCGCCGAGCCGGCGCAGCCAGCGGAGCCAGCGCCCGGGCGGGCTCACGAGCGCACCTTGGCGGGGACGAGGAAGCGCTCGAGGATGGCGGTGGTCTGCTTCCAGTCACGCTCGGCGCGCTCGACCTGCTTCTTGCCGCTGCGGGTGAGCTCGTAATACTTGGCGCGGCGGCCGTTCTCGGAGACGCCCCATTCGGCGACGATGAAGCCCTCCTGCTCGAGCTTCACCAGCGCCGGGTAGAGGGTGCCGTAGTTCAGCTCGAGGAGGTCGCCGCTGGTCTGCTCGATGCGGCGCGCGATGCCGTAGCCATGCAGCCGGCCGAGCAGCTCGAGCGTCTTCAAGACCATGAGGGAGAGGGTGCCCTGCCAGACGTCCGCTTTTTGGCTCATGTTGGATTCCCATAGGAAGCGTAGAGATGCTCCTATGGGAAGGCAATAGAAAAGAGCCCGGCGGAGAGGGTGAGCGGCGGGAGCGGCGAAAGCGGGGAGCGGGCGCTTAGTTGGGGCGGGTGAGGTCGAGCGTCTCGCTGTAGTCCGAGCCGCGCAGGTGGTCGACGCTGCGGGTGGTGACGAACGAGAGATCGGTGGCGCGCGGCTGGTGGAAGTCCGAGGTGTAGGTCAACGACAGCGTGCGGTCGAAGACCCGCCAGGTGCCGAGGCTCGGAGCGAGCTTTACGAGGCAGGCCGGCGTCGCGAAGACGCAAGCCGGCGACTGCGTCGACGAGAAGGTGCCGTCGGCGTCGAAGGTGTAGTCGACCTTGCCGCCGCCGGCGGTGCGGCCGCTCCAGCTGCCCTCGACGTCCACGTCGCAGCGGCCGACGCGAAGCACGCCGGTGCCGGCGCCGTTCGCCTTGCAGCCGTTGGAGTAGGTCTTGCCGTCGCAGCCGCAGACCGGCTGGTAGATCTCGGTGCAGAAGTCGGGGCGAACCGCGCAGCTGCCGGGCGCATCGGCGTAGCCGCACATGCCGACCCCGGGCTCGTAGTTGCAGAACAGCCCGTCGTCGCAGATGCTCGGCACGCGCGTGTGGCCGCCGCACGAGTCGCCGGGCTGCTTGGCCGTCGCGCACTCGGCGCCGCCACAGGCGAGCGTGATGCGCAGGCTCGCGGGATGCTGCTGCGCGACCGGCGTGACCAGGTAGAGGCCCTGGCCGGAGCTGCGAGCCGGCGTGTACTTCACCGCCGAGCCGCCCGAGCCGCCGAAGTGCTGGCCGTAGGCGACGACCTTCCACTGCCAGCGGCCGGACTTCTTGACCGCGCGCTGCAGCTTGAAGTCGACGACCTGGCCGGCGACGTTGTTGCCAGCGCCGTCGTCTTCCCACGCGCCGACCTTGAACTCGACGCCGGGATTGGCGGTGAACCAATGATAGCCGTAGGGCGCATCGTCGGTGACGTAGGCGCTCGAGGGCGTGCCGAAGTAGAGGTGCGCGGCGCCCTCGGGGATGGTCTTTTTGGCGGCGGCGGTGATGCCGTCGCTCTTGTCGCCGTCGGTGAGCTCGGCGGACACATCGGTGATCTCGAGATCGTCGGCGTTGCCGCAGCCGGCGGCGAGGAGGCAGGTGCTGAGGAAGGCGATTGCGGTCGTCCGGGTCAAGGTAGCGTCTCCTGAGTGGGGTTGTTGCGCGTGAACGGCTTGCGTACGCGCGGCCCCATCGCAAGCGCGATGCCAGGTGTAGGTAATGTAGGCGTCGTTTCATTACGCGTGCTTGGAGAGGGGCGCCCGGCAAATTGGGCTGCCGTGACCAGCAGAGGAGCCGGCGAGGCCGACTTTCAGGTTTGCGGAATGGGAACTATGTTGCAGGCGGCGTGAAGCTGATCACGCGGCAGCACGACGGTCGTGTAGCTCTCGATGGCGGCGAGGATCGCGGCGCGCGGACCGCTCCGCCATTCGTCGCTGCCGTAGAAGGCATCTTCGCTGCGCTGGCGCTCTTCGACGCCGGCAAAGGCGCGCATCAGCACGTACGAGTCGTCGTCGTGCAGCGACGGACCGTGCAACACGACGTCGATCTTCCAGCGCCGCAGCATCGGCAACGCCTGGGTGACGAAGAGCTGGTGAAACCGCTCTCGCGTGCCGGGCTTGAGGTTGTACGAGCGGATCTCGATGAAGCCGCTCATGGGCTCAGTTTGCCGGTGCCGCCGGCGGGGCCATGGGGGTCGGCGCCGTCGCCGCTGCGATGGGGCGGGCGACCGGAACGCTGGTCTCGCGCGCCAGCGCCGTCAACGACGCCAGCCGCGCTGCGCGTCCCCAGCCGATCGCCGCCACCGCGAGCTGCGTGATCACGAACGCCAGCCAGAAGCGCAGGCCGCTCGAGCCGACGATGCGAATGCGCACGATCAGGAACAGCGCCGCAACGATGCTGCTCAGCAGCGTCGGGCCGAGATAGAGCCCGAGCAGCCCCGCGGGCCGCCGTCCCAGGAGCCGCATGCCGCGCCACCACGCGCGCCAACCGGAGCGCAGCCGCTCGTCGGCCGCCATCTGCGCGCGCGCCGCCTCGACGGTGGCGTGGAGCACGACGAAGACCACGAGGCTCACGACCAGCGCGACGTAGAGGGCGCGATACGCCTGTGACTCGAGGATGGCCTTCTCGCCGTGCTTGCTCGCCATCTTGAACGCCGCCGCCGAGATCCCGCCGACGATGGTCAGCGGCACCAGCGAGACCAACAGCACGCGGAACATGCGGCCGTACCAGGTGAGCGCGCCCGCGAGCAGCGCCACGAACCCGAGCGGCCGCTCGGTGTGGCGCGACGCGGTCACCATGAGCCCCGCCGTCAGCGGCGACGACAGCAGCGTGAGCAGCAGCGCCGCCACCGAGGCCGCGCGCACCGGCGCCGCTCCGTGGCGCAGCGCCGTCGACAGATCCTCGAACGCCAGCATGTCGAACTGGCGCGCCAGCTCGCCGGAGCGCGGCGACCAGTCGAACGCCTGGCCGAGCAGCGCCGAAACCGGCAGCCACAGCACCACCGTCGGCACCAGCAGCACGATGATCCACGCGACCAGCAGGCGCCACTGCAGCATATCGGTGAGCGAAGCGATGAATGCGTCTCGGGCCCGCGTCGTCATAGCGTCTCCAGGATCGAGTACAGGACCTCGGCGATCGCCGAGACGTCGCCCGCCCAGCGGCGGCTGGCGGCGTGGTCGGGCTCGCGCGTGTGGCCGTCGTTGAGCTTGTTGGAGTCGAGATAGAAGCGACCCTCGGGATCGAGCCGCGCCGATTTCACCTTCACCGGCTTCTTGAAGACGAAGCGGTGCCAGAGCCGGTCGTCGTCCCACTTCTCCGTCGCCTTCGAGCCGTCCTCGAACTCGACGCTCAGGGTCTGCGGCACCTGCACGCCGTCGCGGCGCACCGTCACGATCGACCGGTACGGATAGGGACCCTCGCCGTGCTTGGCGTCGGGATGCGCCTTCTTCCAGCTCTTCTCTTCCTGGTCGATGCGCTTGTCGACCTCCTCCTGCGACTCCTCGATCCACTTGCCGTCGACGAGGCGCGTGCCCGGCTCCGGCTTCTCGCGCTCGCTGACGACGTCGGCGATGCGATCGTCGACGTTGTTTACGTTGTAGACGTTCTGCAGGAAGGCCTGCTCGACGACAGCGCGCTGTCCCGAGGTCTCGGCGAGCGCCTCCCGCAGGTCGGCCGTCGAGGGATGGCGGAAGTGCCAGCGCGCGTAATAGGCCTTGAAGGCGCGCTCGGTGACGTCGTGTCCCAGTCGCTCCTCGAGATCGTGGAACACCGTCGCGGTACGCGAGTAGACCTGACCGTAGCTCTCGCTGGAGAGGCGGTCCCACGCGTTCTGCCCGATGGGATCGGCGGGATGCGGATCGAGGGCACCGCCGGCGCGCTCCATGGCGAACGCCGTGAAGACCGGATCGATACCGAGCTTCTTGAGGAACGGCGTCGTCAGGTGCACGTCCTGTTTGCGCGCGCGCAGCATGCGCATGTCCCAATATTCGTTGAGCCCCTCGTCGAGCAGCGGCTCCTCGAACTCGTTCGACGCCAGGAGGCCGTAGAAGTAGCCGTGGCCGAACTCGTGGATGGTCACGAAGTCGAGCAGCATCTCGGTGAGGGTGCCGGGCTCGACGGCGGTGTAGCCCTCGGAGGTGAAGATGGTCTGATACTCCATGCCGGCCGCCTCGCCGGCGTTGTTCGGCGGGCAGATGCAGGTCGAGGTCTTATAAGGATAGGGGCCGAGGGTTTCGGAGAACCACTTGATCGAGTCGATGGTGGCCTTGAGCGCCGGCGCGGCCGAGGCCTGGTGCTCGGGAGCGTAGAAGACCTTGACCGTGACGTGCTGGCCGCCGGGGACGTCGACGCTGCCCTCGAGCGGCGGTGCGAAGTTGTCGACCGCCATCCAGGCGAAGTCGTGGATGTCGCCCTGCACGAAGTGATGCGTGACCAGGCCGTCCTTCTCGACGGGCGCGCCCTGCTCCTCGCCGGCCGAGGCGACCTGGAAGCTCTTCGGCACCGTCATGCGCACGTCGTACTCGCCCCAGTCGGCGTAGAACTCCGAGTGCAGGTGGAACTCGTGCACGTTCCAGCGCGGCGCGGTCGCGCCACGCTCGCCGGGCAGCTCGAGGACGCCCACCTTGGGGAACCACTGGCCGATCATGTGGAAGGTGCCGAACCAGCCGGTGCGCGCGATGACGCGGGGCAGCTGATCGTGAAAGGCGATGTCGACGACGGCCGAGCCGCCCGGCGCCACGGGCGTCGGTAGATCGAAGCGCACGACGGTGTGGTCGGTGTCGGCGCCGCCGTCGGGGTGCACGAAGGTCCAGGGAACGTCGCGTCCGTCCTGCTGCACCTTCTTGAGCTCGATGTGACCCCATTCGCCCTTCTTGACGTCGGCGCCGGAGCGGAAGGAGAAGCCGCGCTCGATGCGCTCGGTGAAGAAGGTGCTCTTCGTGCCTTCGAAGGCGTTGAGGTAGAGGTGCAAGAAGATGCTCTTGACGGTGCGATCCGAGCGATTGCGCCAGGTCAGCTTCTCCTGGCCGTCGAGGGTGTGCGCCTTGGGGTCGAGCGTCGCCGCGATCTCGTACTTCACGACGCGGTCGGAGAGCGTGGCCTCCTTGCCGGTGCGCGGCCCGCCCCAGGCGTCGGGGGCGCTCGGGGTCTCGACGGCGTGCGCGTGCGGAGACGCGAATGGGATCTCCATGGCGCCTTCGGGCGGGCGCGCCTGGGCGGACTGGGTCGGGCCGGTGCCGATGCGGCCGCCCTCGGGGGAGGGCGCGAGCTTCGGCGGTGGGGCGGAGCGCCCGACGGCGTAGACGAGGAAAAGGGCGACCGCGACCGCGAGTGCTCCGACGGTGATGCGGTGGGAACGGCGTGGGCGCATGCCGACCTCCTGGTCGATGGCGGTGCACTATAGATCATCGGCGGGGAAGAGGCGGCACAACTGAGGAGGAGCGGCGGCGGTCGCGTCAACGCGTCAGCACGTCGGCACGTCAGCGCGACTGCGTCAACGCGTCTGGCGTGAGGCGCCCGGAACCGGCGGCAGGTAGATGGCGAGGTACTCGTCCTCACTGAGCGGGCGCCGCAGACGCAGCATCATCCGCAACGTGGGGCAGTCGCCATAGTCGGCCGAGCGGCAGAAGCGCTCGCGCTCATGGATGGTCGGCACCACGTCGGCCGAGATGGCGCGGCAGCGCGCGCCCTTGTCTTCGCAGAACAGTGGGCAAGCCATGAGGTTTGGAGAACGTAGGGAGGGGCCGGCGCGGTTCCATCGGCTCAGACGTGTATTCGAAGCGTGTGCGCGGATGATGCGATACGCTGTTCTTTCCATGTCGATGCAGGCCAAGGCGCTCGTAGCGCAGCGCGTCGTTCACCACGCGGAGGCGGTCGCGTGGCTGCGCGCGCAGGGGCGGCTCGAGGGGGCGAGCGTGGTGACCTCGCTGCCCGACGTGTCGGAGCTGTCCGGCCTCGGCCTCGACGGCTGGCGTGCCTGGTTCGTCGAGGCGGCACGGACGGTGATGGACAGTGTGCCCGACGAGGGCGTGGCGCTGTTCTTCCAGAGCGACATCCGCCACGGCGGGGTCTGGATCGACAAGGGCTTTCTCGTGAGCGAGGCCGCGCGTCAGGCGAGCATGACTCTTCTGTTCCACAAGATCGTGTGTCGTCTGCCGGCGGGGAGCGCGACGGCAGGGCGCGCGAGCTACGCGCACCTGCTCGGATTCGCGCGCGGCGCGCGGCCGCCGCGACGCATGACCGCCGACGTGCTGCCCGACGGCGGCTTTCGACCGGGACCGCGCGCCATGGGCGTCAACGCCTGCGTCGAGGCGTGCCGGGTCGTGGCGCGCGACACGACGACGCGTACGGTGGTCGATCCGTTCTGCGGTTGGGGCACGGTGCTCGCCGTGGCCAATGCGCTCGGGCTCGATGCGGTCGGGGTCGATCAGTCGGCGCGTATGTGTCGTCGCTCGCGCACGCTGCAGATCGATCTGGCGTCCTCGACGGCGTCGCGCGACGACGCGCTGCCACGGCGCGGCTCGCTGCCAGGGCGCAAGGCGGCCGCCACGTGACGCTGCCCGAGCCGCGCGCCGTCTGCGCGCGCTGCCGCCGGCCCGAGGTGGTGTGCTACTGCGCGCACCTGCCGCGGCTGCCGACGCGAACCCGCGTGCTGGTGTTGCAGCATCCGCGCGAGAGCCGCGTCGGCATCGGCACGGCTCGAATGGCGCAGCTGGCGCTGCCCAACTCGGAGCTGCGCGTGGGCATCGACTTCAGCGCCGACCCGGTGGTGCGCGCGGTGGTGGCGGGGCCGGCGCCGGCCTATCTGCTGTTCCCCGGGGGCGAGGCGCGCGACGTCAGGGAGCTGGCCATCACCGAGCCGATCACGCTCGTGGTCGTCGACGGCACCTGGTCGCAGGCGCGCACGCTGGTTCGCGCCAACCCGGCGCTGGCGGCGCTGCCGCGCATCGCGTTCACGCCGCGGCGGCCGAGCGACTATCGCATCCGGCGCGAGCCGGCCGACTTCTGCGTGTCGACGATCGAGGCGCTCACCGAGGTGCTCAACGTCCTCGAGCCGGACGGAGCGCCGTTCGATCCGCTGCTCGTGCCGTTTCGCGCGATGGTCGATCGGCAGGAGTGGTTCGCGAACGAGATCCGGTCGAGCCGGCATCGGCGGAGCTACCGGAAGGCGGCGTCGGCCAGGCCGCGTCCGACGCTGGGGGCGCGGCTCGCCGCCGAGTGGCCGCAGCTGGTGTGCGTGCAGGGCGAGGCGAACGCGTGGCCGGTGCGGGATCCGGCGCGGCAGGATCCGGAGACGGTGCACTTCGTCGCCTACCGGCCGGCGAGCGGCGAGCGGTACGAAGCGGTGGTGGCGCCGCGACGGACGCTGGCACCGTCGACGCCGCGGCACGTCGAGCTGAGCGCGGAGAGGCTGGTGGCGGGGGGAAGCGTGGCGGAGTGGGTGGCGTCGTGGCAGGCGTGGGTGCGCGAGGGGGACGTGGTGGTGCAGTGGGGGAGCTTCTATACCAATTTGGCGGCGAGCGAGGGGCTGGGGTTGCCGCGGCGGCGGATTGATTTGCGGGGTGAGCTGACGCAGTCGGCGGTGAGGAAGCCGGGGGGAACGCTGGAGGAGTGCGTGGAGCGGTTGGGGGTGACGGTGGGGGGGCTCGGGTTTGGAGGGCGCGGCGGGCGGAGGTTGGCGGCGTTGGTGGCGGTTTGCCGGGGGCTGAGTGGGGCGTAGGTAGGCGGGGCGATCGTGGTTTGTCCGCACGGCCGTCGGCGGACGTGGTTGATGCGGCAGGTGGTGTGGGTCAGGGGACGAGGCGCTGTTTGAGGAAGGCGAACTCCTTTGTCCAGGCGGAGCGGACCTCTTTTTCGACGGTGGATTCGATCATGCCGCCGACGCCGAAGAGGTGGGCTTCGATGGTGACGTCGTCGGTGCGGCGACATTGGCCGTCGGCAGTGGGGGCGACGCGGATGGTGCCGCGGGTCGAGACGATTTCCTTTTTCGGCTTGGCTTTGGGGTCGAGCTTGGCGGGTTGGACCATGCGCCAGGTCCATTGGTTGCGGGCGCGGTCGAGGGTGCCGTGCTCCTCGTAGGCGAAGGTGTCGCCGACGAGCTTGTCGATGACGGCGGGGAGCTTCATCTTCGGGACGGCGCGGATCTTTCGGCCCGCGTCGGTCAGCTCGAGGACGGTGAAGTCCTTGAACTCGAGCACCTTCATGAATAGCTCGCGCATGTAACTCTCGTCGAGGAACAGGCGCCAGAAGGCTTCGGGGGTGCAGGGCAGGACGACGCTCTCGCTCACGGTTTTCATCAGTCTCCTCAGGGTACGCGCGATGGTCAAAAGACGATATGGTGCCCGCATGGACCATCTGCCAGGTGGTGAGGCCCGGCGCTCGGCGCCGGCGACGCGGCGCAACCGCGAGCCCATCTTCGGGGTGCTGGCGCGCGTGCTGCCGCCGGCGGGGCTGGTGCTCGAGGTGGCGAGCGGCACCGGCGAGCACGCGGTCTTCTTCGCGGGGCGGCTGCCGGCGCTGACCTGGCAGCCCACCGACCGCGACGCCGCCAATCGCGCGAGCATCGCGGTGTGGCGCGACGAGGCGGCGCTGCCGAATCTGCAGGCGCCGCTGCTACTCGACGCCACCGACGAGCGCTGGCCGGTCGAGCGCGCCGACGCGGTGGTCTGCATCAACATGATCCACATCGCGCCGTGGGCCGCGTGCGAGGGGCTGCTGCGCGGAGCGGCGCGGCTCCTGCCGCCGGGTGCGCCGCTCTACCTCTACGGTCCGTTCCGTCGCGGCGGGCGGCATACGGCGCCGAGCAACGAGGCGTTCGACGGCGGGCTGCGTGCCGAGAACCGGTCGTGGGGTGTGCGCGATCTGGAGGAGGTCGAGCGCGTCGCCGCGGCCCAGGGGCTCACGCTGGCAGAGATCGTCGAGATGCCGTCCAACAACCTGTCGTTGATCTTTCGTCGATGACATCGCTGACGCCACCGACGGCGCTGACCTCGCTGCTCGGGCTGGAGCTGCCGATCATCCAGGCGCCCATGGCCGGCGTGCAGGGCAGCGCGCTCGCCATCGCCGTGAGCAACGCCGGCGGGCTCGGGTCGCTGCCGTGCGCCATGCTCGGCCTCGATGCGCTGCGCGCGGAGCTGACCGCGATCGCCGCGCAGACGAAGCGGCCCTACAACGTCAACTTCTTCTGCCACGCGCCGCCGCCACCAGGCGCGGTGCGCGAGGCCTCCTGGCGTGCGACGCTGGCGCCGTACTACGAGGAGCTCGGCCTCGACCGGGGCGCGACGCCCGCCGGCGCCGGCCGCGCGCCGTTCAGCGACGAGGTGGCCGAGCTCCTAGGCGAATTCCGCCCGCCGGTCGTGAGCTTCCACTTCGGCCTGCCGTCGCCCGAGCTGCTCGCGCGCGTCCGCGCCTGCGGCTCCCGGATCCTCTCGTCGGCCACCACCGTCGAGGAGGCGCGCTGGCTCGAGTCGCGCGGCGTCGACGCCGTCATCGCGCAGGGATTGGAAGCCGGCGGTCACCGCGGCATGTTCCTCAGCGAGGAGCTCACCACGCAGGTCGGCACCTTCGCGCTCCTGCCGCAGATCGTGCGCGCGGTCGGCGTGCCGGTGATCGCGGCGGGCGGGATTGTCGATGCGCGGGGCGTCGCCGCGGCGATGGCGCTCGGCGCGAGCGCCGTGCAGATCGGCACCGCCTACCTCTTGTGCCCCGAGGCGACGACGAGCGCGGTTCATCGCGCCGCGCTCCTCGACCGCTCTCGTCGCCACACCGCGCTCACCAACCTCTTCACCGGCCGACCGGCGCGCGGGATCATGAACCGGCTGATGCGTGACCTCGGCCCCATGAGCGACGCGCCGCCGCCCTTTCCGCTCGCCACGGCGGCGCTCGCGCCGCTGCGCGCCGAGGCCGAGCGCCGCGGACGCGACGACTTTTCGCCGCTCTGGTCGGGGCAGAATGCCGACGGCTGCAAGGCGGTCCCGGCGGCAGAGCTGACCCGCGAGCTGGCTGCCGGGGCGAGCGCGCAGTCATGACGGGTTGGGGGCGGCTGCGGCGCGAGCCGTGGGTCCACTTCCTCGTCATCGGTGCCGCGCTCGTCCTCCTCCACCACCTCGTCGCGCCGCGCCCGCCCGGACGGCGCATCGAGGTCGGCGCCGGCGTCGTCGACGGCCTGCGCCAGGAGCATCGTCGCCGCACCGGCGCCATGCCGACGGTGGAAGAGGAGCGGGCGCTCGTGCGTCGCTACGTCGACGGCGAGGTGCTCTATCGCGAGGCTCTCGCGGAGGGGCTCGATCGCGGCGATCTGATCGTGCGGCGCCGGCTGGTCCAGAAGATGGAGTTCCTGCTCGAGGCCGAGGCCGATCGGCGCGAGCCGACCGACGCGCAGCTCGCAGCGCTCTTGCGCGACGAGGCGGCCCGGTTCGCGCGTCCGGCGCGGCTCACCTTCGAGCAGCTGTTCGTGGCGCGCGACCGGCATGCCGATGTGCGCGCCGCCGCCGAGGCCTTGCGTGCGCGACTCGCGGCGCACGAGGATCCAGCGCGGCTCGGCGATGCGTTCCTGCGCGGGCGCAACTTTCCGTCGCTGAGCGGGCGCGAGATCGCGGGCATCTTCGGGCAGCCGTTCGCCGACGCGGTGGCGGCGCTGCCCGAGGGCAGCTGGTCGGCGCCGGTCGCATCGAGCTTCGGGCTGCACCTCGTGCGGGTCTCGACGCGAACGGCGGACCGCGCGCCGGCGCTCGACGAGGTGCGCGCGCCTCTGCGACAGCTGTGGATCGAACGTCAGCGCGCCGAGCAGCGACGCGCCGGGATCGAGCGCCTCCGCCGTCGCTTCGACGTGCAGCCGTGAGCCGCGGCCACCCTCTGCGCCTCGGCCTTCGCCGACGCCTCCGCCTCCTCCGCATCTTCACCTTCGTCGCTGTTGCAGTCGGCGGCGCCGTGCCGGCGTTCGCGCACGCCTTCGATCCCATGCTCGTCGAAGTAGCCGAGGCGCCCGACGGCCGCGTCGACACGCGCATCCATCCGCCGCCGTCGCGTCAGGACGACGCGAGCTTTCGCGCCCCCGAGCTGCTCTTCGCCCCCGAGTTGCTGGTCGCGACCGACCGCGCAAGCGGCCTCGCCGGCCGCACGATCTCGCTTCGCGGTCTCGACGACGCGCACGAAGCGGTCCTACGCGTCACGCTCCGCGACGGACGCGAGCTGACCGCGGTGCTGCACGGCGACGGCGATCGGCTTCAGATCCCCGCGCTCCCCGGCGCCCGCACCCACGGCCGGCTCCTTTACGACTATCTCGTCCTCGGCGCGCGCCACATCCTGGGCGGTCCCGATCACCTGCTCTTCCTCCTCGGCCTCGTGCTGCTCGTACGCCGCCCGCGCCGCCTCCTCGTCGCCGCCACCGCCTTCAGCGCCGCGCATTCGCTCACCCTGGCGCTGGCGACGCTCGGGGCGCTGCGCCTGCCCGCGGCGCCGGTCGAAGCGCTCATCGCGCTCAGCATCGTCGTCGTGGCCGTCGAGCTCACCGACGGGCGCGCCGACTCGGCCACCCGCCGCGCCCCGGCCGTGATGGCGTTCGGCTTCGGCCTCGTCCACGGGCTCGGCTTTGCCGGTGCGCTCGCCGAGGTCGGCTTGACCCGCGGCCACAGCGCGCTGGCGCTGGCCGCCTTCAACGTCGGCGTCGAGTGCGGGCAGGTCGCCTTCGTGCTCCTGGTGCTGGCGCTCCTCCGTCTCTCCGAGGCGCTCCTCGGCCCGCCGCTGCGCCGCCGCCTGCCCCGCGCGCTGCCCGCGTACGCCATCGGCTCCGTCGGCGCCGCCTGGCTGCTCGAGCGCGTCGCCGCGTTCTTCGCGCTCGCCTGCCTCGTCACCGTGGCAACGCTCGCCGGCTGCGACACGCCCGCGCCGTACGTCGAGAGCCGCGCCGCCTGCGCCGACCACAACCCGCAACGCAACCTCTACTTCGGCGATCTGCACGTCCACACCGCCTATTCCTTCGACGCGCACATGTTCGACGTGCGCACCACGCCCGACGACGCCTACCGCTTCGCCCGCGGCGCCCCCGTCGCGCTGCCGCCGCTCGACGCCGACGGCAACGGCACCCGCACGCTCCAGATCGACCGGCCACTCGACTTCGCCGCCGTCACCGACCACTCCGAATTTCTCGGCGAGGTCGAGGCGTGCACCACGCCCGGGAGCGCCGCCTACGATACCGCGCCCTGCGTCGGCTTTCGCGCCGGCGGCAAACCGAACGTCATCAACTTCGGCGTCAAGCTCGCCCTCGACCCGACGCAGCACGACGCCGACATCTGCGGCCCCGACGGTCGCGCTTGCGAGGCGCCCGCGAGCGCCGCCTGGATCCGCATCCAGGAGGCGGCGCGCGGCGCCTACGACACCAGCGCGCAGTGCAGCTTCACCGCTCTCATCGGCTACGAGTACTCGGCCGCGACCGGCTTCTCGACGCTGCACCGCAACGTCATCTTTCGCAGCGATCGCGTCCCCACGCCCGTCTCCTACTTCGACGCCACCAGCGCCGACGAGCTCTGGCAGGCCCTCGACGCCGCGTGCAAAAAGGGGCTGCGCGGCTGCGACGCGCTCGCCATCCCGCACAATTCGAACGAGAGCAACGGCAACATGTTCTACGTCGAGTCGAGCGGCGACGCCGACGCCGATCGCGCCCGCGCCGAGCGCCGCGCCGCCTGGGAGCCGCTCGTCGAGATCTACCAGCACAAGGGCGACTCGGAGTGCATGAACGGCCTCGGCGGCGTCATCGGCGAGCCCGACGAGGCGTGCGGCTTCGAGAAGTCGCGGCGCGACCCGCTCGAAGACTGCGGCGACGGCCGGGGCCACGGCGGAGCCAGCCGCCTCGGCTGCTTCAGCGCGCGCGACTTCGTGCGCGGCGCGCTCCTGCACGGCCTCGCGGAATCGCAGCGCATCGGCGTCAATCCGTTCCGCCTCGGCATCATCGCCAGCTCCGACACGCACAACGGCACGCCCGGCGCCGTCGCTGAAGATCGCTTCGTCGGCCACCGTGGCCTCGACGACGACACGCCCGCTCTGCAGCTCGGCAACGGGTCCTTGACGCCGGGCGGGATCGAGTTCAGCCCGGGCGGCCTGGCCGCGGTGTGGGCCGAGGAGAACTCGCGGCCGGCCATCTTCGACGCCCTGCGCCGCCGCGAGGTCTACGGCACGAGCGGGCCGCGGCTCGCAGTCCGCTTCTTCGGCGGCTGGGCTCTCGCCGACGATCTGTGCGATCGCCCCGACCTCGTCGAGGCCGGCTATCGCGACGGCGTGCCCATGGGCGGCGAGCTGCCCGCCCGCGCCGGCGGCGCCGCCGCCCCGCGCTTCGTCGTCAGCGCGCTGCGCGATCCGGGCACGACCGCACGTCCGGGCGTGGCGCTCCAGCGGGTGCAGATCGTCAAGGGCTGGGTGGCCAACGGCGAGCTACACGAGCAGCTCTTCGACGTCGCCGGGGACGCGCACAACGGCGCCACCGTCGACGAAACGACCTGCACGCCGAGCGGCCCCGGCGCCGACACCTTGTGCGCGGTGTGGCGCGACCCCGCCTTCGACGGTGCGCAGCACGCCTTCTACTACGCGCGCGTTCTCGAGAACCCGTCCTGCCGCTGGAACAGCTACATCTGCAACGCGCTGCCGGCCAGCGCGCGGCCGCCCGCCTGCACCGACGCGACGGTGGCGCGCACGATCCAGGAGCGCGCCTGGACCTCGCCGATCTGGTACACGCCCGCGCGCTGAACCCGCCTACCGTCGACGCCGCGACCTAGCAGGATGTTGAACAACTCGCTCCGCGTCGCCACGCTTGGTCTTTTCGCGCATCGCTTCGTTGCTCCTCGGTCAGTTCCCGACGGGGAGCTTCCCTCGTCGCGCCTCGCGCTGCGCGAAAAGCCACGGCGCGCGGCTCGGTCCGGAGTTGTTCAACAACCTGCTAGTGGCGCGGCGCGCTGTCCCTCTCGAGTCGATCGAGATGCATCCGGATGTGCGCCGCTTCCGCCGCGGTGTTGGCCAGCGCGATCGCCTGATTGAGCGCGACGCGCGCTTCGTCGGCGCGGCCGAGCTGCATCAGGAACGCGCCCCTGGCCCCGAAGAAGTGGAAGTAGGCCGACAGCCTCGGCGCCAGCGGCTCGATCATCGCCAGCGCCGCCGCTGGACCGTGCACCTTGGCCACCGCGACCGCGCGATTGAGCGTCACCACCGGCGACGGCTGCAGGCGCTCGAGCGCCGCGTACAGCTGATCGATCTCGGCCCAGTCGGTCTCTTCGAAACGCGCCGCGCGCGCATGCATCGCTGCGATCGCCGCCTGCAGCTGGTACGGCCCCGGACGCTGATGGCGCATCGCCTTGTCGATGAGCGCCAGCCCCTCGGCGATCATCTGCCGATTCCACAGGCTGCGATCCTGCTCCTCGAGCAGCACGATGCAGCCGTCGCCGTCGAGCCGCGCCGGCGAGCGCGCATGCTGCAAGAGCAAGAGCGCCGTCAGCCCCATGATCTCCGGCTCGCCCTGAAACAGCCGCAGGAGGAGGCGCGCCAGCCGGATCGCCTCCTCGCACAAGGGCGCGCGCACCGGCGCCGCGCCGCCCGTCGCCGAATAGCCTTCGTTGAAGATCAGATAGACCACCGCGGCGACGGCGGCGAGGCGCTCGGCCCGCTCCGGCGCGCCCGGCGTTTCGAAGGGAACCTCCGCTTTGGCGATGCGGCTCTTGGCGCGCGTGATGCGCTGCTCCATGGCCGCCTCGCTGACTAAAAAGGCGCGCGCGATCTCCTTCACCGTCAGGCCACACACGATGCGCAGCGCCACGGCGATCTGCTGCGTCGCCGGCAGCTCGGGATGGCAGCAGATGAACAGGAGGCGCAGGACGTCATCGCGATAGTGCGCGCCGTCGAGCCGCTCGGCGAGCTCCGCCTCGGCGTCGTTCAGATCCGAGAGCAGCTCGTCGGCGGGGAGCTCGTCCTGCTTGCCGAGCCGGCGCACACCGTCGAGCGCCACGTTGCGTCCGACCAGGATGAGCCACGCCGCCGGGTCACGCGGCGGCCCGTTTTGCGGCCAGCTCTTGAGCGCGCGCAGGCAGGCGTCCTGGAACGCTTCCTCGGCGATCTCGAGATCGCGGAAGTAGCGCAAGAGCGCGCCGAGCGCCTGGGGGCGGGCAGAGGTGAGCGCCGCGTGCACCCAGGCGAGGTCGGTCACCGCGCACCCGTCGCTGGCCCGGTCGTGGGCGCGGTCCCTGGGATGAACAGCGCGATGGGCCGGACCTCGTAGGCCCCGCCGGGATTCGCCCGCGCCAGCTCGCGCGCGGTCTCGATCGCCTGCTCGAGGCCGGTGCACTCGACGACGTAGAAGCCGAGCAGCTGCTCCTTGGTTTCGGCGAAGGGACCGTCGATGACCAGCGGCGGCTCCTGCGTCTTGCGCAGCGTCGTGGCGGCGGTGGTCGGCAAGAGGCGCGCGACCGGCCCGAGGCGCCCTTCCTTCGTCAGCTTGTCGTGGACGGCGGCGAGCTTGCCCATGACCGCGTCGTCCTCCGCCTTCGACCAGGCGCCGACGACTTCTTCGGAGTTGTAACAGAGCAGCGCATAGAGCATGGGTTGAGCCTCGTTTTGGACGAACGAGTATGCCCGCAGCCGACGACCTGCACACCTCTATTTGCGCCGGCGCTACGACGCGCGCGGCAGCGACAGCGCGAAGGTCGATCCGGCGCCGCGCTCGCTCTTGACGCTGAGCGTGCCGCCGTGAAGCTTGGCCACCGCCGCGGCGATGAACAGGCCGAGCCCGTGGCCCTGCCCGTCGTTACCTTCGGCGCGATGGAAGCGCTGGAAGAGGTGCGGGATCTCGGCGGCCGCGATGCCGCGTCCGTGGTCGCGCACGCTCACCACGAGCTGCCCGCCGAGCGCCTGCACCTCGACCTCGACCCGCTTTTGCTCGCCGCCATATTTGACGGCGTTGGAGAGGAGGTTGTCGAGCACCTGGTGCAGGCGCGTCTCGTCGATTTGCAGCTCGAGGCTCTGCTTCGGTGCGGCCAGCGCGAAGTCGACCTCCGGATGGAGGTCGCGCCACAGCGCCACCACGCGCGCGACGAACGCGATGATGTCGACGCGCTGGCGATTGAGCGTCACCTTGCCTTCGTTGAGCGCGGCGGCGTCGAGCACCGAGTTGATGAGGTCGGTCATGCGGTCGAGGCCGCGCAAGACGACGCGAATGCGCGAGTGGTCCTGCTCCTCGCCGATCAGCTCGAGGCGCCGGCGGATCAGCTCGGCGCTCATACGCGCCGCCGACAGCGGCGACTTGAGCTCGTGGGCGACCCAGTTGAGGGTGTCGGGCCCCTTGCCCGCGTCGACACCGGCGGGCTGCAGCATCGGGGCCGCGGGCCGGGGCGCGCGATCGCGCAGCAGCCGCTTGATCTCCTCTTCCAGGTCGGTCAGATGGAGCGGCTTGGCCAGGAAGAGCGTCGCCTCGCCGGCGGCGCGCGGCGACGCAGCGCTGATCAAGATGACCGGCGTATGCGCCAGCGCCTGCTCGGAGCGGAGCGCGCGTATGAGCTCGATGCCGCTGCGGCGCGGCATCATGAAGTCGGTGATCACCAGATCGGGCGAGTGGCTGCGCGCCAGCGTCAGCGCCTCTTCGCCGTCGTGCGCCTCGAGCACCTGATGGCCCAGGTGTCCGACGACGTCGGAGAGGATTTCGAGCGTGGGCTCCTCGTCGTCGGCGATGAGCACCAGACTCATTCGCGGGCACCCTCGGGCGCGACCGACGTGCCGACCGCGCGCGCCATCCCGGTCAAGAGCCCCTCGGCGGAGCTGACCGGCGCCAGCACCCGGAAGCCGGCCTCGGCGATGCTGAACTCGCGAACGTCGCCGTCGTACTCGCTGTCGCGCATCTTGAGCACCGACAAGATGCGATGCAGCCGCCCGCGCAGCTCGACGAAGCGGAGGAAGACGAAGTTCTCGATCGCCACCGTGATCGGCGTATCGCTGAAGTCCAGCTCGGGGCCGGCGAGCTTGGACACTTCCTTCGTGAGCAGCGTCGTGACGCCGAGGCCGCGCAGCGCCACGACGAGGGCGTTGTAGAAGCTGGAAGCGCGGGTCTTGTCGGAGATGGTCTGCTCGAGGCCGACGACGCTGTCGATGACCAGGCGGGTCACCTTGCGCTCACGCACGCTTCGGAGGATGTGGTCCACCATCACGTCGGCTTCCCACTCGAGCGGTGGGTGATATTCGATCTGGACCTGACCGGAGGCGATGGCCTCTTCGAGGTCGAGGCCGACGCGCCGCGCGCGCTGAATGATGTTCGCCGGCGGCTCGAAGAACGAGAAGACGAGCGAGCGCTCGCCGGCCTCGACGCCAGCCGCGACGAAGTGCGCTGCCAGGAGGGTCTTGCCGACGCCGGTGGAGCCGGCGACGAGCGTCGTCGAGTTGCGTGGCAGACCGCCGTTCAGCAGCGCATCGAGCTCCACGAGCCCGAAGGAGAGGCGATCGGAGGGCGGCATGGCGCGGTCGGCGGGCTGAACGACGCTCTCGAGGCGTGGGATGATGTTGACGCCTTCCTTGCCGATGGTGGCGACGTGCGTGCCGGCCTTGTGCGCGCGACCGCGCAGCTTATGCACCTCGGCGCGGCGAAAGCTCCGCGCACCATCGGCGAACGTCGACATCGAGACGATGCCGTCGACGGTGGTCGCCTCGGGAAGCTCGAGCAGGCGCGCCAGCGGATACTCGGTGGAGAACAGGCCGATGCAGTCAGCGACGCTGAGGCCGACGTTGAGATCGTAGAGAAACTCGCGCAGGAGCGGCTCGTTCTGCCACAGGTCGCGGATCGAGCGCAGCCCGTCGATGAACAGCATCTTGGCGCCGCGCTCGCGCACCGCGGCCAGCAACATCTCGCGCGCCTCTTTGGGGCTCTTCTTCAACCACGGATAGGCGCTGACGAAGAAGACCTCCTCGCCGACGCGCGCCGGATCGAAGAAGGAGAAGCCGCGCAACGCCGCGACCAGCTTCTCGTGCGGCTCGGAGGTCACGGTCGCGATGACCACCGGCATGCCGCGCGCGGCGAAGGAGAACGCCATTTGACTGCACAGGATCGTCTTGCCGGAACCGGGCTCGCCGGTGACGACGATGGCCTGTCGCCGCGGCAATCCTCCATCGAGGATGACGTCGAGCCCCGCGACGCCCGTGGATACGATGTCCTCAGTCATTGTTTTCCGTGACCCACGTTATAGGTCTGATACCTGATGGATCAAGATCGGCGTATGAGGCAAGATAGACTGTCGTTTCGATGGCTTCCAAGCGAACAACTCCGCCGGCCGCCGCCGGCAAAGACTCTGCCGAAACGCGCCGGGCGCGCTCCGAGAGCGAACGCGTGCGCGCCGAGTCGGGCCGCCGCGCCGACGAGCGAGACCGCCAATCGCGCGAGACCGCGCGCGACCGCGACGAGACGCTGCGCCGCTACGAGGAGCAGGGACGGCGCTCGGCCGAGGATTCGCGGTCGCGGGCCGAGGCAGCGCGCAAGGCGAGTGGCGATGCCATCGCAGCGGCGGTGCGCGCGGAGAAGGCGGCTGCCGCGGCGGAGGCTTCCGCCAACGCCGCCAGGGATCAGGCCGAGGTCTGGCGCGAGATGTACGAGTCCGCGCAGCGGGCGCTGAGCAAGTACGCAGTGATCAAGAAGAAGCGCAAACGCCGTTAGCCAGAGTGTCGCCGCGAGCTCGCCGAGAATGGATTGACTCGCGAGCGCCGCCCATGAAGAGTGAACCACATGGTTCAGTCGGTTCGGGTGCGGCTCGATGCCGTCTTCGCGGCGCTGTCGAATGCGACGCGTCGGGCGGTGCTCGAAGCGCTCGCCGAGGGCAGCCTGCCGGTGAGCGCGCTGGCGCGGTCGCATCGCATGTCGCTGAGCGGCTTCATGAAGCACCTGCGCGTCCTCGAGAGCGCCGGGCTCCTCGCACGCTCCAAGGAGGGGCGCATCGTGCGCTGCGCGCTCACCGCCACGCCGATGCAGGACGCGGCCCTCTGGCTCGCTCAGTACGGTAGATTCTGGGTGGCGCGCCGGGAACAGGTCGGCCGCAAGAGGAGAGCGCGATGACCCGCGGAGGATTGTCCAAGGCGCGCCTCGAGCGCATGCACGAGGTGATGGCCGGGTACGTCGCGCGCGGCGAGCTGCCCGGGCTGGTCACGCTCGTGAGCCGGCGCGGCGAGACCCGGGTCGACGCGATCGGCGACCAGGCGATGGGCGGCGGCGGGGCGATGCAGCGCGACACGATCTTCCGCATCGCGTCGATGACCAAGCCGGTCACGGCGGTGGCGGCGATGATCCTCGTCGAGGAGTGCAGGCTGCGGCTGGACGATTCGGTCGAGCCGTTCCTGCCCGAGCTGGCGAATCGCCGGGTGCTGACGCGGATCGACGCAGCGCTCGAGGACACGGTGGCGGCGGAGCGGCCGATCACGGTGCGCGATCTGTTGACCTTCCGCCTCGGCTTCGGGTCGGTGATGGCGCCGCCCGGCTCGGTCCCGATTCAGCGCGCCGTCGCGGAGCACCGCCTCGGCGGCGACGGCCCACCGCGACCTCAGACGACGCCGCCGCCGGACGAGTGGCTGCGCCGGCTCGGGGCGCTCCCGCTCATGCATCAGCCGGGGGCGCGCTGGATGTATAACACCGGGTCGGACGTGCTCGGCGTTCTGGTCGAGCGCGCGTCGGGCCAGCCGCTCGAGCGCTTCTTTCGCGAGCGCATCTTCGAGCCGCTCGGGATGAAGGACACCGCCTTCAGCGTGGCGCCGGCCAAGCTCGACCGACTGGCGACCAGCTACGCGGTGAGCCAGAAGAGCGGCGCGCTCGAGCTGTTCGACGCGGCCGCGGGCGGGCAATGGAGCCGGCCGCCGGCATTCGCCTCGGGGGGCGGCGGGTTGGTGTCGACGGTGGACGACTTCTGCCGCTTCAGCGAGATGCTCCTCGGCCGCGGCGCGCTCGGGCAGGAGCGGATTCTCTCGCGCCCGTCGGTCGAGTTGATGACGACGGACCAGCTGACGCCCGAGCAGAAGGCGGGGTCCAGCCTGTTTCCCGGCTACTTCGACAATCACGGCTGGGGCTTCGGCGTCGCCGTCGTCACGCGACGTGATGGAGTTGCGGGGTCGGTGGGGCAGTTCGGCTGGGACGGTGGGCTCGGCACCTCGTGGTCGTGCGATCCGCGGGAGGAGCTGGTCGTCATCCTCATGACCCAGCGCGCCTGGACCTCTCCCAATCCGCCCAACGTGTCGCGCGACTGCGCCACCTGCGCTTATCAGGCAATCGACGATTGATGGCGCGGTGAACCGATCGGTTCAGTACCAATATGCTCGCAACAAGGGATCGCAGGGCTGGCGCGGATGGAAAACTGTTTCATTTTCGCGAACGGGTATTCCGATCTGCTTCGAACGGCGCTACTGACGCTCGCTCGCCAGGCAGGCGACCTGTCCGCCCACGCTGAATCGCGGACTTGTCCCACCCAGCTACGCCGCCCTCTCTAGCCCATGTGCGTGATTCGGTGCCGGAGCGGTCGCTCGGCACGCGGCATGAAAGTAACGTCTGGATGCGCATGACCACCAGAATGCTCCTCGCCGTCGCGACGCTCGTCGCCGCCGTTCCGGCCCGCGCCGAGACGGCCGATGGGCGATCGGCGAAAGAGAAGAAGGAACAGAAAGAGAAGAAGGGCGCGCTGCAGGAGAAGGTCGATCCGGACAAGGACCTCAAGCTGCAGCAGAAGAACGTCAAGCGGCTGCGGCAGAACGCGCAGGAGAGCCGCAAGAACGGCAACCGGGTCGCGGCGTGGGCGGCGGAGCAGGATGCCAAGCACGCCGAGAAGTTGATCCAGAAGGACGAGAAGCTGCTCCGAGAGGGCGGCGAGAAGGATGCGGTCGACGGCCAGGACGTCAAGAAGACAGACGCCAAGAAGGCCGACGAGAAAGACGCCAAGAAGGCGGACGCGAAGGACGCGAGGAAGTAGTCATGGCCAAACATCGCCTGCGCTGGCTCTGGATCATCCCCGGCACGCTCGTCGCGATCGTGCTGCTGGTCCTCCTGTTCCTCAACCCCATCGTCACCTTCGCCACGCAGAAGGGGCTCGATCGTCTGCAGGGCGCCAGCGGCACCTTCAAGTCGCTGAGCGTGACGCTCATCCACCCGGGCTACGATCTCTACGGGCTCAAGATCGTCGAGATGCCGGCCGGTCCCAAGTCGGAGCCGATCGCCTACGCCGATCGCATCGAGATGCGCTGGTCGTGGCGCGAGATCATCCGCGGTCACCTCGTCCGTCGCGTCAAGATCTGGAAGGGGCGGTTCGTCATCCCGATGCGTCCGGGGGAGAACGGCAAACCGGCGCAGCCGCCGCTCGAGATCGCGCGCGCCCTCGAGTCGGTGCCGTCGGCCGGTCTCGAGCGGCTGTCGGTGGTCGACACGCAGGTGATCTTCGTCGACGAGCACCACGAAGGCGAGCGGCTGTGGATCCACAATCTCGAGATGACGCTCGAGAACATGGCGTCGCGCAAGAAGCTGATGAAGGGGCTGCCGCTGCTCGTCACGCTGCGCGCCAAGGTGCAGAACACCGGCGAGCTGACGGCGTTCCTCACGATGGACCCCTTCGACAAGGGGCTCACCTTCGCCGGCTCGGTCGAGCTGCGCCATCTGGCGCTCGCCGACCTGCACCAGTTCACCACCATCAAGGGGCTCAAGCTGCCCGAGGGATCGATCGACGTGTTCGCGTCGGTGACGTGCAAGCGCGGCAATCTCACCGGCGGCGTGAAGCCGATCTTGAAGAACGTCAAGGTCGAGGCCGCCGACGACAAGCTCGGCGACAAGATCAAGGCGGTGCTGGCGGACGCGGCGGTCAAGATCCTGTCGGACCGGGTCCCCGGTCGTAACGCGGTCGCCGCCATCATTCCCATTCACGGCGATCTGAAGCAGCCCGAGGTGCAGCTGGTCCCGACGATCCTCGCCGTGTTGCGCAACGCCTTCGTCGAGGGCCTGTCGGCCAGCCTCACCAACGTGCCGCCGCCCGTCGGTGGCGGCGGCATCCTGCACCAGGCCCGTCAGGCGCTGAGCAAGAAGTCGCCCAAGCCCATCGAAGCGACGCCGACCAACAAATGAGGAGCGCGAGCATGCGACGCATCATCTGGTTACCGCTGTTGTTGCTGGCCGCCTGCCACGCCCATCAGGTGCAAGGGAAGCAGACGACGATGGAGGCGCCGCCCAAGGAGCCGCAGGTCTCGTCGGAGCGTCCGGTGCGGACGACGCCGGGCGGCATGCTCGATCCGACGGCGATGAAGAAGCTGCAAGCGGCGCTGTCGCGTCACGGCGTCAAGACCCCGGAGAGCGGGCAGCTCGACGAGGAGACCCAGGCCGCGATCCGCAAGTTCCAGGCGAACGAGAAGATGGCCAAGACCGGCATGCCCGACTACGACACGCTGCGCCGCCTCGGCCTCGACCCCAAGCAGATCTATCTCGGCGGCACGCAGCGCGCGTCACGCAAGACGCAGTAGCCCAAAGGCGCGGCGCCGTCCGCATGTTACGCTCGTCGTGAAAAGGGGGAAAGCATGCCGCGTTATCTGGCCATCCACCACGCGCCGGGCGTCAGCCAGGAGGACTTCCAGCGCAACATTCCCGACGTGCTGCTCGGGAAGTACGCGACGTTCGTGCATACCTACGTGAACCTGGCCCACGGCACCATCGTCAACATCTACGACGCGGACAGCGAGGCCGCGCTCACGCGCGAGTTCGAGCGCATCGGCTTTCCCGTCGACGAGATTCAGGAGATCCAGTTCGGCGCGTCGGCTGACGATCTGCGGCGGATGACGGCTGCAGCGCAATGACGGCGCACAAGTTCTTCGGCCGCGAAGTCGCTCCCGGCAAGCGGCCGCTGAAGGTGAACGTGTTCGAGCACATGCTCGCGCATCAGGGAATGCTCGAGCAGATGCCGCTCTTTCCCTACTTCGGCCCCGGCGACATCGTGCCGACCGCCGCGCTTTCGTACTCGCTCCCCGAGCTGCCGCGGGCGCACTTCTATCATTATAATGACCTCCCCGAGGTCATCCTGACGATGGCGGGCGAAGGCGCGCTGCTGGCGACCGGTCAGCTCTACCTGCAGCAGGGCACGCATGGGGTCACGACCTTCTTGCGCAAGGCGAACGGGGCCGAAGCGGAGAGCTATCAGATCTCGCTCATCATCATCCGCATGAAGCCGAACGGACCACAGAACGAGGCCTTCATCCTGCGCTGCGTCGGCTGCAACGACGTCGTGTTTCGCATGGATCGTGACGTCTGGAAGGGGCCGGAGCACCGCTACTACCCGGAGCTGGCCAACGTGCGCTTCTATGCCGATGCCGCCGACGCCTTCAACGCGGAGGAGCGCGCGTGCGACAAGTGCGCCGTCACGCAGCCGCGCTTTCCAGCCGACCTGATGGGCTGGCGCCGCTACGCGCAGCTCGCGGAGCTGGCCAACCGCGCACGCGCGAACATCGAATCGGCAGGGTCGGAGTAGATGGCGCTCGAACGCAAGAAGACGCTCAACGTGTTCAAGGACGCGGCCCGCGCGTCCGGCTCCTACGACGAGTTTCCCGTCGGGCCGAAGGGCACCGACCCGATGCCGCACCTGAGCTGCAGTCGGGTGCCGCAGCCGTTCTACGTCGTCAACGCCGCCGATCAGGTGCTGATCCAGATGGCTGGCCGCGCCGAGCTCCGCTTTGCCGACTTCGAGCCGGCGCGCATGCAGCTCGTCCCCGGCGACACCGTGTACATCCCGGCGGGCGTGCCGAGCCGCGTCGTTCCCGACGGCGAGGTGCTGCAGCTGCGCCTCAAGGCGGAGCCGCCGGCGATGGAGGCGGTCGCGTGGTACTGCGACTGCGGCGCGCTCGTGCACACGCGCGAGCTGGTCGACGCGATTCTGCAGGAAGGCTACTGGCGCGCGGTCCACGAGTTCAACGCCGACGAGCGGCTGCGCACCTGCGCCCGTTGCCGCGCCGTCCATCCGGTGGCGGAGCTCGGGGACATCGCCTGGCCGGAGGTCGCCGCGGCCCTCCGCGCCGACGGCTGACCACGCGCGATGCTCGCCCTCATCTCGACCACTGACGAGACCGCACGCAGGCTCGAGGCGCTGCTGGCGCCGCTCGGCTATTCGGTGGTGCCAGGCGATCTGACGACGGCGGAGCGCGATCGCGCGGCGCTCGTGATCGTCGACTGGGATCGGCTCGGTTGCGAGGGCTGTCGCGCCCTGTGTGCGTCGACCCACGCGGCGGTGGTCGTGCTGTCGGAGGACCCGACGCCGGCCACGCTCGAGGCGGCCTTCGCGGCCGGCGCCGTCGATCTCTTGCGGCTGCCCGGCGACGAGCCGCGTCTGATCGCGCGCGCCCGGGCGGTCGGTCACGGCGCCGGTCGGGCCGCGGCCGATCTGCGCCGGCGCGACGACGACGAGGCGCTGCGCACCTCCGAAGAGCGCTTCTTCAAGATCTTCCACGCCAGCCCCGCGTGCATCACGATCACGCGCATGTCCGACGACCGCTTCGTCGACGCGAACGATCGCTTCCTCGTCGCCACCGGCTTCTCGCGCGAGGAGGTCATCGGCCGCACCGGCGTGGAGCTCGGCCTGTGGCAGCAGCCGCAGGTTCGCAGCCGCCTCGCCGCCGCCATTCGCGCAGGCGAGAAGGTCCGTGACGTCGCCGTGCGGCTGGTGCGAAAGTCCGGCCAGCCGCTCGACTTCCTGATGTCGCTCGAGGCGTTCAGCGCCGGCGGCGACGAGTGCGTCATCGCGCTCGGGCATGACGTCACCGAGCGCAAACAGCTCGAGGAGCTGCTGCGCCAGTCACAGAAGATGGACGCCATCGGTCGGCTCGCCGGCGGCGTAGCGCACGACTTCAACAACCTCTTGACGGTGATCCGCGGCTACGCCGATATGCTGATCGCGCAGCCCGCCACCGAGCCGATGGCGCGCAAGGCCGCCCTGCAGATCCGGCGCTCCTCGTTGCGCGCGGCCAGCTTGACCGGTCAGCTGCTGGCCTTCACGCGGCGGCAGCCGCACCAGCCGCGCGTCATCCTGCTCAACAAGGTCGTGCTGTCGATGGGGGCGCTGCTCCGCCGCATCATCGGCGAAGACATCGAGCTGGAGCTGCGCCTGTCGCCGGAGGTCGGGCTGGTCCGCGTCGATCCGACGCAGATGGAGCAGGTCCTCCTCAACCTGGCCATCAACGCGCGCGATGCGATGGCGAACGGCGGCCGTCTCGTCGTCGAGACCGCCAACGCCGTCGAAGCCGGCGAGCAGCGCCTGCGGCTCACGGTTCGCGACAGCGGCCACGGAATGACCGAGGAGACGCGGCTGCGCGTCTTCGAGCCGTTCTTCACGACCAAGGACGTCGACAAGGGCACCGGCCTCGGGCTCTCGATCGTGTACGGCGTCGTCGTGCAGAACGGCGGCAGCATCACCGTCGAGTCGAGCCCCGAGACGGGCACGGCGTTCCATATCCTGCTGCCACGGGTGGCCGACGCGCTCGACGACGAGCCTGCCGTGAGGACGCCGAAGGTCACGCCGCGAGCGGGGCAGGAGACCATCCTCCTCGTCGAGGACGACGAGGACGTGCGCGACTTCGTGCAGCTGGTCTTGAGCCGCAGCGGCTATCGCGTCCTGACGGCGGAGGACGGCGTGTCGGCCATCGAGGTGGCGCGCGCGCAGGCAGACGACATCCATTTGCTCCTGAGCGACGTCGTCATGCCGCACATGAACGGGATTCATCTGGCGTCGGAGATTCGCCCGCTGCGGCCCACGATGAAGGTGCTGCACATGTCGGGATATCCCGGCGACAGCATCGCCCGACATGGCCAGGTCCCGCTCGGGGACGCCTTTTTGCAGAAGCCGTTCTCCGCGAGCGCGCTGATCGAGACCGTGCGCGCCGTCCTCGACGGCCGCTGATCCGCATCACCTCAGCGACGAGGGCTGACTAGCGGCCGAGGAGCGCGACCAGCCGCTCGACGGCCTTGTCGACGGGCTCGTCGCCCACGGCACCGTCGACGACGCGCGACTCGCCGACGCGGGCGCGCACCTCGGCGCTCTCGGCGGCGTCGTCGCTCGCGGTGACGCAGATGGTGACGAGCCCGGCGTCGGTGCAGGCGCGCGCGGCCCAGGCCAGCGCCGCCGTCGTGCCCTCCGCCGCGAACAGCACGTGCGCCGCGCGACCGAGATCGAAGAGGCGCCGCTCGAGCGCAAAGGCGACCGCGCGCAGCTCGGAGGGCAAGAGCCCGTGGAGCAGCAGCGTGCGTCCGAGCTGTCCCAGCTTGTCGGCGCGCTCGCGCGGGCTCACCTGCGTGCGCGCCGCGACGTCGGAGCCGGCCGCCAGCTCGCGCAGCGCCCCGTCGAGATCCTGCGCCGTCTCGTCGTCGATGATCATGCCGGCACCGACGGTGCTGTTGCTCAGCGAGTCGACGATCACGAACGACCCGGTGGCCCGGTTGCGCGCATAGGAATCGAAGTAGAGCGGCTGATGGCAGGTGATGGCGACGCGGCCGATGTCATTGAGCGCCAGCGTCTCCGACGGGAGCTCGGCCAGCGTCGTCAGGTCGACCTTCCAGCGCACCGCGTCGACCTGCATGCGCACCATGCGCGTGGTGTGCTTGATCCAGTAGGTCTTGTGCGGATCGAGCGCGCGTTCGTGCAGCCAGACCACGTGCGCCTCGAAGCTGCGGGCGACGCGCGGTCGGTTGTGCGGGTGCACGATCATGTCGCCCCGCGAGCAGTCGATCTCGTCCTCGAGGCGCAGGGTCACGCTCTCGGGCGCGAAGGCTTCCTCGCGTTCGCCGTCGGTGGCGTCGATGGCGCGCACGCGCGAGCGCGTGCCCGACGGCAGCACCAGGACCTCGTCGCCCTTGTTGACCACGCCCGACGCGATCTGCGCCGAGAAGCCGCGATAGTCGAGGTTGGGGCGCAGGACGTACTGCACCGGATAGCGAAAGTCGGAGAGGTTGCGGTCCTCGGCGATCGGCACGCCCTCGAGGAAGCCGAGCACCGTTGGGCCGTCGTACCACGGCATGTTGGGCGATCCCTGCACCACGTTCTCCCCGCGCTTGGCGCTCACCGGCACGAAGGTGACGTCGCGGAAGGAGAGCCCGTCGATGACGGCGCGGAAGTCGGCGCGGATGGCGTCGAAGCGCTCCTGGGCGTAGTCGCGCAGGTCCATCTTGTTGACGGCGACGAGGAGGTGCGGGA
>JAQBQH010000271.1 GCA_028287105.1 Myxococcales bacterium
CGGCGCCCCCGTCGATCGGCTGCTACGAGCCGTAGCGGTGTGTGGGGGCCGATTGGCCCATCCGTGATGTTTCCGACGGAGGAAGGCTCTCGCCTGTCCCAGCCTCGCCCATGTCGAACGCGTTCTCAAGCTACCATCGGCAACGCCAGCGACGGGCTCCGTTCGCACATTGGCGGTCTGATGAAGGCTGCCGCGCTGGCAGCCGGCAGTGTCGTACGCCGTGCTCTGACGCCGGCAGCAGAGCGGGCACGGTCGGCGGCTTGGTGCTGAACCTGACGCGATCCCATCGTGAGCTTCTCGCCGAGAACGCCCAATTGCGCCTCTGCGGGCCGATTGGCTCATGCGTGATATCTCCGACGGGGAAAGGCTCTCGCCAGCCCCAGCCTCGCCTATGTCGGTCCCCTAGCTGTCCCTTGGCGAGATCGACGCACAGCTCGTAGTCTGTCGCTGTGTTCAGCGGCCGCGGTTTGCCCCAGCCGAAGACGCGAACGAACACCGTCGGCGTGCGCCATGTCTCGAGCGGTCGATCAAGCCAATCGCGCGCCGGCCGCGACTTCGTCGTAGCTCCGCAACCGGCTAGAGCTGCGATGAAGCACACCATCGCGCAGGCCCACGCGATCGATTTGCGCACGAAAGTCGGCGGCCGCAGGATCTCGAGATCCTGACATCGTCGTGGAGCGGAGAGCGCGCGCAGCGCCAACGATTTCCCGCGCTGGGACTTGATGCCGCACCGTGGCGTCCCCGCTGCACTTCACAGCGCCGCCACGAACAGACGAACGGTTCGCGGAGCAATGCGTCAGTGCGAGGGACGAGGCCACTGCGACCTGCGGCGCTTCGTCGCAGCCGCGCCGTCCAAGGTGTCCCGGTTCGATCTCCGGGCGTTCTCGTCGTGAGACGTAGGAATTTGACAGCAGCCACTCGTGTACCCGGGTTATGGCCGGCGACGGGTCTGCTATCGTAGGCATCCGAGCGGGAGTGCCCGCCTCATCGTGGAGGAGCGATGCTGCGCCAGGGAACACTCACGTGCTTGCTGATGGTCGCGGTGGCGGCGATCGGTTGCGCGCCGCGGTTCGGCTACCTCAATCTCGAGCGGCTCGCCGGCGCGCCGTTGAGGAGCCCGGCGGCGAGTGCGCGCTTGCACGAACTCGTTCCCCGGGCCGAGGAGCTGGCGCGGCGCCACGGGTTGAACCTGGTATTCAACTACGCGTCGCTGGTGTACGCGGCTCCCGACCTCGACCTCACGCCGATGGTGCTGGGGCAGCCCGACGGCGCGTTTCGTGTGGGCGTGCGCGGCGGCGTCGTCGATCTGGAGCGGGCATTCGCCACGACGCACGAAGGCCAGCAGCTCAAAGCGCAACTCAAGCGCGAGCTCGAGGCCAACCAAGCTGAGGTCGATCGCTCGCAGCGCGAGCTGCGTGACAAGTACGGTAACGACATGGACGCGCTCTCTCGTTCGCCTGAGCGCGCGGCGCTGGCGGAGCGGTTCAACAGGCTGCGCATCGAGATGGCCGCGCACGAGCTGAAGGCTACCGCGGCACTTCTCGCGCGGCTCGTTGCGGACGTGAAGGAATTGGCGCGCACGCGCTCTCTCGACGTCGTGACCGAGACGAGCCAGCACGACAAGGACCTGGACGTCTTGTATCAAAAGTGGAGTCGCTATCCGATCGGCTGGCCCGACCTCACCGGTGAGCTCATTCGCGTGCACGACGAGCGCTTCACCGGAGCGCCGCCGAAAACGCTACCCGAGCTGATCGCAGAGAAGTCGCCGCTCGACGTGGTGACGCACCAGCAGGCGCAGGGCGAGGGCGAGCTGCCCGATCCGCCGCTCGACCCGGCCGCCCCCGATTCGCCTCCAGGCAGCTCGGAGCGCTACGAGGCCACCTCGGGCCGGATTCTATGGCAATGCGCCAATCCGCCGAACAATGAGTTGCCCAAGCTGCCCGACAAGGTCAAAGCCGCGCTCAAGGCCGCGCTCCCGCCCACCATCAAGGTGGTCCGCTACGTCGTCGAGCTATACTTCGAGTCCGACGGCAGCTCGGCGGGCCTGTTTCCGCAGGAGACGGCCCATCAGGCCGACGCAGACGAGTTCGTACTGGGTACGCTCCGCCGGTGGCGCAGCTGCCCGACCGGTCGCCGCGTGCACATTCGCGCGACGTTCGACTATCGCGTGCAGTAACAGGTCGCTGCAATGGACGCATCCGTTCCAAACTCTCACAGTGCATTGCGCGCTTTCTTTACTCGCATCGCAAACCGGAGCAGCGTCGCTCTTGCGTCGCCACCTTCTACGTACCGGCGTCGCTATAGACCGTCCTGTTGGCGATCTGTCCCTGTTTGAAGAGTTCGATGAACTCGTCGTCGGTGACGTCGCGGTCTTCGTATGAGTGCTCATCCTGCGCCTTCCAGCCGCCGTTCTCTTTGCTGACGAGAGTATGCCAAGGACCGACGAGCGCGCAGCTCGGGAGGTAAACGCGCTGGATGAACGGCAGCGCTTCAGCCTCCTTCTTCAGAAACGCGACGCCGGTGTCACTCGGGATGAACCATGGATGCGGCCCAAAACCGCCAAAGCCCCCAAGCCTGAGGACTTAGGGGACGTCTTCCTAGAGCGGGAGACGGGACTTGAACCCGACCCTGGGCTGATCGACCAAACCGAGACGCGACGCTGGCTTGCGCCGCTTTCCTCCGTCATTCAGCCCGCTTGAATCAGCTTCGATCTTTCCGTCTCCCACCGTCTCTCACCGCCTCGATCACCGACTTTCCACGTCCGCGTGGCACTGTGGTGGCACAGACTCTGACGAGCAAAGGCGCGCGGGGCCTTGCTTCATTACGATCAAAGAGAGAGGGCCGGATGAGTCAGACCGACGACGAGAAGAGGTTCGACGTCGCAAGCCTGACCTTGGAGATGGTCGAAC
>JAQBQH010000308.1 GCA_028287105.1 Myxococcales bacterium
GCGGAATCGACTGCGCGCGACGCGACGCGCGCGCGCGGTGAGCTGGGACGCGGCTCGCTCGGCGCCGGCTCGCTCGGACGCGGCGACGGCCGGAGCGCGACCTCGAGCGGCGCATGCACGCTCGCCACCGACGGTGGGCGCAGCCGCGCCAGCGCCACGCCGACGACGACGTGCAACAGCAACGAGGCCGCGAGGACCCGAGCCAAGCCTCTACAGTATAGGCGCGATCATTCGATCAGGTGCCCGAAGCGGCGGAACCGCACGCCCTCGGGCTCGCCGCGCGACCACCACACCACCATCGCCCGACCGCGCACGAGGTTGAGCGGCACGAAGCCCCAGTAGCGCGAGTCGGACGAGTTGTCGCGATTGTCGCCCATGACGAAGAGCTGCCCCTCCGGCACCCGCACCGGCCCGAACGTGCGCGGCGCCAGCAGCGGATCCTGCAGCGTCGTGAACTCCGCCTGCCCGACCTTGTCGTGATACTTCGTCGCGTCGCGCTCGAACCACTGATCGGCGCCTTCGTCGAAGTCGAAGTAGTGCATCGCCCCGTCGTGGCGGTGCGCCAGAGCCACGCCATTGACGGTGAGCACGTTGTTGCTCAGCTCGACCACGTCACCGCCGACTCCGACGACGCGCTTGATGAGATCCTTGTCGCGCTCGCGCGGATGGGTGAACACGACGATCTCGCCGCGCTTCGGCTCGCGCCAGTGCGTCGCCAGCTTGACCTCGGTGAACGGAATGCGCAGCCCGTAGATCATCTTGTTGACCCAGATGTGATCGCCCACCTGCAGCGTCGGGATCATCGATCCGGAGGGGATCTGGTAGGCCTCGACGACGAACGAGCGCAACAAGAGCGCGATGAACACGACGCCGCCGATCGACTCGACGTACTCGCGCGCCGCCGACTTCTTGGCGAAGGCCAGCTCTCCGTCGAGCAGGTCGCCGAGCAGCTCGATGGCGGGGTCGAGCGGCTCGGCACCGCGCAGCGCCAGCACGAGGTGCGCCGCACGCTCGCCGAGCGCCGCCGCTTGCACCGCGGTGAGACGATGCGCGTAGCGACGTTGGATGCGGCGGGCCTCCTTGACCAGGTGGTGCGCTTCGCGGCGGAGCAGGCGACGGTCGCGCCAGGCGCGCAAGGTCGATAAGCGGGTCATGAGGGGCCAACAGCGCCTGCCCGTCGGCTATTCCCAAGGGCGGGACAGGCGCTACATTCTGGACATGGCCAAGGGGAAGAAGAAGCCCGCTCCCAAGCGGGCCGTCCGGGGTGGCAGCCGGCGGCGGCTCCCGGAATACGAGGCGAAGCGCGACTTTACCGTTACGCCCGAGCCGGCACCGGGCGCCGTCGCGCCGTCGGCCACGCCCACCTACATGATTCACAAGCATCACGCCTCCCGACTGCACTACGACCTGCGCCTCGAGATGGACGAGGCGCTGGCGTCGTGGGCGGTGCCCAAAGGGCCGAGCTACGACCCCGATGTCAAACGGCTCGCCGTGCAGACCGAGGACCATCCGCTCGAGTACGGCAGCTTCGAGGGGCGCATCCCCGACGGCGAGTACGGCGCCGGCGACTCGCTCATCTGGGACCGCGGCACCTACGACACCATTCCGCCAGGACAGGCGTCGGCGCAGCGCAAGAAGGGCCACCTGCACCTTCAGTTCGCCGGCGAGAAGCTCAAGGGCGCGTTTCACCTCGTGCGCACGCGCGGACCGTCGGGCACCAAGAGCAACTGGATCCTCTTCAAGGCCAAGGACGAGACCGCCGACAAGACGCGGGACGTCGTCACCGACGAGCCGGGCTCGGTCGTGAGCGGCCGCGCCTCGACGCGCGGGCCGGAGCGGCGCCAGCAGACGCTGATTCGCATGTCGCCCGAGGCGCTCGTCAAGCGCGTGTTTCCGCCGATGCTGGCGACGCTGGTGTCGGAGCCGCCCGCCGACGAGCAGGACTTCCTCTACGAGGTCAAATACGACGGCTACCGCGCGCTCTCCGCGCTCTCCGGCGGGCGGGTGGCGATGGTGACGCGCAATGCGCTCGACCTCACCGCGCGCTTTCCGCACATCGCCAAGGCGCTGTCGCGCATCATCGTCGGGGATGCCGTGATCGACGGCGAGATCGTGGCGCTCGATCCCGAGGGGCGTTCGCGCTTTCAGCTGCTGCAGGAGGGCGACGAGGCGACCGTCCTCTACGCGTTCGATCTCTTGTGGCTCGACGGGCAAGACCTACGCGCGCGGCCGCTCGAGGAGCGGCGCGATCTGCTGATGAGCGTCTTGTCGAACAAGCCGCCGCAGCTGCGCCTCTCCGAGCGCGTCGAAGGGCCGGCCGCGCAGGCGCTCGCGCGCGTGGCCAAGACCGGTCTCGAAGGGCTCATCGCCAAGCGCAAGGGGTCGACCTACGTGCCGACCCGCAGCCGCGACTGGCTCAAGCTGAAGGTGCTAAAGACCCAGGAGGTGGCGATCATCGGTTTTACGCCGTCGACGGCGAGCGACAAGCTCATCGGCGCGCTGCTCGTCGGAGTCATGAAGGACGGCGAGCTGACCTTCGCCGGCAAGGTCGGCACCGGCTTCTCGACCAAGCTGCGCGCGGAGCTGAAGAAGATGCTGTCGAAGGACGCGGTGCCGGTCTCGCCGGTCAAGGGGACGCCGCGGCTGCGCAAGGCCACGTGGGTGACGCCGCGCCTGGTCGGGCAGGTGCAGTTCACCGAGTGGACGGCGGACGGAAAGCTACGCCACCCGTCTTTCCAGGGGCTGCGCGAAGACAAATCGCCGACGGAGACGGAGCGCGAGACGGAGTCGAAGCCGCCGGCCGCGCCCAAGAAGAGCGGCAAGACGGCGACGGTGGCGGCCGCTTCAAAAAAAAAGCCCGCGGCCGACGGTGAGGCGCTCGTCACCCTGACCAGCCCCGACAAGGTCCTGTACCCCAAAGACGGCTACACCAAGAAGGACATCTCCGACTACTACGCCGCCGTGTCCGCGCCGATGCTGCGCGCGCTCGTCGACCGCCCGCTGGCGTTGCAGCATTGGCCGACCGGCATCCACGGCGCGACCTTCTTCCGCCAGAGCATCGCCAGCAACGACCGCGCTCCCTGGATGCGCATCGTCGAGACGCCCACGTCGACGGCACGCGGGTCGGCGGAGCATCTGGTCGCCGATCGCCCCGAGGCGCTGGCGTGGCTGGCGCAGCGCGCCGCGCTCACCGTGCACATGTGGAGCTCGCGCGCCGGCTCGCTCGATCAGCCCGACTGGGTGGTCTTCGATCTCGATCCCGCCGAGGGGCGCGGCATCGAGCAGACCATCCCCGTCGCGCACGCGCTCAAGCGGCTCTTCGAGGAGCTGTCGCTGCCGTCGGTGGTCAAGACCACCGGCAAGCGCGGGCTGCATGTCCTCGTGCCGCTCCTGCCCGGTCACACGCACGAGGACACCGTCGAGTTCGCGCTCAAGATCGGCGGCGCCGTCACGAGCGTGCTCAAGGAAGCGACCCTCGAGCGCTCGATCAGCAAGCGCAAGGGGCGCCTCTACCTCGACTGCCTGCAGAACGGCTACGGCAAGACCATCGTGGCGCCCTACTCGCCCCGCGCCATCGACGGTGCGCCGGTCTCGACGCCGCTCAAGTGGTCCGAGGTCGACGAGTCGCTCGATCCGACGCGGCTCACCATCCAGACGGTGCCGCGGCGTCTGCAAGAGGTCGGCGACCTCTTCGCGATCGCGCTCTCCGGCGGCGTGCGGCTACCACGATTTCGCTGAGCGCGGCGGCGGCGCGACAGACTCTGTGCACCGTTTTTACGCCGCGCCGTGGTAGAAAATTCCAGGGCATGGCCGAAGGACGCATCCTCAACGTCAACGACGACGGCGCCAATCGCGAGAGCGTGTCGCGCATGCTGTCCGACGCCGGCTTCGAGGTGCTCGAGGCTGCCACCGGACAGCAGGCGCTCGACCAGGCCAACGACCAGCCGGATCTCATCATCCTCGACGTCAAGCTGCCGGACCTCGACGGTTTCGAAGTTGCGCGCCGCATTCGTGCCAATCCCGCGACGCGCCTCCTGCCCGTCCTGCACGTCTCGACCAAACTCGCCGGCGTCGACTCGCGCGCGCTCGGTCTCGAATCGGGCGCGGACGGCTATCTGTCGCAGCCGGTGGAGGCGGCCGAGCTCATCGCCGCCGTGCGCGCCATCCTGCGCACGCGCCGCGCCGACCGGGAGCTGCGGCTCAGCCACGAGCAGAACAGCGTCATCTTGCAGAACATCGCCGACGCCGTGACGGCGCAGAATTCCGACGGCAAGGTGGTCTACGCCAACGACGCGGCGCTGGCCATCCTCGGCTACGCCGGCCCGCAGCAGTTTCTCGAAGGCAACGACTCCGCGCTCACCGCCGCGTACGAGATGCTCGACGAAGAGGGGCGCCCCTTCGACCCCAACCAGCTACCGGCGCGGCTGATCCTCGGCGGCGCGCCCGAGGCCCGTGCGCTCGTCCGCTGGCGCCGGCGCGACGGCGGACAGGATCGCTGGACGATCGTGCAATCGCGCCCCGTGCGCGACGAGTACGGCCGCGTGACGCTGGCCATCAACATCCTGCACGACGTCACCGAGCGGCGGCGCAACGAGCAGCGCATGGCGCTGTTGAGCGAAGCGAGCGCGGTCCTGACCGCGTCGCTCGAGTACGACGCGACGATGGAAGGCGTGGTGCGCCTCCTCGTGCCGCGGCTCGGCAACTGGAGCGTGCTGCACCTGATCGAGGGTGACGAGGTGCGCTGGACGGCGGCGCACACCGATGGCGCCCTCGATGCGCGCCTGCGCGAAATGGCGGCCGCGACCGTTCCGCTCGCCAACCAGAAGGTGCTCCCGCCGACGCTGTTCAACGGCCAGTCCGAGCTCACGGAGCTCGACGACGCCAAGCTCGCCGACCGGATCGAAGGCGAGCCGCAGCGCGCCTTCGTGCGTTCGCTCGGCACGCGCTCGCTCATGTGCGCGCCGCTAAACGTGCGCGGCCAGACCATCGGTGCGCTCACGGTCGCGTCGCCCGAGGCGCATCGCTACGCCGCCGACGACCTCAAGCTCCTCGAGGATCTCGCGCATCGCGCCGCGCTCGCCGTCGACAACGCGCGCGCGTATCGTCGCGCCGAGGAGGCGTCGCAGATGCGTCGCGACCTCATCGCGGTCGTCGCGCACGACCTCAAGAACCCGCTCAACGCCATCACCATGGCGGCCGCGCTCCTCTCCAAAGGAGCCGCCGCCGGCACCGACGGCGACCGCGCCCGCCGCCAGTCGGCGATCATCGCGCGCGCGTCCGACCGGATGAACCGCCTGATCCATGATCTCCTCGACGTCACCGGCATCGAAGCGGGTCGCATGGAGCTCGACACCACGCCGCAACCGGTGGGAGCCCTCGTCAACGAAGCCATCGACAGCATGGCGACGCTGGCCGCCGAGAAGCAGGTCATCCTCGAGCGCGCTCTCGACCCCAGCGACGAGGCTCAGCGAATCGCCGCCGACCACGATCGGCTGCTCCAGGTCTTCTCCAACCTCATCGGCAACGCCATCAAGTTCTCGCTGCCCGGCGGTCGCATCACGCTCTCGGCGACGCGTCGCGGCCAGTCGATGGAGTTCGCCGTCAAGGACACCGGCACCGGCATCGCGCCCGAGCACCTGCCGCACGTCTTCGACCGCTTCTGGCGAATCCGCGGATCGCGGCGCGACGGCACCGGCCTCGGCCTGTGGATCGTCAAGGGGCTTGTCGAAGCGCACGGTGGTGTGGTGTCGGTAGACACCGACCCGGGCGCCGGCTCGACGTTCCGCTTCACCGTCCCGCTCGCCCTGTAAAAGTCTCGCACACCGTTGCACCGCTCAGCGACGGTGTCTACGTATCAGGGAGTACCGTGCGAACGCTGGCACCGCATATCCTCGTCGTCGATGACCACGAGGCGACCCGGTGCTTTCTCGGCCGCGTCCTTCAGCAAGCCGGCTTCACCGTCGACGAAGCGACGACGGCGGCGCAAGGGTTTGCGAGCATCGCCGCGCACGAGCCGGACCTCATCCTGCTCGACATCAACCTGCCCGACATGAGCGGCACCGAAATGCTGCGGCGGCTGCGGGTCAACGCGGCCAGCATCATGGTCCCGGTCATCCACGTATCGGCAGCCTACGTCCACGGCAGCGACATCGGGGCGGCGCTCGACTCCGGCGCCGACGGCTACCTGACCCTGCCGGTCGATGCCGCCGAGCTCATCGCGACCGTGCGGGCCGTCCTGCGCACGCGGCGCGCCGAAGAGGCGGCGCACCAGTTCGCGCGGCAGTGGCAGAAGACCTTCGATGCCATCTCCGACGCGGTCTGCCTCGTCGACCGCCATGGCTACGTGCAGCGCTGCAACCGCGCCTTCTGCGCGCTGACCGCCCTGACCTTCGGCGACATCGTCGGCGCGTTCTACGTGGACCTCCTGACCCCGGTGCTCGGCGCCGACGCGCTGCCGGTGCGCAGCCTCGACCAGCTGCCGTCGGCGGCCGTGGTCCAGACGTTGAGCGGGCAGCGTTGGTTTCGCGTCGCCGCCGATCCGGTGTTCGACGATCAGGGCGCCCTGACCGGCGCCGTCCTCACCGTCGCCGACATGACGCCGCAGAAGCGCGTCGAGGACGCGATGCGGCGCTCGAACGACGAGCTCTTGACGGCCAATCGCATCAAGGACGAGTTCCTGGCGACGCTGTCACACGAGCTGCGCACCCCGCTGAACGCGATCGTCGGCTGGACGCGCCTCCTGCGCACCGGACGGCTCGACGAGCGCACCGTCACGCGCGCGCTCGAGACCATCGACCGCAACGCGACGCTGCAGGCCAAGCTGGTCGAGGATCTGCTCGACGTCTCGCGCATCATCACCGGCAAGCTGCGGCTGCGCATCGCCACCATCGATCCGATCAGCGTCATGGAGGCGGCCATCAACTCGGTGCGGCCCGCCGCCGACGCCAAGGGCATTCGCATCGACGCGCAGCTCGACTCCGACTGCGGCCTCATCTCCGCCGACGGTGACCGCCTGCAGCAGGTGATGTGGAACCTTCTGTCGAACGCCATCAAGTTCACGCCGGTGGGCGGCAACGTGAGGCTGGCGCTGCGGCGTGGCGCGGGCGGGCTCGTCATCCAGGTCGACGACGACGGCGCCGGCATCGAGCCCGGCTTTCTGCCCTACGTGTTCGACCGGTTCCGCCAGGCCGACTCGTCGACGACGCGCCATCATGGCGGGCTCGGTCTCGGCCTCGCCATCGTCCGCCATCTCGTCGAGCTCCACGGGGGCACGGTGCAGGCCGACTCGACCGGCGAGGGACGCGGCGCGAGCTTCACGCTGACGCTCCCGTGGGCGGCGCGCGGCACCGAGCGCGCGCGCACGACGCTCCCTTCGCTGCCGACCCCGGCGGCGGCCCCGCTGCAAAGCGCGCCGCCGTCACTGCTGAGCGGAATCCGGCTCGTCATCGTCGACGACGAAGCCGACGCGCGCGAGCTCCTGGCGGCGGCCTTCACCGAGATGGGCGCCGACGTGCACGTGGTCGGCGATGTCGACGGCGCCATCGAGGCGCTGGCGCGCGAGCGACCGCACGTCCTGGTGAGCGACATCGGCATGCCGGGACAGGACGGCTACTCGCTCGTCCAGCGGCTGCGCGCGGCCGAGAAGCGTGACGGCGCGACGCACCTGCCAGCCGTCGCGCTGACGGCGTACGCCACCGCCGACGACGTCAAGCGCGCCATGGCCGCCGGCTACGACGCGCACGTGGCCAAGCCGGTCGACGCCCTGACCCTGGCGCACACGCTGGTCGAGCTGGTCGGCGTCGTCGCCGTCGACGAGAACATGGACGCCACCCGCCCCATCACCCTGGTCGAGCGCAACTAGCACCGGGCGCCGTCTTTACGCAACCTTTACACTGGGCCTAAGGACCGTTTACGTCGGGCGGTCACACTCCTGACAGATGGCTGCGGTACACTGCCAAGGAGAACGACCATGAAACGGAGATCGAAGATCGCGATCGGGCTGGCTGGAGCGCTGCTGGCAGCGCTGGCCGCGGGTGGCGCGGCGCTCGCCTCGGGGCGGATGCACGAAGGGTTCGCCAAGCAGCGCGTCACGCGCCACATCGACGCGGCGCTCGACGCCGTCGCCGCCAACGCCGCGCAGCGCGACGCGGTTCACGCCGCGCGCGACCACGTGTTCGCCACGTTCGAAGAGACCCATCGCGGGCAGCGCGCCGAGATCGACCAGGCGCTGACGCTGTGGCAAGCGGACCGGCTCGACACGGTCAAGCTCGGCGAGCTGCGCGCGCAGCACCAGGCGGCGGCCAAGAAGACCGGCGACGCGGTGGTGCAGGCCATCACCGACGCGCACGATGCTCTGACCGCGGCGCAGCGCACCAAGCTGGCCGACTATCTGCGCGCGCATCGCCCGCCGGTCGATGCCAAGAGCGTCGACGGCATGAAGCCGTTCTTCAAGCACATGGTCAACGAGCGCGTCGACGACATGCTCGACCAGGTGAGCGCCCGCGCCGATCAGCGCGACAAGGTGCACGCGGCGGTCGAGCGGGCCTTCACCGCCATCGCGGCCGGCGTCGGCGACCACGCCGCGCACTTCGACGAGGCCATCGCGCTCTTCAGCGCCGATCGCATCGATCCGGCCAAGGTGCAGGCGCTCGAGGGGCAGCGTCAGGCGCGCATGCAGCAGATGGGCGACGCGGTCATGAGCGCGCTCACCGACGTGCACGACACGCTCGACGCCGGCCAACGCAAGACGGTGGCCGACCTCATCCGCAAGCACCACGGGCGTCACGGAGGCTGAGTGAACAAGCGGACGGCCGCGCTCCTCATCGACGACGACGCACGCCTGGCTTCGCTCGTGGCCGAGTACCTGGGCCAGAACGAGGTCGACGTGACCGTCGCCGGCGACGGGGAGCGTGGGCTGGCTGCGCTCAAGAAGGGCAACTTCGATGTGGTGCTGCTCGACATCATGCTCCCCGGCGTCGACGGGCTCGAGGTGTGCAGGCGCATCCGCGCGTTGCCTGACGGCGCCGGCGTGCCGATCGTGATGCTGACCGCCAAGGGTGACGACGTCGACAAGATCGTGGGGCTCGAGCTGGGCGCCGACGACTATCTGGCCAAGCCCTTCAATCCGCGCGAGCTCCTGGCGCGGGTGAGGGCCATCCTGCGCCGCGCGCATCCGGCGGCCGATCCGCACCAGCAGTTCACCGCCGGCGGGCTGACCATCGACTTCGACGCGCGCGAGGTCACCGTCGACGGCAAGCGGCACGTCCTGACCCACTTCGAGTTCGAGCTCTTGACGCTGCTGGCGCGCGCCGCCGGTCGCGTCCTGTCGCGCGATCACCTGATGGATGCGCTCAAGGGCGAGGAGTTCGAGACGTTCGATCGCTCGATCGACGTCCACATCTCCAAGCTGCGCGCCAAGCTGGAGGACAACCCGAAAGAGCCGCGCTACATCCGCACCGTGCGCGGCGTCGGCTACGTCCTGTCGCGCGATTGACCATGCGCGGAACCTGGCGAAGACGGCACGGTCGGCGGCTGCGCAAGCGCATCTATGCGCACCTGCTCATCGTCCTCGTCGTCGGCATCACCGCGTCGGCCGTCGTCTTCACCACCGGCTGGCGGACCGCCTTCATCCACTCGGCCGCGCTGCGCCTGGTGCGCAACGTCGCGTCGCAGCTCTCGACCGAGTTCATGCGGCCCGATGCGCGGGCGCGGACGGTGCATCGCATCGCCGAGGAGCTCGACATCGACGTGACGGTCCGCTCGCTCGACGGCAGCGCGCTGACGGTGGCGGGACAGGAGTTCCCGCCGCTCGACGCCGAGCATGTCGAGCGTCTGCGGCGCGGCGAGATCGTCATCATGCACGGTCCGCGCTTCTTCGTGGCGGCGCCCATCCTCGTCGACGGCGAGGTGCGCGGCATGCTCGAAGCGTCGCCCATGTACCGCTCCTTCCGCATGCCGAGCTTGTGGCGGCCCATCGTGATGATCCTCGTCATCATGATGATCGCGGGCGTCGCGTCGGGGCCGCTGGCGCGCCGCATCTCGCTGCCCATCGAGCGGCTGACCGCGGCGGTCAAGCGGTTCGGCGAAGGGGACCTGTCGGCGCGCGTCGCGCCGCTCAAGCACTGGCGCCGCAATCGCCCCAACCGGCGCAACCACCACGCCCCCGACGAGCTGGAGCAGCTGACGCGCGCGTTCAACGAGATGGCGGAGCGGATCGAGCGCGCCGTGCGCGGTCAGAAGGAGCTGCTCGCCAACGTCTCGCACGAGCTGCGCTCGCCGCTGGCGCGCATTCGCGTGGCGCTCGAGCTCCTGCCGCGCGACGCCAAGAACGAGGGCCGCCTGCGCGACCTCGAAGGCGACCTGGTGGAGCTGGACCGCTTGATCGAGGACGTGCTCACCGCCTCGCGACTGGAGGCGTCGGGCCTGCCGGCGCACCTCGCGCCCGTCGACATCGGCGAGCTGTTCGCGCAGGTGACCGCGCGCGCCGAGCATGATCCGCTGCTCGCCGGAAAAGCAGTGCGCGCGACGACCGACGCCGGCGGCCTCGTGGTGACCGCCGACGGGGCGCTCCTCAAGCGCGCGATCTGGAACCTCGTCGAGAACGCCGCCAAGTACGGAGCGCCGCCGATCGAGCTGTCGGCAGAGCGCGCCGACGGCGCGGTGGTGATGCGCGTGCGCGACGCCGGCCCCGGCATCCCCGAGGCCGAGCGCGCGCACATCTTCGAGCCCTTCTACCGCGGCGACAAGGCGCGCACGCCCGGCAACGGCTTCGGCCTCGGTCTCACCCTCGCCCGCCGCGTCGCCGAGGTCCACGGCGGCCACATCACCGTCGACGGCGCCACCTTCACGCTGCGCATCCCGACCAACCTCGCCGCCCCGCCCGCGCTCCCGTTGACATAGAGTCCATTGTACTGGACACTCTGTCCATTATGCAGGACAGAGCCGCCGACGCGTTGCTACCGGACATCAACGCCCGCATCGCCACCCGCGTACGGACGCTGCGCGCCGATCTCGGCATGACGCTCGATGCCCTGGCCGCGAGGTCGGACGTCAGCCGCTCGATGATCTCGCTGGTCGAGCGCGGCGAGAGCAGCCCCACCGCGGTGGTGCTGGAGAAGATCGCCACCGGGCTCGGCGTGCCGCTGGCGACGCTCTTCGACGACTCGAGCGCCCCGGCCAACCCGATGTCGCGGCGCCAAGACCGAACGCCGTGGCGCGATCCGCAGTCCGGCTACGTGCGACGCAACCTCTCGCCGGCCAACTTTCCGTCGCCTATTCAGCTGGTCGAGATCGTGTTGCCCGCCGGCGCGCGAGTGGCCTACGAAACCGGCGCGCGCGACCTCTGCATCCATCAGCAGATCTGGGTCCTGGCAGGAAGCATCGAGGTGACGCTCGGCCGCGTGACCTATCGCCTCGCCGAGGACGACTGCCTGGCCATGCAGCTCGACGAGCCGACCGCGTTTCGCAACCGCACGCGCAAGCCGGCCCGCTACCTCGTCATCGTCGCGAGCGAGCGCTCGCGTGCGGCGAGGCGCCGAGATGTCTGACGCCGTGCGGATTCGATGTCTGCCCGCTCTCGGGGCGGGCGAGATCGCGCAGCTCAGCGACGTGCTCATCGACTGTGTCGAAGGCGGCGCTTCGGTCAACTTCATGCTGCCCATGAGCCGCGCCAAGGCGGAGGCGTTCTGGCACAAGGTGTCGGCGAGCGTGGCGCGCGACGAGCGGGTGGTGCTCGTCGCCGAAGACGCAGACGGAACAATCGTCGGCACGGTTCAGCTCATTCTGCTGCAGCCCGAGAATCAGCCGCATCGCGCGGAGATCGCGAAGATGCTTGTGCATCGGCGAGGACGTCGCGGCGGCCTGGGTGCAGCGCTGCTCGCGGCCGCCGAGGAGCGGGCGCTCGCCGCCGGCAAGACGCTGCTGGTGCTCGATACGGTGACCGGCAGCGACGGGGATCGTCTGTATACGCGGTTGGGCTGGCAGCGTTGCGGGGAGATTCCGAACTACGCGCTGTGGCCCGACGGGCGGCTCTGCGCGGCGACGATCTTCTTCAAGGAGCTGCGCCGCTAACGTCGCCGGCGCCAGGCGCCGAGCAGCGCCGCCACGACGCCGGTCGCGCCGCCCGCCACGAGGAGATTACGCGGCGTCAGCTTGGACTCGAGGACATCCACGCGATCCGCCATCATCAGCATCATCCAGCGGCGCGGCTTCCAGTCCGGCACGCGATAGGCCGCGCGGCGGATCAGCCCCGACAGCCCCTTGAGCGGGACCGTGTCGGTATAGGGAGCGCCGCCGGCGAGCGTGTCGTGACCGACGTGCCGCTCCTGCTCGAGCGGGACTCCGGGACGGTCTTCGGGACGACGATCGACGCCCCAGCCGGGGATTGGCATCTGGCTCTCTTCCATGGTCGTCGTCTCCTCAGTTCTGCGCATGCGACGGAATCAGGACGACCTTGCGGCACTCGTCCTTCTTCTGCGCGAAGATGTGATACGCCTCCGGCGCCTCGTCGAGCGGCAGCCGGTGCGAGATGATCCCCTTGGCGTCGATCGTACCCTCGCGGATGAGGTCGAGCAGGTGCGGCATGTAACGCCGCACGTTGCACTGGGCCAGTCGGATGGTGAGGTTCTTGTTCATCGCCACACCGACGGGGAACAGGTTCGCCGGCGGCCCGTAGACCCCGACCACCGAGACCTTGCCGCCGCGCCTGGCGGTGTGCACGGCCCAGAAGAGCGCCGTCGGGGCACCGGCCTGGATCATCATTTTGCCGCTCAAGTATTGCGGCATCGAGCCGGACGCCTCGCAGCCGACCGCGTCGATGCAGACGTCGGGCCCCTGACCATCGGTCATCTTCTTCAGGTGGCCGACGATGTCGTCGACCTCTTCGAAGTTCACCGTCTCGACGTTGTTGTACTGCTTGGCGAACTCGAGGCGGTAGGGCACGCGGTCGACGGCGATGACGCGCCCGGCGCCCATCAGCCACGCGGACTTCTGCGCGAACAGCCCGACCGGACCGCAGCCGAACACGACGACGGTCTCGCCCTCCTGGATGTCGCCCATCTCGGCGGCCTGATAGCCGGTCGGCAGGATGTCGGACAGAAAGAGGACGTCCTCCTCTTCCATGTCGGTGGGGATCTTCATCGGTCCCACGTCGGCGAACGGCACGCGCACATACTCCGCCTGGCCGCCTTCGTAGCCGCCCGTGGTGTGCGAGAAGCCGAAGGCGCCGCCGGCGATGTCGCTCGACGGATTGGAATTGTCACAGCAGCCGTAGAGTCCTTTCTTGCAATAGAGGCACATGCCGCACGCGACGTTGAAGGGCACGACCACGCGATCGCCGGCTACGAGCGAACGCACGCTTGGCCCCACCTCCTCGACGACGCCGGCGAACTCGTGTCCGAACGTGCAGCCGACGCGCGTATCGGGGACGAGGCCGTGGAAGAGATGGAGATCCGAGCCGCAGATCGCGGTGCGCGTCACGCGCAGCACGATGTCGTTCGGATGTTGGATGCGCGGGTCCGGCTTTTCGACGACGCGCAAATTTCCGGGACCGAAGTATGTCAGAGCATGCATGCGTTCTCTTACTTGCAAATCGCGATCCGTGAATACCGCAAGCCCAGGATCGTCGAACGGGCAGGAGGGGTAGTCATGCTACTGAGGAAGCTCATCACCGTCGCTGGTCTCGCCGGCACGCTGGGCGCCGCGTCGCCCGCGCTCGCCGATTGGTATCAGCCGCCGCCACCGGTCTATCGGGAGCCGGTCTACGAGCAGCCGGTCTACCAGCCGTACGGGCGGCCGGCCGAGGTCGATCCGTACTACGCCAACAACGGCTGGCGCCGCGAGCACCACGGGCGGCGCGACGAATGGCGTCGCCGCGAAGAGTGGCAGCGCGGCCGCGAAGATTGGGAGCGCCATCGTTGGCGGCGCATGCAGTGGTATCGTTGGCACGGTGACGGCCCGCGCTGGTAGCGCGCTCGCCGAACCGCCGTCGCGCTGAGCCGGCCGCTCGCTCGCCCACCGACCGACCGCGCGCCTCCAGCCTCTGCCACCGGGTCGCTCGGGCCGGGTCCCGCCGGTATATACTGCCGCCGCAATGGCCCCACGCCGACCCCCGCTGCTCAGCTTCGTCGTCGAGCGCCGCAACGTCCGGCGCGCGGTCCTCTCCGACCTCTACCACGTCCTCATCGACCGCGACTGGACCCGGCTCCTCGGCCTGCTCGCCGCCTTCTACACCGTCGCCAACCTGACCTTTGCCTGCCTCTACATGCTCGGCGGCGACTGCATCAGTGGGGCGGTCAGCTTTCGCGACCACTTCTTCTTCAGCGTCCACACGCTCTCGACCATCGGCTACGGCACGATGGCGCCCAGGACCACCTACGCCAACGTCCTCGTCGCCATCCAGGCCTTCCTCGGCACCCTGTTCCTCGCCGTCACCACCGGCCTCGTGTTCGCCAAGTTCTCGCGCCCGACCGCGCGCGTGATGTGGTCGTCCAAGGCGATCATCGTCGAGCGCGACGGCAAGAAGCTGCTCATGTTTCGCATGGCCAACGAGCGGGCCAACCAGATCGTCGAAGCGACCTTGCGCGCCGCCGTGGCGCGGACCGAGGTCACCTCCGACGGCGAGCGCATGCGCCGCTTCCAGGATCTGACGCTCGAGCGCGATCGCAACATCGTCTTCGTGTTGAGCTGGACCGCCATGCACGTCATCGACGAGAAGAGCCCGCTCTACGGCCTCACCGTCGAAGCCATGAAGGCGCAGAGCCTGCAGCTCATCTGCTCCCTGGTCGGCACCGACGAGACGTTTTCGCAGCAGGTCCACTCGCGCAACTCGTACAACCCCGAGGACTTCGTGTGGGACCAGCGCTTCGCCGACATCATCGGCACCAACCCCGACGGCACGCGCTACGTCGACTACGCGCTCTTCCATGATCTCGTGCCGATGGGAACCAAGACGGAGACGGTCTGATGGAGCGCGGCTGGGCGGTGGTGACCGGCGCGTCGTCGGGCATCGGCGAATCGTTCGCGCGCGCGCTCGATCGGCGCGGCTACGCGATCCTCCTGGTGGCGCGGCGGCGGGAGCGTCTCGAAGCGCTGGCCGCGACGCTGCGGCGCGCCGAGGTGCTGACTGCCGACCTCGAGGACGAAGCGGAGGTCGCGCGCGTCGCGGCGCATGCGCTCGGCCTCGGTGAGGTCGAGCTGCTCGTCAACAACGCCGGCTTCGGCACCAACGGCGCCTTCGTCGATCTCGACCGCGCGCGCGAGGTCGGCATGCTCAAGCTCAACGCGCTCACCCCGCTCCTCCTGGCGCAGAAGCTCCTGCCGTCGATGGTGGCGCGCCGTTCGGGCGGCGTGGTGAATGTCTCGTCGATTGGCGCGTTCCAACCGGTGCCCTATATGGCCACCTACGGCGCCACCAAGGCGTTCCTGCTCAGCTGGTCCGAAGCGCTCGCCGAAGAGCTGCGCGGCTCGGGAGTGCGCGTCCTGTGCGTCTGTCCCGGTCCGACCCGCACGGAGTTCTTCCAGGTGGCCGGCGTCGATCCGACCATGGGCAAGCTGCCACATGTCATGAGCGCCGACGAGCTGGTCTCGAGAACGCTCGATGCACTCGACGACGGCCGGGCGGTGCTGGTTCCTGGATTGATCAATTTTCTCACGGCCTTCGTCACCCGTCTCTTCCCCCGCCTCGTCATCCGCGTCGTCACCGGCAAGATGTTTCAGCCACGTGCGCGGAAGGAGCTCAGATCGTGAAGCCAAGGATGAGCGTTTCAACTGCATCCAACGATGGCTCTATCCCACGAGGTCGCATGAAGAAGATCCTGCTCGCGATGGTGCTCGTCATCGGCTGCCACACGCCGCCGGTACAGGCCAAGGAGTCGGCCACCATGAAGGACGCGGACAAGCTGTTCACCGAGGGCAAGTACGACTCGGCGCTGCAGAAGTACGACGCGCTGCAAAAGAGCCCGCCCGACGAGCGCATCTACACGCGCGCGCTGTTCCGCGCCATCGAGTGCGAGACGCTCCTCAACCAGCACGAAAAGGCGCTCGATCGCGCGCGCGCCGCCAAGCTGCCGTCGGACCCGGGGCTGCGCGGCATCGTCAACCTCGGGCGCCTCGAGATGTTCCGCGGAGTGCAGAATTGGTACGGCTACTCGGAGGAGACCGAAGAGGGCGCCGAGGGCTCGGCGAAGATGTCGAAGCCCGCGGCCGAGCGCGAGATGGAGGCGTCGGCGCAGGGGCTGTGGAAGGATCGTGAGAAGCTCGCGCGGCTGCCGCTCAAGGCGTACGCCGAGTTCTTGGTGCTCACCGACGTCGATTTTCCGCGCTACCCGTCGCTGTGGGACTTCAGCGTGCTCAGGCTGCACGAGTGGCTGGCGCCGCAGCGCGGCCGCGTCGACGTGACACAATTCGCGGCCGACGAGCTGGCGCGCGGGTTCGAAGCGGGCAAGCCGGCGCTCCTGCGTATCGGCGCGCTCTACGAAGAGTCGGCGCACCTCGACGGTGGCAGCGTCGATCGCGCGATGGCCGGCGAGCGCTGGCGCGTGGCGCGGGTCATGTTGGCGACGGAAGCGCAGGGCGCGACGCTGAAGCAGCGCGAGGCGTGGCACGCCGCCGCCATCGAGCGCCTGCAAGCGTGGTCGCAGAAGATGCGCACGCCGCTCGGTCGCGCCGACGCCGCCGCCAAGGCCGCCGCCCTGCTCTACGCCACGCGGCGGGTCGAAGCGCTCAAGCTCATCGAAGCGACCCTGCCCAAGACGCCCGAGAGCGACGTCGCCGTCGAGCTGCGCCAGCTGCGCCACAACATCCTCGATAAAGAGATCGGCCTCTCGACGCGCGTCACCCGCGACGGCAAGAGGTCGATCCAGCTTCAGTCGCGCAATCTGGCGACGGTCTACTTGCGCCTCTACCGCATGGATCCGATGCACGACGCCGGCAAGGAGTTCTGGTCACAGTCGCTCATCTCGCCGCGCTACGAGAAGGTCGAGGCGTGGCTCGGCGGGCGCAAGCCGGTCGTCGAGTGGAAGGTCGCGACCGGCGACAAGGGGGATCACCTGGACGTGCACCAGGAGATCGATGCGCCCACGCCCGGCGTCGGCCTCTACCTGGTGGTCGCTTCGGGCGACGATCACTTCGCGGCCCGCCGCTCGATCTTGCGCGCCGCCTTCGTCAACGTGACCGACATCGCCGTGGCGCGCGCCGAGACCGAGGCCGGGCTGCGCTACTACGCGTTCAACGTCGATACCAAGGAGCCGGCCGGCGACGTGCCGTTCCGCATGCTGGTCTCGACCGACTGGCGCAATCGCACCACCGACGAGACCAAGACCAACGGCGAAGGCGTGGCCAGCTGGACGTTTCCGCACGCGCCCTATCTGCAGATCGACGCCATGGCAGTACACGGAAAGGCGATCGCGCTCTTTCCCTCGCCCGCCTATCACGGCACGCGCTATCCCGAGCCGCCGGTGGAGCTGTTCCTCGTCGGAGATCGGCCCATCTATCGTCCGGGACAGGTGGCCAAGGTCCGCGTCACGTCGGTGGAGCGGATCAAGGACGGCAGCTTCAAGATCGACGCGAAGCGCAAGATCCACCTCGTCCTCCAGGATCCCAACGGCAAGGAGGTCGCCAAGGCGGACCTCGTCACCGGTCAGATGGGCTCGGCGTCGACCGAATTCACGCTGCCGCTCAAGGGGCTCCTCGGCGTGCACAACATCGTCGCCACCGCGGTGGGTGTGCGCGACGTGTCGCGCAATCTCTCGTTGCGCGTCGAAGAGTACAAGCGGCCCGAGTTCGAGGTCACGCTCGAGGCGCCCAAGGCGGCGGCGAAGTACGGCGAGAAGAGCCGCCTCACCGGCAGCGTGAAGTACTACTTCGGCGGCGCGGCGGGAGACGTGCCGGTCAAGTTCAAGGTGTCGCGGCAGCGCTGGATCCCGTGGTGGTACTGGCGGCAGGGGCAGAGCCCGAAGGTCGAGATCGCGCGCGGCGACGTCAAGACCGACAAGACGGGCAACTTCACCGTGGAGTTCACGGCGGCGCCGGATCCCGACGACGCGCCATCCGAAGATCCCGACCTGCCCGACGTGAGCGACTTTATCGTCGAGGTCGAGGCGCACGACACGGGCGGGCGCACCATCGCGGCCGATCGTACGTTGCGGGTCGGCGCGCAGTCGATGCTGGTGACGGCCGAGTCGGAGCGCGGCTTCTATTTCAGCAACGAGGCGGCGGCGCTGAAGATCAAGGTGTCCAATCTGGAAGAGCAGCCGGTCGCGGCCGAGGTCGGCTGGGAGATCGAACGGCTCGGGGCGCCGAAGGAGAAGCCGGCGGAGGGCGCGCCGCTGCAGGCGCTCTTGAAGAAGTATCCGGCGGCCGACGCGCACGTGGCGCACGGAACCCTGAAGAGCGACGGCAAGGGTCCGGCGGCGCTGGCGCTGCCGCTGCTGCCGGCGGGCGGCTATCGCGTGCGGCTCAAGGCGGGCGACGCGCGCGGCTCGTTCGCGTTCCTCGTCGCCGACGCCAAGACCCGCGCCCTGGCGCTGACGCTGCCGCCGATCGCGCTGGCGCAGAAGGCCGAGCTGCAGCCGGGCGAAAAGGCCGAGCTGCTCGTCGGTGCCAGCGCGGCCTCGGGCGCGTATCACGTGGAGCTGTGGCGCGGCGCGAACCTCGTCGAGCATCACGTGGACAAGGGCGCGCCGGTGCGCGTGTGGACGGTGGCGGTCGGGCAGCGCGAGGCGGGCGGCTTCACGGCGCGCTGGATCGGCGTCGACGGCGTCGACGCGGTCGGCAGCGACATCACGCTGCGAGTGCCGCGGAAGGACAAGGAGCTGACCATCAAGCTGGTCGGTAAGCCCGAGGCGCTCGAGCCGGGGCAGTCGGCGAAGTGGACGGTCGAGGTCAAGGATCAGAAGGGGCGTGCCGTCGACGGCGAGGCGCTGGTGACCATCTTCGATCGCTCGCTCGAGCTGTACGCCAAGCAGTATCTCCACTGGGCCAACGCGCTGTGGGGCGCGCCCGCAGCGCCAGAGGGGCGCACCGACGGGGTGCTCACCGGTTGGGGGCTGTCGCTGCCGGGCGACGACGCGGCGCAGGCGCGCGCGGCGAGGGAGATTCAGGGGCACTACAAGCCGATGCAGACGCCGCGCTTCTCGTGGGAGCAGACGTCGTATCGCGGCTACGGGTACGGCAACGCGCGGTTCGCGATGAGCGCGGCGCCCGGCGCGCTGCCGCCCCCGGCTCAGGCCGCCCCCGTCGGTGGGGTGGCCAAGCGGCGCGCGGCGGTCAGAGACCAACCCGACGACCTCCTCGGGGGTTCGAGCGAAGAGAAGGCCAGCAACAACAAGGCCGACAAGAACGCCGAGCAGAAAGAGACGACGGTCGAAAAGCCGCCCAAGGCCGGCCCCGAATTGCGCACCAACATGGCCGAGACGGCGGCCTTCATCCCCGACATCAAGGTCGAGGGCGGCAAGGGCGTCTTCAGCTTCACCGCGCCCGAGCGGCTCACCAGCTGGCGCGTCCAGATCGTCGCGCTCGGCCGCGCCGTCGAGGCCGGCGTCGGCGACGACACGTTCGCCACCAAGAAGCCGCTCATGGTCCGCGTCGAGATCCCGCGCTTCTTCCGCGAGGGCGATCGCTCGACCATCACCGCGGTCGTGCACAACGAGACCAACGCGCCGATTTCGGCCAACGTCGATCTCGACATCGTCGACGACGCGAGCGGCAAACCGGCGCTGGAGGCGCTCGGGATCAAGGAGAAGTCGAAGAAGGTGGAGGTGCCGGCGCACGGGCTCACGGCCGTCGAGTTCGCCATGGTGGCGCCGGAGAACATCGCCACCTACAAGATCCGCGCGCATGCGACGGCCGGCAAATTGAGCGACGCGGAGGAGCGGCCGCTGCCGATCCTGCCGTCGCGCGAGCGGCTGATTCAGTCGCGCGTCGTGGCGCTCAAGGGCAACGACAAGAAGCTGATCGAGTTCGCCGAGCTCATCAAGAACGCGGACCCGTCCTTGCGGTCGGAGTCGCTGTCGGTGTCGATCGATCCGCAGCTGGCGCTCTCGGTGCTGCGGTCGATTCCGTTCCTCGTCGAGTATCCGTACGAGTGCACGGAGCAGACGCTCAACCGCTACGTGCCGATGGCGATCGTCAACGAGATTTACAAGAAGCATCCCGAGATCGCCAAGGCCATCGCCGCGGCGCCGCATCGCGAGACCGAGCATGAGGCGTGGAACAAGGACGACCCGCGCCGCATGTTGATGCTGACCGAGACCCCCTGGCTGCAAGAGGCCGAGGGCGGATCGAAGGACTGGCGCCTGCGCGACCTCTTGAACCCCAAGGTCGTGACGGCGCAGCAGGAGGACGCCCTCGGCAAGCTGGCGCGGGCGCAGAACGGGTCGGGCGCCTTCCCGTGGTTCCCCGGCGGGCGCGACGACTTCTATATGACCTTATATGTGCTCGAGCAGCTGGCGATGCTGCAGGACTTCGGCATCCAGCCGCCGCGCGACATGGTCTCGCGGGCGCTCGGGTACGTCGGGCGCGAGCTGCCGCATCGGATCAAGAAGGACGAGGCCGACGTCGCCTATCTCGCCTACGGGTCGTACGTCTTGACCTCGTTCGATCCGCAGAAGTATCCCGACGCGGGCCGGCTACGCGGCGAGGTGGCGGCGTGGATGAAGTACGTGCTGGCCAACCGGCAGCTGTTGACCCCGTACGGTCGCGCCTGGTGCGCGCGGGTCATGTGGCGGCTCGAGGACAAGAAGCTGGCGCTCGAGCTGTTGGAGTCGGCGCTCGACGGCGCCAAGAGCGATCCGGTCACCGGCGTCTACTGGACGCCCGAGCGTTACTCGTGGATGTGGTACTCCGACACCGTCGAGAAGCACGCGTTCTTCATCCGCACGCTCAACGAGCTCAAGCCGCAGGATACGCGCGTCGCCGGGATGCTGCAGTGGCTGCTCTTCAATCGCAAGGGCAACCAGTGGCACTCGACCAAGGCGTCGGCGGCGGCCGTCTACTCGATCCTCGATCTGATGCAGAAGATGGGATCGCTGTCGCAGCCGGAGAAGTTCCACGTCGAGTGGGACAAGCAGGAAGAGATCGTGACGGTCAAGCCGACCGAGGATCGGCGCACGCCGCTCATGTGGACGGTCAAGGGGCGCGACGTGACGCCGGCGCGCGGCCGCGTGCAGCTCGGCAAGGAGGGGCCAGGCATCGCGTTCGCATCGGCGACCTGGATCTACTCGTCGACGAAGCTGCAGGAGGCGCACGCGTCGAACCTGATCGCGATCGAGCGCAAGTACTTCCGCAAGGTGCACCAGGCGGACGGCTATCACCTGCAGGCGCTGGCGTCGGGCGACAAGGTGAAGGTGGGCGAGGAGATCGAGGTGCGGCTCTACATCAAGACCAAGAGCCAGTTCGAGTACGTCCACGTCAAGGAGCCGCGCGGCGCCGGGTTCGAGGAGACGACGCTGGTGTCGGGTTGGAAGTGGGACAAGCTGTCGTCGTATCAGGAGCCGCGCGACTCGTTGTACAACTTCTTCGTCGACTGGATGCCGCACGGCGAGTTCGAGCTGCGCCATTCGCTGCGTCCGACGACGCCGGGGCACTACCGCATCGGATCGGCGGTGCTGCAGTCGATGTACTCGCCCGACGTGACCGCTTTCACTGCGGGCATGGAGCTCGAAGTGATCAAGTAGCCTAAAAAAACCCAGAGCGACGCTCCGGTGGCGCGGCGGCGGGTCCTGTCA
>JAQBQH010000311.1 GCA_028287105.1 Myxococcales bacterium
AATAGCTTTGGGACGGCTGGGGTCGCGGACGCAGTGAGGCGACCTTCCGGCGTCGGAATCCGTCGCAGTCGCCGCTGCGCGGCGTGCTCCTCCATCGGGGCCGCCCAGGTCGCGCTTCGCGCGACGCGGCCCCTCTACGCCGCCGGGAGGTCGCCTCACTGCGTCCGCTCTTGCGCCTGTACCAAGCGCTCCCTCACTCATTGCCACGTGCTCGACGGCGCTCTCTCGCTCATTGCCACGTGCCCGACGCGCAGAGCGGAGGTAGCAAGGCGTGCTGCCGGCGGTGTAAAGGACCCGCGTCGCGCGCAGCGCGACATCCGCGGGTCCGCTGGAGGAGCACGCCGCGCAGCGGCGACTGCGACGGATTCCGACGCCCGCAGCGCGCCTCACTGCCTCCGCTCTTGCACCTCGCACCAAAGGCGTTCTCTTGCTCATTGCCACGCGCTCGAGGCGCAGAGCGGAGGTAGCAAGGCGCGCTGCCGGCGGCGTAAAGGACCCGCGTCGCGCGCAGCGCGACATCAGCGGGTCCGCCTGGAGGAGCACGCCGCGCAGCGGCGACTGCGACGGATTCCGACGCCGGCAGCGCGCCTTGCTATCTCCGCGCCCCCAGCCTCTTGCGCGAACTGACCGGCATCGCTACTCGCTAGCTAGCGAGCTAGCGAGCGAGCGAGCGAGCGAGCGCCCGTTCGCTCGGTCGCGCACCCATTGCACGGCGACGGACGGCCCGGTTGGCCTCGCCTTGGCGCGCCCCTTGAAAGTTCCTTCGGGCATGCGCTTCACACCTGAGGACGACTTCGTAATTCCGATTCGCGCCGTGAGCTGCCCCTATTGCGCGGATTGGGTGACGGTCGACGAGCTCACGATGGTCGAGACGCTGTGGATGCACGAGTACGAATGCAGCGCGATCGCCAAGGACTACGAGCTGGCGGCGTAACGAGCTACTGCGTAACGAGCTACTGCGTAACGAGCTACTGCGTAACGAGCTACTGCGTGACGAGCTACTGAAGGAAGAGCGCCGCGTTGGCAGCGTCGATGAGCCAGGAAGGCAGGATGCCGATGGCGAGGACGCCGAACGCCGCGATCAAGAGCGCTGCGGTCACGCCGTTCGAGCGCAGCGGGCGCAGCTCGCGTCCGGGCTCGCGGAAGTACATCGCCGTGACGACGCGCAGGTAGTAGTAGACGCTGATGACGCTGTTGAGCACCGCCACCACGACGAGCCAGATCAGGGTCGGCTTCTCGAGCGCGGCGCGGAAGACGTAGAACTTCCCGAAGAAGCCCGCCGTCGGCGGGAAGCCCCCGAGCGAGAGCATGAAGAGCGTCATCGCCAGCGCCTGTGCCGGATGGCGTGACGCCAGCCCCGCCCAATCGTCGATCATGACGCGCTCGTCGTTCTTGTTGCCGATCCACGCCACCACGCCGAAGGCGCCGATGGTCGTGAAGGTGTAGGCGACGAGATAGTAGATGAGCGGGCCGCGCGCGTCGGCGCCGACGACGGCGATGGCCACGACACCGACCAGAAGGTAGCCGGCGTGCGCGATCGACGAGTAGGCCAGCATGCGCTTGACGTTGTCCTGGCGCAGGGCGCCGAGGTTGCCGAGCGTCATGGTGAGCACCGCCAGCCACGACAAGATCGAGGCCCAGCCGGAGCTGCCGTAGGCCAGCTCGGTGCGCGAGAACGTCGTCGCGACGAGGCGGATGAGCGTGGCGAAGCCGGCCGCCTTGACCGTCGTCGCCATGAAGGCGGTGACCGGCGTGGGCGCGCCTTCGTAGGCGTCGGGCGCCCACATGTGAAACGGCACGGCCGCGATCTTGAAACCGAGCGCGACGATGACGAGCAAAAAGCCGACGATGAAGAGCGGCGCCTGCGAGACGCGCGGCGCCTGGCGCGCGATCTCGGCCAGCGCGGTGGTGCCGGTGGCGCCGTAGATGAGCGCGATGCCGTAGAGCAGCACCGACGTGGCGAAGGCGCCCACCATGAAGTACTTCATGGCGCCCTCGGCGCTCTTGGCCGAGTTGCGCCAGGAGCCGGTGAGCACGTAGACCGCAATCGACATGGTCTCGATGCCGAGGAAGATGGTCACGAAGTCGGTCGCCTGCGCCAGGATGATCATGCCGGCGGTGGCGAAGATGAGCAGCGCGTAGAACTCGCCGAACTCGAACTCGTGCTCCTTCATGTACGCGGGCGCGAGGAGCGCGGTCATGCCGCAACCGACCAGGAACACCGACGAGAGCAAGATGCTGAAGCGATCGACGGCGAGGAGGCCGTGGAACGCGCTCGTCGCCAGCTGCGCGTCGCGCCACTGCCCGGCTTCGAGCACCAGCGCCACGGCGACGGCGGCGAGGGTGAGCGGCATCAGATAGGCGCGCTGGCGACCGCCGGCGAACGCCTCGAGGAGAAGCAGGAAGCAGCCGGCGACCGTGAGGGCGACGATCGGGCCGATGGCGCTGAGCTGCGAGACGTCGAAGTCCATTATTCGATCTTCCCCCCGGGCGCGCCCGGCAAGGCGGGATGCGACGGCGGCAGCGGCGGCATGGCGCCGGGCTGCAGCGG
>JAQBQH010000313.1 GCA_028287105.1 Myxococcales bacterium
CCCCTTCTGCCCTGGAGCACGGTACCCTTGGCCCGACGCGAACGCGAGGTAGTGAACCGATGAAGGTGGTGATCCTGTGCGGCGGCCTCGGCACGCGACTGCGCGAGGAGACCGAGTTCCGACCGAAACCGCTCGTCGAGATCGGCGGCCGGCCGATCTTGTGGCACATCATGAAGATCTTCGGCCATCAGGGGCTGCGCGAGTTCGTCCTGTGCCTCGGCTACAAGGGCTCGCTCATCAAAGAGTACTTCCTCAACTACGAAGCGATGACCAACGACATCGAGGTGCAGCTCGGCGAGCGCTCGCAGATCAAGTACCTGGGCGTGCACGAGGAGCAGGACTGGAACGTGCGGCTCGTCGAGACCGGCGCCACCGCCGGCACCGGCGCGCGTGTCGCCCGCGCGCAGCCGCACGTCGGACCGGGGCGCTTCATGGTCACCTACGGCGACGGGCTCATCGACATCAACCTCGAGAAGCTGCACGCGTTCCACGCGTCGCACGGCCGCCTGGCGACGGTGACCACGGTGCGCGTGCCCGGCCGCTTCGGCGTCATCGACACCGGCGACGACGGCGCGGTGCAGCGTTTCCGCGAGAAGCCGACCGAGGACGCCTGGATCTCGGCCGGCTATTTCGTCTTCGAGCCGAGCGTCTTCGAGTACGTGTGGAACGCCGACGACTGCATCCTCGAGCGCGATCCGCTGGAGCGGCTCGTCAAGGACGGCCAGCTCATGGCCTACCGCCACACCGGGGAATTCCACCCGATGGACACCTACCGCGATCACGTCGCGCTCAACGAGCTCTGGTCGAGCGGAAAGGCGCCGTGGAAGATCTGGTGAACCGCGGCTTCTGGTCGACGCGCCCGGTGCTGGTCACCGGCGCCACCGGCCTTTTGGGCGCGTCGCTGGTGCGCATCCTCGTCGAGAGCGGCGCCGACGTCGTGGCGCTGGTGCGCGACTGGGTGCCGCAGGCGGAGCTGGTGCGCTCGTCGCTCCTCGATCGCATTCGCGTCGTGCGCGGCGACATCTGCGATCAGCCGCTGCTCGAGCGCGTCATGGGCGAATACGAAGTCGACACCGTCATGCACCTGGCGGCGCAGACCATCGTGTCGATCGCCAATCGCAATCCGGTGGCCACGCTCGAGGCCAACGTGCGCGGCACCTGGTGCCTGCTCGAGGCGGCGCGGCGCAGCCCGGCGGTGAAGCAGATCGTCCTCGCCTCGAGCGACAAGGCCTATGGCGCGCAGGCAACGCTGCCGTACTCGGAGTCGACGCCGCTCGAAGGGCGCCACCCCTACGACGTGTCGAAGTCGGCCGCCGATCTGATCGCGCAGATGTATGCCAAGAGCTTCGCCGTCCCGGTGTGCGTCACGCGGTGCGGGAACTTCTACGGTCCGGGCGATCTCAATTGGAATCGCATCGTGCCGGGCACGCTGCGCAGCGCCATCCGCGGCGAGCGCCCGATCGTGCGCAGCGACGGTAAATTCGTGCGCGACTACATCTTCGTCGACGACGGCGCCGCTGCCTACTTGAAGACCGCCGAGGCGATGGCGCAGAAGCGTGATCTCGCCGGCGAGGCGTTCAACTTCTCCAACGAGCAGCCGCTCACGGTGCTGGCGCTGGTGGACGAGATCTTGAAGGTCGCGGGTCGCGGCGATCTGGCGCCCGAGATTCGCAACGAAGCGTCGAACGAGATCCGCGAGCAATTCCTCGACGCGAGTAAGGCGCGCGCGAGGCTCGGCTGGAAGCCGCGCTTCAGCCTGCAGGACGGCCTCGCGCGCACCTACGCCTGGTATCGCGAATTCCTCGACGAGGCCAGAACGTGACCGCGATCCGGAGCGCGCGTGGCGTGAGCTGCCGCAGCTGCAGCAGCGCCGATCTGTCGGCGATCGTGTCGCTGGGCGAGATGCCGCTGGCCAACAGCTACTTGAAGCCCGAGGACGCCAAAGAGCCCGAGCCGCGCTATCCGCTCGATCTCGTCCGCTGCCGCGCCTGCCAGCTGGTGCAGATCACCTGCACCGTGCCGCCCGAGATCTTGTTTCGCGACTACCTCTACCTGTCGTCCTACTCGACGACGATGCTGGCTCACGCCGAGTCGGTGGTGTCGAAGCTCGTCGCCACGCGCAAGCTCGGCCCCGAGAGCCTGGCGGTCGAGGTCGCCTCCAACGACGGCTATCTGTTGCAGTACTACGCCAAGGCTGGCGTGCCGGTGCTCGGCATCGAGCCGGCGCGCAACGTGGCCGAGATCGCGCGCGGCCGCGGCGTCCCCACCGTCGCCGAGTTCTTCGACGCCACGCTGGCAGCGCGGCTGCGTCTGGAGGGCAAGCGCGCCGATGTCATCCACGCCAACAACGTGCTGGCCCACGTCGCCGACCTCAACGGCTTCGTCGCCGGCTTCAAGGTGCTGCTCGCCGACGAGGGCGTGGTGGTCTCCGAGTCGCCCTATCTCGGTGACTTCTTGCGCAAGGTCGAGTTCGACACGATCTATCACGAGCACCTCTGCTACTACTCGCTGACGGCGCTGACCCACCTCTTCCGGCGTCACGAGCTGGTGATCGAAGA
>JAQBQH010000340.1 GCA_028287105.1 Myxococcales bacterium
TCGCTGGCTGGGTGCGGGGACACCGCTTCGCCCGGCGGCAAGACCCACGATGGACTCATGCCGTGCGGAAAAAAGTGGAACGACCTCGGTGCCGCTCGCTCTGCTCGAGCGCGCGCAGCGTGAGCGCCGCCGTGAGGCCGTCCTGCTTTCATTCTGGAAGCGCGGAAGCGATGAGCGAACGTCGCCAGCCGCACTCAGGCTTCGGCGCTGCGAGGGACCGTGGCGGCGGCGTCGGAGCGCGCTCGCGCCGAAGGCGCGATGCCAGCGCGACGCCGAGGGCCCCCCGTGCGGCGCCGAAGGCGACGCGTAAGGGGCCCGCCCGCCGCGACGGTCCCTCGCAGCGCCGAAGCGCTCAGCTCGCACTCGGCCCCCAGCCGACACCGACACCGACCCGGACACCGCTGCTCCCCGCCGCCCCGCCAAGCACATTGTCCCCAAACCGCTTTCCGACCACAATGCCGGCATGCATAGGCTCCTATCCCTAGCTCTGCTAACCCCCCTGGCGCTCGGCTGCGCGCCCACCGGCGCCTCGCTCCCCGGCGCCGACGTCGTCTCCGACCGCGTCCAGCGCTCCGTCGATCTCGGCCGCGTGTCCCGCGACGCGCAGCTCGACTTCGTCATCGGGCTCCGCCTCCGCGATCGCGAGCAGCTGCACAAGCTCGTCGACGCGCGCCGCCCCGGCGACGAGGGCCTCGCCCCCGGCGACTTCGCCGATCGCTTCGCCCCCTCCGTGCTCGCCTACTCCCGCATGGTCGCCTGGCTCCAGTCGAACCAGATCCTCGTCACGCGCACCGTCGTCGGGCGCACCACCATCAGCGCCCGCGGCTCGGCCGCCGCCATCGAGCGCGCCTTCGGCGTCGAGCTGCACGAGTACTCCGACGGCGGCGACACCTTCCGCGCCGCCGCCACGGCGCTGCACCTGCCCTACGACGCGCTCGACATCACCGTCGGCGTGGCCGGCCTGAGCGGCTCGCAGACGTGGCGCTCCCACCTCGTCGCGCCGAACCTCAACGCCACCACGCCGCTTCGTCCGAACGAGCTGCAGGCGCTCTACGGCGCCACCGGAATCGCCAACCCGGGCATGGGCGAGACCGTCGCCATCCTCGGCGCCGGCTTCGCGCCCGACCCCGCCAAGGACGTCGACGCCTACATGACCGCGTTCAGCCCGTTCGGCAAGACCAGCGCGCCCGGCTACACGCAGGTGCTCCTCGGCGGCGCCAACCGCGATCCGGTCGGCACGGCCAACGGCGAATACGTCGAGAACTGCCTCGACGCGGAGATGGTCCTCGCCATGGCGCCGCTCGCCAAGGTCGTTCACGTCATCGCCGCGACCAACACGCCGGGGCTCTTCCCCGACGGCATCTCCTACATCGTCAACTCGGTTCCCGAGGCGCACGCGGTCAGCGTCAGCTACGGCTCGTGCGAGCGCGGCGTCTCGCAGGAGGCGCCCGTCCTCAACACCCTCTTCGAGCAGGCGCTCGCGCAGGGCCAGACCTGGTTCTTCGCGTCGGGCGACACCGGCACCGACGGCTGCCGCGACGGCAGCGGCAATCAGCACATCTCGGCCGGCTGGCCGGCGTCGAGCCCCTACGTCATCGGCGTCGGCGGCACCATGATCGGCTCGGCCGGCACCGAGGTCACCTGGAACGAGAACGATCCGACCAACGGCGCCGCGGCCGGCGGCGGTGCACCCTCGGAGATGTTCGCCAAGCCTGCCTACCAGGTCGGCCTCACGCCGAACGACGCCGCGCGCGACGAGCCCGACGTGGCGGCCATCGCCGGCGGTGGCGGCGTCTGGGTCTCGTATCGCGGACAGCGCAATGCCGTCGGCGGCACCAGCGCCGCCGCCCCCATCTGGGCCGGCGTCTGGGCGCTCGTCGATCAGGGCAAGGGCGGCACCGGCATCCCCGACGCGCTCACCAAGATCTACGCCGTCGGCAAGACGGCCGCGTTCAACGACATCACCAAGGGCGACAACGGCGGACCCGACGGCATCAGCCCCGGATATCCGGCCACCACCTTCTATGACCTCGCGACCGGATGGGGCAGCCCCAACGTCGCGCAGCTCATCACCCGCCTGCCATGAGGACCCCGATCGTGCGAAACCTCCTCCTTGCGCTCGCCGGCCTCGTCGCCGGCTGCGGCTCCAACAACTCCGGCCCCACCAGGCGCGTGAGCGCGTCGGGCACGACGTGCTGCATCGTCACCGACGAGGCCAACGGCCACGTCGCCTATCTCTTGAACGCCGTCACCGCCGTGGGCGGCAAGGGCGAGCTGCACGTCGCCTCCGCCGACGGCAAAGACGTCAAGGTCGCGAGCGGCATCTCCCCCGGCGGCTTTCTCGTCTCGCCGACGGGCAAGGCGCTCTTCTATGCGGAGCTGCTCCCGTCGGGCTCCGATGCCTCCCTCAGCTATCTCGATCTCTCGACGGCGGGGGCCCAGCCGAAGATCCTGTTCGCCTCCGGCTGGCCGACGCGCCCGGTGACCCCCGGCGTGGCATCGAGCCCGCAGTACGCGACGATCGAAGCGAACAACTTCTTTTCGCCCTCGGGCCGCTACTTCGTCCTCGGGATCCTGCCGCCGAACGTCAGTGGCATTCCCGATCTGCACGTCATCGACGTCGAGACCGGGACCGATGTCTTCCAGCGCGGCAACGGTGCCTACGCCTACCTCGAAGCGGTCCTGCCCGACGACACGATGGTCTTTCAGGACGCCGTCGGCGGAAACAGCGGCGTCAACGGGCCGCCCGGCGTCCAGACGCTGTTCTGGATCGCGCTGCCGCAGGCTGCGTCGATGCAGCCGGTCGTCATCGATACCTTCACCGGCGCGCTCACCTTCACCTCCGACAACAAGACCCTGGTCTATCAGCGCACCGACCGCTCGCTCTGGTCGTGGGACGCGGTCGCGCGTCCCGCCAAACCGACGATGCTCGCCGCCAACACCGTGCAGTACAGCGTCTCCGACGCGGGCCAGGGTACGGTCGCGTACAGCGGCACCGATCATTCGCTGCACGTCGCGGGAACGCTCGACCTGGCCGGCGCGACCGCCAAGGTCGATACGCTCTCGCCGATCGTACTATCCGCGGACGGCGCCGACGTCTATTACTTCCAGAACGTGGAGACACAAAATCGACGTGGCACGCTCATGCACGCCGGCACCGCCGCCGGCGCGACGCCAACGAAGATCGCCGACAACGCCTCGATCTACGACGTCCACCCGGTGCCGGGCGCGCTCCTCTATCTGCAAAACGTCGACGCAGTCGGCGAATTCGGCGATGCGGTGCGCGCGGCTCGCGACGGATCGGCGGCGACGCCGCTCGGGACGCATGTGCCGACGACGGGGATCGGCCTCGCCAAGCTCATGGGCACGAGCTGGCTCGCCGCGCACCTGACCTCGGCCACGCTCGACAAGGACAAGAAGCTGGTCGACGCCGCGCCCGCGCTCGTCGGTGCCTTGGGGCTGACCACGTCGGCGGGCGGCGGCGACACCACCGTCGATCCGGCGACGCGCCAGGGCCAGTTCGCCGTCTCGGACGACCAGAAGTCGCTCGTCTACATCGGCGGCGTCGCGTTCGACGCGGTCATCGACAATTACGTCGGTGCGCTCGCTCGTGTGGCCGTTTCCGCGCCCTCGATGACGCTCAAGGAGCCGCTCCTCACCGGCGCCACCGAGATCGGCCCCGTGGTCGGCACGACGCTGTTCTGCAACGCACCCAAGGCGTCCACGCCGGGCGTCTACTTCGTCAACTTCACGCCATGAGCCGCGGCGGCCGTCGGCTCGTCATCGGTCTCGGCGTCGCGCTCGGTCTCTTCGTCGCCGGCGGCCTCATCCTCGTGTGGCGCCTCGACGCCATCTTGAACAAGGTCAAGGACGACGAGCTCCCCAAGCTGTCCGAGCAGATGGGACGGCCGCTGCACGTCGGCAAGATCTCGACGACCCTGTTCACCGGCTTCGGCGTCACCGTCGAGGACGTCTCGATCGGCGCCGACGCGGCCACGCCGGCCGACAAGATGCCGCTTTTGTCGGCGACCCGGCTGCGCGTGCGCGCCTCGGCGCTGCGGGCGCTCTTTTCGCTCGGCAAGACCATTCGCGTCTCCGAGATCAGCATCGAGTCGCCGGTGGTCAACATTGTGCGGCTGCCCGACGGGCGGCTCAACCTCGAGCAGCTCGCCGCACGAATGGCCGACAACGCGCCGCGCTCGTCGGAGCCGATGAGCGAGCGCACCCGCGAGATGATCGAGAACGCACGCATCGACGATGCGCACCTCGTGGGCGCGCGCGTGCGCTTCGTCGATCTCAAAGACTTCGCCACCACCATCGAAGTCTCGTCGCTCGGCCTCGCGCTGCACGACGTCGGGCTGAAGTCGGCCTGGACGGCGGAGCTCACGGCGGCGCTCTTGGCACCGTCGAAGAACCTCGAGCTGCGCACCCGATTCGGCGCGGCCGGCGATCTCGAGCGCCTGCCGCCGCCGCTCGAGGCCGTGCGGCTCAAGCTCGATCGCACCGATCTGAAGCCGCTGGCGCCGTTCCTCTCACGCGCGGTCGCCGGGCTGCAGGCGGCGACCGCCGCCGCCGATCTCGACGCCGACCTCGGCGGCCTGGCGCCGAACGGTCATGGACCCACCAAGCTCAAGGGCGGCGTGCAGCTCGGCGGCGTGCACTTTGCCGACGGCGCGCCGTTCGACGCGGCGCTCGACAGCGACGTCGACGGCGACTTCACCAAGGGCGACCTCGACGTCAAAAAGCTCCTCGTCACCGTCGCGCGCATGGGCGTGAGCGGTCACGGCAAGCTGCGCGATCTCGACAAGCAGCCGCGCTTCGAAGACTTCGCCGTCGAGACCCGCGGCGTCGACTTCGACGCGCTGCGCGCCGTCTATCCGGCGCTCGATCGCACCACCGGCCTGCAGCTGCACGGGCCGCTCACCGCCCGCGTGGTGGCGTCGGGCACGGCGGCGCAACAGACCTTCGATCTCGACATCGATCTGACGCAGTCGTCGATCGTGAAGCCCAAGCTGCTCGACAAGCCGCGCGGCACCGCGCTCCGGCTGCACGCGCAGGGCAAGGCCGAGTCGGACGCCATCAAGCTCGACAAGCTCGGCCTTCAGCTCGCCGATCTCGATCTGCACGGCGGCGGCACGGTGCGCCACTTCGTGCGGCCGATCTTCGACGTGCGCGTCGACGCCGAGCTCAACAGCCTCGGTGGGCTCTTGCGGCTCCTGCCGGGCGTGGCCGCCGAGCTGCCGGCCGGCGCCACGGTCGCCGGTGCGCTCGCCATTCACGCCAACGCCGCCGGCAGCGCCGGCGATCTCAAGGCCCACGCCGAAGCCAAGCTGAGCGGCGCCAACCTCAAGCTCAAGGCGACGCGCCTCTCGGGCGGCGGTGTCGTCGTCGCCGACGTGACGCAAAAGGGCAAGGACTCGACCCTCCACGTCGACGCCGATCTGAGCGCGCTCGAGGCCTTCTACGAAGACGTCGTGCACAAGCCGGCGTCGATGCCGATGTCGCTCAAGCTCGACGCGCAGCGCGCGGGCACGCGCCTTTCGCCCACCGTCGACCTCAAGCTCGGTACCATGCACGCACACGCCGACGGTGTCATCGAGGGCGACGTCAAGCCGATGGCCGACCTGACCGTGCGGCTCGACTCGCTGACGATGGAGTCTCTCGGCGCGCTGATGCCGGCGCTGGCGACCGGCATGCCGCCCATCGCGCTGAGCGCGACGGCCCACGTGCAGGGCCGCTCCGACAAGCCGGAGCTGATGCGCGCCGAAGTCAAAGGGCTCAAGCTCACCTCGCGCAAGAGCGAGCTCACCGGCGACCTCTCCGTCAAGAACCTGGTCCGCCCCGAGATCGAGCTGACCGCGCGCTCCAGCTACCTCGATACCGCGGACCTCCTGCCGAAATCGACCGGACCGTCGAACAAGACGGAGAGCGGCCAGCCGCCACGCGAGAGCTCGATGCTGGCGAACGCACACGGCCATGCGTCGGTCGAGGTCGCGCGCGGCATCGCCTCGGGCGTGCCGTTCGAGCGGCTGCAGGCGGAGCTGCAGCTCGACAAGGGGCGCGTGCGCGCGACCAAGCTCGAGGTCGGCGCCTGGGGCGGACACTTCTCCGGCAGCGGCAGCGAGTTCGACCTGGTCGACGACAAGGGGCCGTTCCGCGTCGTCGGCAAGATCACCCAGCTCGACGTCGAGCAGCTCCTGTCGCGCTTCGGCGATTCCAAGGGGCTGCTCAAGGGCAAGCTCTCGGCCGACGTCGACACGCGCGGCCGCGGCACGGCGCCGGCCGACCTCCAGAAGTCGCTCGAGGGGACGCTCGGCGGCAGCATCGAGCAGGCGCAGCTCCTCGCCACCAGCCTCGGCAGCGCCATCGCCGGCAAGCTGGCCTCGCAGCTGCCGCTCGGCGCGACCGCGCAGAAGGTCGCGGGCGGCACCAACCTGCGCACGCTGACCGGGCAGGTGCAGTTCGCCGCCGGCGCGATGCATCTGTCGAAGCCGATGACGGCCGACACCCCCGAAGGGCCCCTCTCGCTCAACGGGCGCATCATGCTCGACGGACGGCTCGATCTGACCGGCACGTTCAAGCTGACGCCCGAGGCGGTAGCGGCGCTGCTCGGCAACAAGGTCAAGCTCAACGGGCCGCTGCCGCTCTCACTGCACCTGGGCGGCGATCTGCGCCACCCGTCGGTGGACATCGGCAATGCCGGCGACGTGGTCAAGCTGCTGATCGCGGCGGGCCTGGCTGCCGGCGTGGGCGGCAAGGCCCAGGAGCTCCTCGACAAGAGCGGCGTCGGCAAGAAGCTCGGCGTCGACGCCTCGCAGCTCCCGACGTCCGAGGCCGACGCGCGCGCCAAGGCCGAAGCGGCCGCGCAAAAGGCGCAGGCCGAAGCGCAGCGCCGGGTGGAGGAGGAGGCGCGCCGCCGCGCCGACGACGCCAAGAAGCAGCTCGAGAAGCAGGCGCAGGATCGCCTGAAGAACATCTTCGGTCGCTAGCGGCGGGGGAAGGGTGGTGGTGCTCGAGGTCGGAATCGAACCGACTGCACGCGGATTTTCAATCCGCTGCTCTACCAATTGAGCTACCCGAGCAGTGGCGCGGACGATTTGTTACCGCATGCGACGGCGCTGGTCAAGCATCTGCTGCTGACCATTTGCCGAGGGAGCACTTCCCGCTAGCGCCCGGCCCGGCGCCGACTTAGCTTGCTTGCGATGAGCCCCCCGCGCTTTCCGGCGCCGCCGCCGCGCGTGCCTTGGACGGTCGCCCGCGCGCGCAAGCAGGCGCGCGAGGGGTTCGTCCTGACCTGGCGCACGCTCGGCCTCGTTTGGCGCTCCTCGAAGCCCGCCACCCTGGCGCTGGCCGCGCTCACGCTGGTCTCGGCGGTGCTGCCGCTCGGCATCGCCTACGCCGGCAAGGGCATCGTCGACGCCGTCGTCGCCGGCTCGGCGCGCATCACGACGCGCTGGGTGATCATCGAGCTCATCATCGTCGCCGGCCAGGCGCTCACCCAGCGCGGGCTCGGCTTCATCCGCACGCTCCTCGGGGCGCGCCTCTCGGTCGACATCAACGTCATGATCCTGGAAAAGGCGCTCACGCTCGATCTGCGCCACTTCGAGGACGGCCGCTTCTACGATTCGCTCACGCGCGCCCGCCGCGAGGCCTCCTTCCGCCCGGTTGCCGTCGTCACCGAAGGCTTTCAGTTGGTCCAGAACACGCTCACGCTCATCGGCTACCTCGCGCTCATCTTGCGCTACAGCCGCTGGGCGGCGGTGGCGCTCTTCGCCGCGTCGGTGCCGGCGGCGCTGGTCGAGATGTACTTCTCGCGCTCCGCGTTTCGCCTGCGCAACTGGCGCTCGCCCGAGTCGCGGCAGCTCAACTACCTCGAGTACGTGCTGGCCAACGACGGCCACGTCAAGGAGGTGAAGCTGTTTGGCCTGGGCCAGACGCTGCTCGGCCGCTACAAGGCGCTGGCCGACAAGATCTATCGCGAGGATCAGACGCTGGCGGGCAAGCGCGCGGTCTGGGCGCTGAGCTTGTCGCTCATCGGCACGGCGGCGTTCTACGCCTGTTACGCCGGCATGGCGCTGGCGGCGGCCACGGCGCGCATCACCCTCGGCAACATGACGCTCTATCTGGTCGCCTTCCGGCAGGGGCAGCAGGCGTTTCAGTCGCTGCTGGCGGCGTTCGGCGGCATCTACGAAGACACGCTCTACATGTCGAACCTGTTCGAGTACCTGACCATCCCGGTGTCGGGCGACGTGCCGCGCGTGCTGCCGGCCGAGCGACCGGTGGTGACGCCGGGCGAGGCGGGGATTCGCTTCGACAACGTCGGCTTCAAGTATCCGAGCGTGCCGGGCGCCAACGGCCACGACGAACGCTGGGCGCTGCGCAACGTCAGCTTCTTCGTGCCGCGCGGGCAGTCGGTGGCGCTGGTCGGGCAGAACGGCGCCGGCAAGACGACGCTCATCAAGCTCCTGACGCGCCTCTATGACCCGTCGGAGGGGCGCGTGATCCTCGACGGCATCGATCTGCGCGACTGGGACGCCGCCGAGCTGCGCGCCCGCACCGCCGTCATCTTCCAGGACTTCAACGAGTATCAGTTCGACGTGCGCGACAACGTCGGCGTCGGCTCGCTGCCGCACTTGAACGAAGAGGAGCGGATCGGCCGCGCCACCGAGCGCGGCGGCGCCACCGAGGTGGTGACGTCGCTCCCCGACGGGCTCGGCACCAAGCTCGGCAAGTGGGCGCACGACGGCGTCGAGCTCTCGGGCGGGCAGTGGCAGAAGATCGCGCTGGCGCGCGCGTTCATGCGCGAGGAAGCGGACATCCTGGTGCTCGACGAGCCGACCGCGGCGCTCGACGCCGAAGCGGAGCACGCCATCTTCGAGCGCTTCCGCACGCTGGCGGCCGGACGTACGACCTTCCTCATCTCGCACCGCTTCTCGACGGTGCGCATGGCCGATCGCATCCTCGTCATCGAAGGCGGCAAGATCCTCGAGGACGGCTCGCACCAGGCGCTGGTCGCCGCCGGCGCGCGCTACGCGCACCTGTTCTCGCTGCAGGCCAAGGGCTACCTCGCGTGATCCGCGGCGCGGTCGTGGCGGCGGCGGCGGCGCTGCTGCTCGCCGGATGCGCGCGGGCGGCGTCGCTCGAGCCGACCGAGACCTTCCGCGAGGCGTTCGACGCGGCCCGCGGCCACCGGCGCATGCTGGCGCTGGTCTCGCCGAGTTGAAGCACCTGCGTGCGGGGGGCCTCCGCACTCGATCACTGGCTGGACGAGCACCGCGACGTCGCCGCGTTCGTCGTCTGGGAGCCGGTGCTCGCGGCCGACGACGCGCCGCCGGCCTCGCAGCTCGCGCGTCACGCGCACAACTACTGGGACCCGACGCGCGCGCGATCGCAGGCGCTCGAGACGAGCGGCTTCGATCCGGCCTGCCTCTCGCAGGGCAGCGCGCGTGAGGAGATCGTGTGGGATGCGCTGTTCGATTTCGCGCCGCAACGAGCCGCGCCGGCCTTTTGCGGGCGGCCCATCGTCGACGTTCTGGGTCGGCTAGTCGAGCGCCGCTAGGCTAGGGGGCCCATTTGCCGCAGACGACGCAGTTGTCCTTCTTGGAGCCGAAGCCGCAGCAGTCGCCGATGTAGGCGCGCTGTTTGTTGGAGCCGATCCATTTGCCGCAGACGGCGCAGTTGTCTTTTTTGGAGCCGAAGCCGTGGTCGCTGCAGAGGCGCGCGGGGATGCGGGTCGAGCCCATCCACTTGCCGCAGTGGGCGCAGTTGTCCTTCTTGGAGCCGAAGCCGCAGTCGCCGCAGAGCATGGCGGCGTAGTGCTCGGCGCGCGCCACGGAGGGGAAGAGGGCGATCCCGGCGGGGATGGCGATGAAGGCGGTCAGGAATTTGCGGCGCGACAAGGGGGACATGCGTACCTCCGACTCCTGACGATACGACAATTGATGCAATATCTTCCCCATGCGCGTGGTGTCGCTCATTGCCTCATCGACTGAGATCGTCTGTGCGTTGGGGGAGGGCGAGCAGCTGGTGGCTCGCTCGCACGAGTGTGATTTCCCGGCGTGGGTGACGAAGCTGCCGAAGGTGACCGAGCCGAAGTTCGCGCTCGACGGCACCAGCTACCAGATCGATCAACGCGTCAAAGCGATCGTGCAAGAGGGCCTCTCGGTCTATCGCGTCGACGCGGCGCAGCTCGACGCGCTGGAGCCCGACGTCATCCTCACGCAGTCGCAGTGCGAGGTCTGCGCCGTCTCCACGCGCGACGTCGAGGACGCGGTCTGCCGCATGGTCTCGTCCAAGCCGCGCATCGTTTCGCTCGAGCCCAATGCCCTCGAGGACGTCTGGCGCGACATCGCCAAGGTCGCCGACGCGCTGGGCGTGGCCGAGCGCGGCCGTACGCTCATCGCCGAGCTGCAGGGGCGCATCGACGCGGTCGCCGCGCGCGCCCGAACGGCGGCGTCGCGCCCGACGGTGGCGTGCATCGAGTGGGTCGAGCCGCTCATGGCGGCGGGCAACTGGATGCCGACGCTCGTGGAGCTCGCCGGCGGCGTCAACCTGTTCGGCGAGGCGGGCAAGCACTCGCCGTGGATGAGCTTCGACGAGCTGTGCGACAAAGCGCCCGACGTCATCGTCATCCTGCCGTGCGGCTACGACATCGCGCGCGCGCGCCAGGACCTGCCGTACCTCGAGCGCCAGCCGCGCTGGGCCTCGCTCGCGGCGGTGCGCGAGCGGCGCGTCTTCGTCGCCGACGGCAATCAGTACTTCAATCGGCCGGGGCCGCGCGTCGTCGAGTCGCTCGAGATCCTGGCCGAGCTTTTACATCCCGAGCTATTCCCGCCGCGCCACGCCGACGCCTATTGGCGGGCGGGCGCGCACGAGTAGCCGGCCGGCAGTCGCGACGGTGACAGCGCGTCCTGGGCGTGCACGGCGGCGACGTCGACGGCGGGGATGTGCGCGCCGGTCACGGCGTTGATGCGGTCGATGAACTTCTGCGCATAGAGCGCGTAGCCGGTGTCGGTCAGGTGCAGGTCGTCGAGGCTGATGAGCCCGCCCCAGCGATCGACCGTCAGCTGCTCGCCACCGACGGTAACGCCGCCCAGGACGTCGTCGACGTAGGCCTGGAAGTCGACGGCGATGAGGTTGGGGTAGGGCGCCATCGCGCGCCGGAGCGCGTCGTTGTACTGCGCGGTGAGGTCGTCGATGCGCTGGACCTTGGCGTCGAACGACTCGGCGGTGTCGCTGCCGGCGGCGAGGCGCTGCTTGCGCAGCTGCTTCACCTTGGGCAAGAAGGTCAGCTTCGGCATATTGGCGATGAAGTATTTGCCGTGCAGCTTGCCCAGTCGCGCGAACATCCGCTCGAGCAGCGGCTCGATGGTCGCCACCGGAGTGATCATCTCGGGCGCCAGATCCTCGGGCTGCACGACCGACTGGTCGATGTCGTTGCCGAGCAGATCGGTCGAGAACCCGATGTCGGGATCGATCGCTTCGACGCGATCGATCATCGACGTGGTCTCGGCGCCGACCGCGTCGCCGGAGTCGACGTCGGGATCGTTGACGATGTGCGCCAACAGCGCCTTGGCGCCGCGCACACCGTCGAGCACATCGGAGACGGTCGCGCCGCCGACGGCGACGTTGCGCGCCTGCAGCGTCCAGTCGAGCCGCCCGTAACGTAGATCGAAGAGCCCGGTCTCGGCCGAGGTGAGCACGGTCTCGAGCGTGGTCACGCCCGCGCCGGTGCCGGGGATCTGCTCGCAATCGGCGGTGAAGTCGTTCGGCTGGAGCGGCGGCGCCAGCTGCCAGCTGAACAGCGGCAGGCCGAGATAGACGCCGGCCGCGCGCGCGATGTGCGCGCTCACGCCGTAGCGCTGGGTGTGCGGATCGATTCCGAGCGACTCGGTGCCCTGCGTGAAGCTGGCGCCGAACGCCATCCAGCTGAGCGGCACCCCCGTCGTCGGCGCGTCGTAGGTGAAGACGTTGTGGCGGATGGTGGTGCCGCGCGAGCCGGAGATGACGATGTCGTAACGCCCCGGCTTCGTCGCGCCCTGCAGCGTCGCCGTGACCGTGCTTCCCGAGAACTTGGCTTCGACAACCTGCACGCCGGCGACGGAGAAGTAGCCGATCTGCCCGAGCGCCGCGAAGTCCCCGGTCACGGTGATTTGCGTCTGGCCATAGAGCGACGCGTGATCGGGTGTGACCGTGAGCGCGATGCCGGTGTCGCCGTGACATCCAGCCACGAGGACGGCGGCCGCCAGAGCGGTGACGCCCGCGACGGTGAAAAGGAGCGCGGGCGCAACTGCAGAGCGCGACATGTGATAGTGATCTACCACGTCAATGCGCCTGCTGTGGATCTCACTTCTGCTGTCGGCGTGCAGCGCGAAGAGCGCGTCGGTCGTGCCCGACATGGGCGCCGCCATCCACGCGATTCCCGTCGCTGCCGAGCCGCAGCGCGGCGGCGATTCGGCCGCCGGATATCGCGCGCTCGTCAACAACGGCTACGTCAATTGCGGCATCCCCTATTCGTTGTACGCCAAGGTCTTCGGCGCCAACGCGCCGGCCGCCGACCAGCTGCCCGGCCGCGACGGCCACAACGCGACGCTGCCGTTCGGGCAGACCGCGTTCACCACGAAGAGTGGCGTCGAGGTGGTCACCGCCAACTGCCTCGGCTGCCACGCGGCCAAGCTCGGCGGCACGCTCGTCGTCGGGCTCGGTACCACCACGCAGGACTTCACGCAGGACCCGACCTCGCAGCTCGCGTTCGCCGCCACGCTCATCACCGACGCCGCCGAGAAGGCGGAGTTCGACCGCTTCGCCGCGCACGCGACCACCGTCGGCCCCTACTCGACCACGCTCACCATCGGTGTCACCGCCGCCGACAACATCGCCGGCATCCTCTTCGCGCACCGCGATCCGCTGACGCTCGCCTGGTCGCCGACGGCGCTGCTCGAGCCGCCGCCGCTGTACGGCGTCCCCGTCGACGTGCCGCCCTGGTGGCGCATGAAGAAGAAGAACGCGATGTTCTACGACGGCGCCGGCCGCGGCGATCACGCGCGCATCATGATGACCGCGTCGGTCCTGTGCACCGACAGCGTCGCCGAGGCGCAGGAGATCGACGCCTACTTCGGCGACGTGCGCGCCTACATCACTTCGCTCGTGCCGCCGGTCAACGCCACGCCGATCGATGCAACCAGGGCCGCGCGCGGCAAGAGCGTCTTCGACGCGACCTGCGCCTCCTGCCACGGCAGCTACGGCGACGGCGGCAGCTATCCGAACCTCATGATCCCCGTCGACGAGGTGGGCACCGACCCCGTCATCGGCAACGGCGCCGCGCAGTTCGCCGACCGCTTCGTCGACTGGTTCGGCAAATCGTTCTATGGCCAGACGGCGCGCCTCGAGCCCCGGCCCGCCTACTACGCGCCGCCGCTCGACGGCATCTGGGCCACGGCGCCGTACCTGCACAACGGCTCGGTGCCGTCGCTGGCGGCGCTCCTCGACTCGCCGTCGCGCCCGCGCTACTGGCGCCGCCGCGCCACCGACGGCCTCGGCAACGACTATGATCCCGCCATCGGCGGCTTCGCCTTCGACGCGCTCGACCACGGTCAGGACGCCGAGCCGGACGCGACCGCGCGCCGCCGCATCTACGACACGACCAAGACCGCCTACGGCAACGGCGGCCATACGTTCGGTGACGCGCTCTCGCCCGAAGACCGCGCCGCCGTCCTCGAGTATCTGAAGACGCTCTGATGATC
>JAQBQH010000386.1 GCA_028287105.1 Myxococcales bacterium
AGTAGCAACCTTTTTCCCGGATTGCCGATAACTGCTATGGGCGATACCATGATCTCCTTTCGCTGGGGGAATTCCGCGTGAGCACGCAAGATCGATTGGGCCGTGAGGGCAGCGGCGCTCACGCGGATCAGCAGCACGATAGCTCGGCGGACGAGGCCGGCGGCGGGGCCAGCGAGAACCTGCGGATGCGCGCGATGCACCGGCGGTGGGTGCAGCGCAAGGCGTCGCACACGGGCCACGAGAGTGGCCAGGCGGCAATTCCCGAGGCCGGAGGGTCGCCACTCGGCAAAGACGTCCGCGGCAAGATGGAGCGCACGCTCGGCGCCGATCTGTCGGGAGTTCGCGTGCACACCGGCGGCGAATCCGCCCAAGCGGCCGACGGCATGGGGGCGCGCGCCTTCACCGTCGGCAGCGACGTGCACTTCAATCGCGGCGAGTTCTCGCCCGGATCAAAAGAGGGCGATCGACTGCTGGCGCACGAGCTGACCCACGTCGTGCAGGGTCAGAAGAGCGGCGTGCAGCGCAAGGCCAATGCCGAAGGCGACGCCGTCGATGGCGATCACGAGGCCGGCGGGCACGAAGTGTCGGAGCCGGGTGATGCGTCGGAGCAGGAGGCGGACGCCGCCGGCGATCACGCCGCCGACGCGCTGCACGGCGACAAGAAGAAGGGCAAGGGCCAGGGTAAGGACAAAGAAAAGGGAAAGGAGAAGGACCGCGCGGACGCCAAAGACGACGGCGAGCACGGCGACAAAAGCACCGGCGGGGCCGAAGGCGAGGCCAAAGAAGGCGGTGACTCCGATGCTGAAGGCGCAGAGAAAGGCGACAAGCCCCAAATCAGCGCCGGGGCGGCCGGTGTGTCGCGCAAGATCTTCCGCGCGCCGAAGCCGGGGGCGCCCGCCGCGACGCCGCGTCCCGGTGCGGCCGCAGCGCCGCGTCCCGGTGCGGCACCAGCGCCTGGCGCGAACGCGCTGAGCCCGCAGGACACGCAGAAACTCACGCGCATCAAGACGCAGCTCGAATCGGCTCCGGTCTCTCCGATGCTGCAGTCGATGTTGAAGTCGGCCGAGCCCGACCTCCAGCGGCTGATCACCGGACCGCAGGGCCAAGACCCCGCCGTCTTGGCGGTCAAGATGCTCTACGATCAGAAGAAGGCGAACGTCGAGGAGGCGTTCGACGTGGCGGTGAACGGCGCGGCGCAGGCGATCCTGCAAATCAACACGCAGCTGCCCGGCGCCTACGCGCAGTTCCAGGCTGCGTGGCGGAATCCCGACGTCGACAAGTGGGCCGGCCTCGCGATGGTCTCGTACAAGGATCGACCGGCGGCGCTCGCGCTCAAGCAGGCGAAGGAGACGCAGGAGCGGGTCATCAAGGACAAGCACCGCGAGACGATGGGCAAGGCGGTCGCCGACATGCGTCAGGTGGCGGCCGAGCCGGACCCCTCGAAGCCCGAAGACAATCCGCTCGCGAAAGCCGATGCGGTGTTCGACGGCGTGCGCACCTGGATGAACGTCATCGGCGGGCCGACGACGTGGGAGCAGCAGATTCAGGACGCGTACATGGCCAAACGCGAGCAGATCAACGCAGCGACGGCAGCGCGCGAGGCCAAGAAGCAGCAGGAGCAGGCCGCGGCTGCCGAGAAGCAGAAGCAACAGCAGCAACAGCAGCAGGCGCAGGCTGCGGCCGGCGGCAGCGGTGCAGGCGCTGCCCAGGGCGCCACTTCGGCGCCAACGGCGGGCGCGTCGGCAGCTCCGACCGCAGCGGCACCTCCGGCACAGCAAGCGCCGGCGTCAGCTGCGGGGCCGAAGCCGACCCCGACAGCGACGCCACCATCGCCGACCCAGGCACCACCGGGCCAGGCAGCTGCAGCCAACGCCGGCGGCGCCGCACCGAAGTCACAGGCGCCGCCGACCCAGCAGTCCGCGCCGCCTGCGCAGCCGGCCGCAGCGGAGGCGAGCCCGGCGGGACAGCAGCAGCAGCAGCCATCACCGGCAGCCGCGAGCGCCGCTCCGCCGGCGGCAGCGCAACCGGGTGTTCAGCCGGCGGCCGGTGAGCACGGCCCTCCTCCACAAGCAGCGGGAGCCGCCGCGCCCGAAGCGGGGCACGCGCACGGTCTGACCCCGGAACAAGAGAACAAGCTGCAGCAGCTCGAGATGATGCTCGAAATCGCGAGCGCCGAAGCCGCCGACTCGACGAACGGCTTCAGCCTCGGGGCCACCATCGTCACGAACCTGGCTACTGTCGTAAATCCCGGATTCCTCGGATTGGCACTTCTGAAATCGGGCGCCGTGCTGACCGCGAAGTTCAAGCACGAGTTCGACACCAAGGTAGCGACGCGCATGCTCAAGCAGCTGCCCGCCGATCAGATTGATGTCATGCTCGTGGATTGGACGGCGCAGCTGCCCAGCTTCGAAGCCGTCATGGCGGACGTGAAGATCGCGCACAACAAGGCACTCAGCGCGAAGCAGAAGGTCGGCGCCGGTCTCTCCGGCGCAGGTCAGCTCGGCAAGGATGACTGGAAAGAGCTCCTTGTCGAAGGCGGCGAAATCACCGAGCACGTCGCCAAGGAGATGCTCGAGCACCTTCCGCACGCGCTCGAGCACCTCGGTCACGCCCTACCGTTCGTCGGTATCGCCGCGTCGGTGTGGGGCGTCATTGCCAACATCCGCAAGATCAAGACGCTGCGCCACGAGCTTCAGGAGCTGCAGGAGCTGAAGTTCGGTGCCGGCGGCGCTCAACCTGCCCCCGCGGCGCCGGGCGCCGCCCCGCCGCCGTCACATCACTAGCCCGTTCGCGTTCGATACCCTATGAAAGGCGGCTTTGCTCGACGAGCCGCGCGCGGATCTCCGCGACCGCGGCAGCACCGCCGTCGTCCGCGACGATCGAGGCGAGCGCGATCCACACCGACGGCTCATGCGGCAGCGATTGCGCCTCGCGGGTCAGCCGCGCCATCATGTGCGCGAACCACGTCGCCCCCGCCGGTCCGAACTCGACGAGGCTGAGCCACGGGGCGTCATCATTGCCAAACTGTGCCAGGTACTCGTCCAGCATCCGGATGGGCGACGACGAATCCTTGGCGCCCAGCTGCGCTGCCATGCCGGCGCGCACGCGCGCGGCGTAACGCCAGGTCGGAGCCGTCTGCACGATCTCCTCGATGCGTGCCGGGGATACCGGCTGTTCGCCAGTGCGCAGGCCGAGGTCGGCGCGGATCAGCTGGATGCGGGCGTCCTCGTTCTTTTGCAGCGCCGGCGCCAACGTCAAGACGTCGATGGTCTTGAGAAGCGCATAGGCCGCGCCGGGATCTCCGGCATCGATAGACGCACGCGCCATGATGTACTTGGCGAGCCGCGCGTCGGCGAGCTTCTCGGCGAGGCCTCGCGGCAGCCGATCGACGGCGTGCGCGTCGAGTAGGATCTCGGCGAGCTCAACATAAGCTTCGACGTCGCCGATCGACACGTGTACGAAGTGTAGCCACAACGACGCCAGTGACGGAAAGTGAGCCAATCCGAGCAGCTTGCCTTGCGCGCGCAGGCTCGCGCGTGCCTCCGGATCCGCGAGGTGCTTGGCGCGGTCACCACCGGCGGCATAAAGTGCCCAGATTCCCGCGAGTCCGAGTGGCGGCGCCGAATCGGGCGACAGTGGTGGCGGCGGCAGCGAATCGCCGAGCTGCGTCCGAAGGACGTCGGAGGGCGCTCGCGAGCCGAGTGCCGCGCCGCGCTGCCCAGGCGGGGGCAAGAGGTCGCGCACCGGCTCGACAAAGGCGCGCATGGTTGCGAGCCAGTCGGCATCGGCAATGAGCGAGCCGGTAAGGACGTCCCACGCTGCCAATCCACGCTCGAGCGACGATTCGAGCGTCTCTATCCATGGGCCGACGAGCGCGGGGTCGAGGCCACGGCGCGTCATCAAGCCGAGCTGCAAAGTCTGGTCTGGTTGCGGCTCGGCGGTAAGCCCTTCGTCGGGCGGCGCGATCTTGGCAATGAACTTCGCCGCCTCCGGCTGCGCGAGCAGCTCGGCCATAGAGGACAAGCCGCGCGCGCGCGCAAGGTCGATCAACGTAGCCTCGCTCATCGCGTCGACTGTTTCACGTCGACGAACCGGAAGCAACCGGCCCCGCCAACCGCTTGCGCATGAATCGTGCGCTCTCCATCTGCTTCATGACGGTGCTACGCTCGGACAGGTCCGTCGCGACCTTCTCGGCGAGTGATACCGCGTTTTCGAACGTGAGCGGCACCGCGGCACGCTTGACCGAGGCAAGCCAAATCTGTTGCGCGATCACGGCAATGATCGGCGTCACGACGATCATCGCGAGGACAATCAGCAGCTCGCGAAACAACACCGAGCGTCCGACGGTCTCGATGTACGCCGCAGTGCCGACGATAGCGCCGACAAAGAGGCCGAGGTAGACGTGGGAGACAATCTGCGCCAGATCAAAATCTCCGCTCGTAGCGTCGAGGCGGCGCAGCGCGTCCTCGGCCGTGGCGGAGAAACGAAGCGCCCGCTTCCACGCTGGCGGCGCCGCGAAGTCGGCGAAGATGACGACCGCGTCGACGATATCGCGTGCACTGTTCTTGCCGGCGAAACCGCGTGCCGCCATCCAGATGACCCAATCGGCACGAAGCGCGTTTTGCCAGATGGCGGCCAACGAGGGTTGACTCGCCGCGAACTCGAGGAAGCCGGGCGGAGCAGAGGGTTGTGCGTGTAGTGCCGCTAGCCAGTCGCTCACGATGACGCCTCGGTCTGCCGATGAGAGTGCCGCCGCGCCATCAACTCGGCCGTCGCCGCCGGCGCCTGCAGTGTGTCGACGAGCGCTGCCCATGCAACCGCGTCGCGCTCGGAGGTCGTGACCTCGGCACACAAGCGGTGTCGCAGCCGATCGAACAGCGGCGTCGCCCGATCGACACAGGCCAACAGCGAGCGCCACAACGCCGCTTCGTTGCCGAAGCGCTCCAGGTAGCCGTCAAGCAGCGTGACTCCGAGCTCGGACGACATCCGCATTGCGACGCAGAGACGGACGCGCTGCGCGTACCGCCAGCGGGGGCACTCGTTCGCGATATGGTCGAGGAGCTCGAATGGCACCGGGAGCCGTCGAACATGCAAGGCCGCGTCGGCACGGACGAGGTGTGCGCGCGCATGGCGCAGAACCTCGTCAGCACCGGCACGCGCATAGTCGATATCGGCCGTGTCATCGAGACGTCGGGAGACGCCCGCCGGATCATGGAGGAGATCGACTCGCGCCATGACGTAGCCAACCAACTCCAACTCGGACGCGGTGCCGTCGCCGCTCAGGATCGCGACGTCGGGAAGTGCGTCGAGCAACTCGGCATCAAGCAGAATCTCGGCGGCATCCGATAGTGCATCCGGCGCGAGCAGCGCGCATGCAAGGCGCGGTAGGTGCGCCTCAGCGACGACGCGCCAAAGCTCGGTCGTGGCCGGTGCAATTGCCGGTGACAGCGCCGTCGCATCGCCCGCGCTTGACGAGAGCGCTTCGGCGGGAGAGTCGCCCGCCGCGCGGCGAAGGCGCTCGGCGAGCGCTACGTCCGTTTCCGCCAAGAGCATGCGACCGAGGACATCGTCCGCGATCCAGGAACGCGCGGCCCGGGTTGCATGGTCGAGGAGCGCGACAACCCGCTCCGGCGAGGGTCCGAAGCGGCACATCTCGATTAGAAGCGGTCCAGGAGGTGGGATCAAGCGGACGCGGCGCTGCGGCTGGCGCGTGATTCCATCGTGCGCGAGGGCTTCGGCACATACGCCGAGACCGAGCTCATAGGCTCGTGAAACCAGCCCGTCCCTCACTCGAACCGTCGCCCATGCACAGAGGGGACCCGCCGGCGTTCGTTCAACGCCGCGTGTCGTGGTACCGCACGCATCACGTCCCCGACGAGCCTTCGAAGCGCCGACACCACGTGGATCATACCCTGCAGCAGCTCAAACAACTAGCCGCGCGCTACCGGTTGCCGACCGCCCTTCTCGCCCGGCCACTCCACCTCCCCGCCGCGCCGACAGCTCCCCGCCCATCAATGCGCTCATGACTCGCCGACAACTTGCGCGCTACGCCGACGTGGGCTCAGCCAGACGAGGCCCTCCACCGGGTGCACGCACTGCGCGGTCGCCACATCTCCGGATGCGCGACCACTCGACGAGCGCGGCTGCCGCATTTACCGAGAATGCGTTCGCGGCGGTGGTGGGCTAGGAGACTGGTCGCCTGGGCGACGATGCGGCTTTGACTTGGGCGTCTGCGGCGTCACCGCCGCCGAGTAGCAGAGCGATCGTCTTCAGGACCGCGGCGTCAAGGTAAAGCGCGAAGGCTTCTGAAAAGGCAGGCACACCTACCGTCGGGGCGCTGAACGGTCAGTTCCAGGTCCAAATCTGAATGCTCCCAAGCCTTATGCGAATCACGACGACGCTTGCGACTGGATTCGCGCTCGCACCTCGTCGTATCCGGTGCTCGCATCTTCGTCGCCCATCAACAACGCCACGGACTTCCACACCGCAGGTTCGTGCGGCAGCGCGAACGCCTCACGCGCCAGCGTCGCCGTGAACGTGGGACCCCAATGAATATCGTCCGGCGCCGACGCCAGCGTGTCGTACCAGATGTGTAGGTCGTTTCCAAAACTCTCGAGGAACGACTGCATGATGGACACGAACTGCGCACCCTTCACGCGCATCGCGGCGTATAGCACGAGGGTGCGGAATGCATAGCGCCAAGGTGATTCGAGGTTCGTAATCGCTGAAATGTGCTCGTACGAAATGGTCTTCTCGCCATTTCTGAGCGAAGCCTCGGCGTAGGCAAGCGTCTGCCGCGGGCTAATCTGCGCAGCTTCTGCCGGTGCGAGCTTGTTCGATTCGAACAACACGTCGCGTCCCTTGTCAGCGAGCGCAAGAGCGCCCTTCCAGTCCTCCTTGTTGTTCAACGTTCGAACGCGCACGTACGTCAGAAGCTCGAGTGACGGCTCGGACACGTTCTGCAGCCAGCTCTCCACGTCGGTAGCTTCTTGATCGAGCAGCACTTCGACGAGATCGATGAGCGCCGGCCGATAGCCGTGGTGAAAGAACAAGTCGGCGAGATGGAATG
>JAQBQH010000362.1 GCA_028287105.1 Myxococcales bacterium
GCCAGCTACGCCAACTTCTACATCGCCAACGACGTGGTGCTGGTGCCGACGTTCAACGATCCCGCCGATCGCCAGGCGCTCGGGATTCTCGCCGAGCTGTTCCCGTCGCGCGAGGTGGTCGGGATCCACTGCGTCGACCTCGTGTGGGGCCTCGGCACGCTGCACTGCATGACGCAGCAAGAACCGGCGTGACCGCGACGGCAAAGCGCTCGCAGCGCCTGGCGCTGGTCGAGGAGCATCAGCGGCTGCTCGGCGCGTGCGCGCGCTGCCCCGACATGGCCAAGCCGGTGGTGATGGGCCGGCCGGTGGTGTCGCCGGTCGTTCTCGTCGGACAGGCGCCCGGCGACAAGGAGCCGATCGCCGGCAAGCCGTTCGCCTGGACCGCGGGGCGCAACATGTTCAAGTGGTTCGGCACGCTCGGCGTCGACGAGGAGCGCTTCCGCGACAACGTCTACATGGCCGCGGTGTGCCGTTGCTTCCCCGGCAAGAATCCCAAGGGCGGCGACCGCGTGCCGTCGGACGTGGAGATCGAGGCGTGCGCGCCGTGGCTGGAGCGCGAGATCGAGATCTGCAAGCCGACGTTGATCATCCCCGTCGGAAAGCTGGCGATCGCGCGCTTCTTGAGGGACGCGCCGCTGGTGGAGACGATCGGCAAGATGCACGCGTGGAAGCACGGCCGGCGCGAGATCGACGTCATCCCCATTCCGCATCCATCGGGCGCGTCGACCTGGTATCACGTCGAGCCGGGCAAGACGCTGACGCGCAAGGCGCTGGCGCTGATCGAGAAGCACCCGGCCTGGCGCGAAATCCGAGGCGACTGATCGCCTTCCGCTGAACGACGCGGGCGCCTTAGTGGCGCATCGAGCCGCGCGGCAGCTCGAGGACGAAGCGCTCGCCCTGCCCAACCCGAGCCGAAGCCGAGAGCCGGCCGCCGTGTGCGCGCGCCACCTGGCTGGCCACCTGCAGCGCCAGCGTCGTCCCCGGCGTGCCCGTCGGCGAGGTCAGCCCGTAGCCCACCGCCGGCAGCTGATCGAGCGCCTCGGCGATCTCGCCGCCGCCGCCGGAGTCGATCTCCACGTACGCGGCGTCCTCGTCGGCGGACACCGTCACCAGCAGCGACTCGGACGGTCCGACGTCCCGCCGCACGACCCACAAGAGCACGCGCAGCCCCGTCGACAAGCGCGCGCGATCGGCCCACACCAGCGTCGGCGCGGCGCGCACGATCACCGACGGCCCGCGATCGGAGAATGGCGGCAGCGCGATGATCTCGCGCACCAGCTCGGCCACGTCGACCTCGCCGCGGTCGCTGTCGTTGACCGGCGCCGGCACCCGCGCCAGCTCGCTCACCAGCTCGCGTAGCTGATCGACCTCGCGGGTCAACCCGATGATGCGGTCGGGCGTCGCGCTCCAAGTATCCAGCCCGGCGACCTCGGTGCGCAATGTGACGAGTGGCGCATCGAGCTCCTGCGCCGCCACGGCGTAAAAGCGGTCGCGCCGCTCCACGGCCAGCCGCTCCGCCTCCATCGCGCGTGACAGTCGTGACCGCATGACGACGTAGACGAGCACCGTCAGCGCGGCAAACAGGCCGGCCACTCCCCAGGAGCCGATCGCGATCGGCAAGCTCACGTGCCTACCAGGGGGCAAGTCGCATGCCTACATTCTCTGAGATGGTCCCGGCCGCACCGCGCACGCGCCTGGCGCGGGTGTTCCACGACACCCTGTCGGGATACCTGCGCGAGCTGTCGCCGCACTCGCGCCGCTTCTGGGTCCTGGTGCCGCTGACCGGCCTCGTCGCGGGCGTCGGCGCCGTCGCTGCCGTCGAGTTCATGAACTTCGTGCAGACGATCGCGTGGCACGGCAAGGGCTCGCTCCTCGACGTGACCCAGGCCGCCGCCTGGTGGCGCCGCCTCCTCGTGCCCATCCTCGCCGGCGTCATCATCATCCTCGCCGGATTCGTCGTGCATCAGAAGTCGGAAGGCCACGGCACTTCCGAAATCCTGGAATCGATCTGGGTCCGATCTGGCCGCGTGCGGCTGCGCTCGGCCCTCACCGGCGGCTTCCTCACGCTGGTCGCCGTGGCGATGGGCGCGAGCGTCGGCCGCGAAGGCGCGCTCATCTACTTCGGCGCCGCCTCCGCCTCCTGGATCGGGCGGCGCGCCAACGTCGACGCCGATCAGCTCAAGCTCCTGGTCGCCTGCGGCACCTCCGCCGGTATCGCAGCCGCGTACAACACGCCGATCGGCGGCGCGCTCTTCGGCCTCGAGGTCTTCCTCGGCGGCCTCGCCCTCGAGCTCTACGGGCCGATCATCTTCGCCACGGTCACGGCGACGCTGGTATCGCGCACGCTGATGCAAGATCACCCGAGCTACGTCATCCCACCGTACAAGCTCGAGCATGCCTCCGAGCTGCCGCTCTATCTGCTGCTCGGCGCCATCGTCGGTGTGGTCTCGGCCGTGTTCGTGCGCACCGTCGAGACCACGGCGCGCTGGTCGCAGACGGTGCCCGCGCGCGTGCGCCGCCTTCTGCCGGTCGCCGCGCTGGCGCTCGTCGGTGTGGGCGGCATCGCCTATCCGCAGCTGTTCGGCAACGGCTACGACACGGTCAACCAGGCCCTCGTCGGCACGCTGCCGCTCGGGCTCATCCTGGCGCTGCCGCTGCTCAAGATGGTGCTCTCGGCGCTGTGTGCCTCCTTCGGCGTGCCGGGCGGGCTGTTCACGCCCTCCTTGTTCGTCGGCGCGCTGACGGGCGCCGCCTTCGGGGCCGGCGCGCACTACCTCTTCCCCAACCTCGTCCCCTCGCCGGGCGGCTACGTGCTCGTGGGCATGGCCGCCATCCTGGCCGGCTCCACGCACGCCACCATGGCGGCGGCGCTCATGCTGTTCGAGATGACCGGCAGCTATGGCGTCATCCTGCCGCTCCTCGCCGCCTGTGTCGTCTCCGCCGTCGTCAGCCGCGCGATCACGTCGGAGTCGATCTACACGGCGCCGCTCAAGCGGAAGGGCGTCGTCTTGCCGCGCATCACCCGGCCGGCCTGGATGCAGCGCACCGGCGTCGCGTCGCTGGTGCGCGCCGATGCACCGAAAGTGGCGCCCTCGACGCGCCTCGAAGACGTGGTCCTGCATATGTCGATGCTCCCAGAAGGCGACGATCTCTTCGTCGTCAGCGACGGTGGCGAGCTCCTCGGCGTCATCTCGCTCGACTCGCTGCGCGAGGTGCTCGCCGATCTGCCCGACCTCGGCCTCGTCGTCGCCGCCGACGTCATGGAGCGCGCCGGCGCCGTCTCCGTCGACGCCTCCTTGTGGGAGGCCACCCGTCGCGCCCTCGCCGCCGAGTCGACGCGCCTGCCGGTCGTCTCGCCGCGCGACAACAACCGCTTCCTCGGCACGCTCGCCATCCCCGACGTCCTCGCGGCCGCGCGCCGCTCGGATACCAACAGCTAGGGAGCGCGCTAGTCTTCGTCTTCGTCTTTGTGAACGCCGCCGCCGGCGTTGAGCAGCTGATAGGCGTGCGCGTAGCTCGGCGAGTTGGTCGGAACCATCTTGATCACCTGCCGCCAGAAGCCCTTGGCCTGCACCGGATTCGACTTCTGCACGGCCGCGCCCTTGTCGGTCAGCTCCTTGGCCTTGGCCTCGAGCTGCTTCATCATCCCACCGTCGCCGGCGCCCATCTTCTGCGCCTGCTGGACGGCGCCGTAGGCCACGTCGTACTTGCCCTGCGCGAACGCCTGCTGCGCGATCGGTAGCTGCAGCTTGCCCATCTTCTGCTTGAAGAAGGCGGCGTGCATGCCCTTGCCGATGCGCGCGTCGATCGCCAGCGCATCTTCGTATTCCTTGAGCGCCGCCTGCGCGTTCTTGGCCTCGTCGGCGCCGCCCTTGTCGATCAGCGACTTCAGATCGCGCACCTGATTGGCAAAGGCGATGGTCTTCTCCATCTGTTTGCCATTCTGATTGCGCGCCTCCATGCGATAGAGCCGCTCGGCGTTGGCGAAGTCCTTGGCCTTGTACGCCGCCATCGCCTGCGCCGACGACGGCGCGTCGACCTTGCCGACCGCGGCGACCGGCTCTTTGCCCTTCTGCACCTTCACCGGCGCGAAGTCGTCGTCGTCCTTCGGCGCCGCCGTCAGGGCCGGACGCGGCGACTTCTTCGGCTCCTTGGCCGGCGGCTCCTTGGCCGGCGGCGGCTCCTTGACGAGCGCCTGCTTCGGCTCCTTCGCCGGCGGCTCCTTCGCCAGCGGCGGCTCCTTCGCCACGGGCGGCTCCTTCGCCACGGGCGGCTCCTTGACCGCCGCGACCGCGACCGGCGTCTGCGTCAGCGGCATCGCCACCACGGTGTTCGCCGGAGGCGGCGGCAGCTCGACGTGCAGCTTGGGCGCCAGCGCCCGCGCCTCCGGGTTGCCCGGGTCGAGCGCCAGCGCCTGCTGCAGCCGCGCCCGCGCGGTGTCGGGATCCTCCTGCTGCAGCTGCCGCGCCTCGGCCACGTCCTCGGCGGCCGCACGCGGCGCCAGGTCCTTGCGCTTCTTGACCGCTTCGTCGTGAATCTGCGACGACGAATCGACCGCGTCGAGCGCCTTGACCGCCTCGGCGAAGCGCCGGCTGGCGATGGCGCGATCGGCCGTCTGCAAGGCTCCGCGCGCGTGCACCTCGGTGTCGCACGCCTGCGCGTAGCGCTTGGCCTCGGCGGAATCGGGCGCCAGCGTCAGCGCGTCGTTGAAGTTGATCTTCGCGCCCTCGTAATCCTTGGCCAGGAACAGCTTGAGCCCTTGACGGTAGGACTGCTCCGCCTCGCTCGCCACCACCGGCGGCTTGGCGAATGCCGTGCGCGCGACGATCACGACGAGCGAGATGAGCGAGAGCCCGCCCATGACGCCAAACGCGATCAGGCGATTGCGCGGCGTCGCCATCGGCGCGGCGAGCGCGATCGGCAGCGACACCGACCCCGACGGCATGAACAGCTGATGATGTTGCGGCGCCGAGCGCACGTCCTCCGACGGCGTATCGGGGTGCACCGGGGGCGGCATCGCATACGAGGGCGCCCCCGGCGGCGCATACGAGGGCGCCGCGACGGGCGCCGCATAGGGCGGCGCGGGCGGCTGCGGCGGCACGAACTGCTGCGACGGCGACGGCGCGCGCGAGAGCGTCTGATCGAACCGCATCAGCGTGTTGCCGACCTCGATCTGATCGCCGTCGTTCAAGATCGCCGTGTCCGCGCGCTGGCCGTTGAGGAGCGTGCCGTTGCCGCTGCCGAGATCGCGCAGTCGGTAGCGCCCGCCCTCGGCGTGGATCGTGACGTGCCGCCGCGAGACGGCGATGTCGGCCAGGACCAGATCCTGGTCGGCCCCACGGCCGATCCGGGTCTCGGGGAGGACCAGCTCGTAGGTCTTGCCCCGGTCGGCTCCGCCGATGACGTGCAAAACCGCAGGTTGCGCCATCGCGACGAGTTTATCACGTGCTATAAGCGACGCGCCATGCGCGTTCCTTACCCAAACGAGCGGCCCGGCAAGATCATCGGCGTCGGCCGCAACTACAAAGCCCACGCCGCCGAGCTCAACAACGACCTCCCCACCGAGCCGCTGCTGTTCTTCAAGCCAGCGACGGCAATCATCGGCAACGGCGAGCCCATCGTGCGACCGCGCGGCGATTGGCGCGTCGATTTCGAGGGAGAGCTGGCCTTCGTCATCGGTAAAAAGTGTCGCCGCGTCTCGCGCGCCGACGCCATGGAGGTCGTGGCCGGCTACACCATCGTCAACGACGTCAGCGTCCGCGACCTGCAGAAGCGCGACGGTCAGTTCACGCGCGCCAAGGGGTTCGACACCTTCTGCCCCTGCGGGCCGGAGCTGGTGAGCGGCCTCGACCCGACGACGCTGCGCATCGTCACGCGCGTCGACGGCGTGGTGAAGCAGGACGCCCCGACGAGCGACATGATCTTCGACATTCCGACCATCATCGAGGTCGCCTCGCGCGTGATGACGCTCGAGCCGGGTGACCTCATCTCGACCGGCACGCCCGCCGGCGTCTGCCCCATCTTTCCCGGCAACGTCATCGAGATCACGATCGAAGGCATCGGCACCCTGTCCAATCCCGTCGTGGAGGAATCGGAATGAGTGGCTTTACGCTCGCGCAGAGGATCAAGGAGCTCCCGCCGTATCTGTTCGCCGACATCGACAAGAAGAAGGCGGCGCTGCGCGCGCAGGGCAAAGATCTGATCGATCTCGGCATCGGCGATCCCGATCTGCCGACGCCCGAGCACATCGTCGCGGCGATGCAGAAGGCGGCCGCCGAGCCGCGCTACCACCGCTATCCGTCGTACGAAGGCATGAAGGATTTTCGCGAGGCCGCGGTCGGCTGGTATCAGCGCCGCTTCGGGGTCTCGCTCGACGCGGCGACCGAGTGCTGCGCGCTCATCGGATCGAAGGAAGGCATCGCGCACTTCCCGGTCGCGTTCGTCGATCCCGGCGACGTGGTGCTGGTGCCGGACCCCGGCTATCCCGTGTATGCCACCTGGACGCGGTTCGTCGGCGGCGAAGTGCACTACATGCCGCTCCGTCGTGACAATGGCTTCTTGCCCGACCTCGCCGCCATCCCGGCCGACGTGGCGAAGCGCGCCAAGATGATGTGGATCAACTACCCGAACAACCCGACGGCGGCGCTGGCGACGAAAGATTTCTACGCGCGCGTCGTGGAGTTCGCGAAGAAGAACAACATCATCGTGGCCAGCGACGTGGCCTACTCCGAGGTCTTCTTCGAGGGTGAGCCGCCCATCTCGTTCCTCGAGACGCCGGGCGCCAAGGAAGTGGGCATCGAGTTCCAGTCGCTCTCGAAGACCTACAACATGACCGGCTGGCGGATCGGCTTCGCCGTCGGCAACGCGCAGCTGGTGCAGGGGCTCGGCAAGGTCAAGACCAACACCGACTCGGGCGCCTTCGAGGCGGTGCAGGCGGCGGCGGTGGCGGCGTTGTCGTCGTCGCAGGAGCCGGTCGAAAAGATGCGCGCCATCTACAAGGAGCGCCGCGAGGTCCTGTGCGGCGGGCTGCAGAAGGCGGGCTTCGACGTGCTGGTGCCGAAGGCGACCTTCTACGTCCTCGTCGTCAATCCCAAGGGGCTGACCTCGGCGGACTTCGTGTCGCGGCTGCTCGACGCCGGCGTGGTCTCGACGCCGGCGACGGGGTTCGGCGCGTGCGGCGAAGGCTACGTGCGGTTGACCTTGTGCGCCGACAAGGCGCGGCTGGCCGAAGCCGCAGAGCGGGTGCAGCGGGCGCGGGTGTAGTGAGATGAGGAAAAAGGCTGTCAGCCATCCGCTGTCAGCTATCAGCTTCGGACTGTTGCTCGCGGGCTGTGCGCATCCGGCGCCGCCCGCGGTCTCGCCGCCTACTCCTGTCGTCGTTCGCGCTCCGGTGGCTCCGCCAGCGACGGGGCCGGTGCATGACATCGTCATTCGCGGGGGCACCGTCTATGACGGCTCGGGCGCGGAGCCGTTCGTGGGCGACGTGGCGATCGACGGCGATGTCGTGGCCGAGGTGGGGGCGTTCTCGATTGGCAAGGTGATCGTCGAGGCGCGCGGGATGGCGGTGGCGCCCGGGTTCGTGAACATGCTGTCGCACGCCGCCGAGTCGCTGGCCTTCGATGGCCGCGGCGAATCGGATGTGCGCCAGGGCGTGACGCTCGAGCTGTTCGGCGAGGCGTCGATGCACCCCTTCGGTCGCAAGATGCAGGCGCTCGCCGACGGCGGCATCAGCGTCAACGTCGCCGGTCTCGTCGCCACGTCGACGGCGCGCGCGCAATCGATGTCGCTCAAGTCGCGCAAGCCGTCGGCCGTGGAGCTTGCCCGCATGCGCACGCTCGTCGCGCAGGCGATGGACGAGGGCGCGTTCGGCATGACGTCGGCGCTCATCTACACGCCCGACGAAGCCTTCACCACCGACGAGCTGGTGGCGCTGGCCGAGGTCGTCGCCGAGAAGCACGGGCTCTACGCGGCGCACATCCGCAACGAAGGCGCGCACCTCCTCGAGGCGCTCGACGAGATGGTCGAGATCGCGCGCCGCGCCCACGTCGCCGTCGAGATCTACCACTTCAAGCAGGCCGGCAAGCGAGAGTGGGCCAGGCTGCCCGACGCGATCGCGCGCATCGAAGCGGCGCGCGTGGCCGGCCTCGACGTCGGCGCCGATATGTACGTGTACGACGCGGCCTCCACCGGCCTCGACGCGGCCATGCCGCCCTGGGTGCGTGAAGGCGGCACCAACGCCTGGATCGCGCGCCTCAAAGATCCCGCCCAGCGCGCCCGCGTCTCCGCCGAGATGCAGTCGGCCTCGACGACATGGGACAACTTCTACGCCGGCGCCGGCCCCGACGGCATGCTGCTCACCGCCTTTCACGCGCGCTCGCTCCAGCCGCTCATCGGCAAGACCCTGGCCGAGGCGGCGCGCCTGCGCGGCAAGCCGCCCGTCGAGACCGCCATGGATCTGGTCGTCGAAGAGGGCGGCCGCGCGCAGGTCATCTATTCGCTGATGAACGAAGAGAACGTGCGGCGCGAGGTGGCGCTGCCGTGGATGGCCTTCGGTTCCGACTCCGACACGCGCAGCGTCGCCACCGCCAAGGGCGCGGTCCATCCGCGCGCCTACGGCAACGTCGCGCGGCTGCTCGGCCGCTACGTGCGCGACGAACACGCGGCGCCGCTCGCCGACGCCATCCGCCGTCTGACCTCCTTGCCCGCCGAGCGCCTGCATCTCGAGCGTCGCGGCAAATTGCAAGCGGGCTACTTCGCCGACGTCGTCGTCTTCGATCCCGCGCACATCGCCGACCACGCGACCTACGCCGCCCCCCACGCCTACGCCACCGGCGTCATCCACGTCTTCGTCAACGGCGTCCCCGTCGTCACCGACGGTGCGCACACCGGCACCGCGCCGGGGCGCTTCATTCGCCGACGAGCACCTTGAGGAGCACCACGATGACGACGCCGCCGAGGAGGCCGAAGGTGGCGCCGCGCTCGTTGCCGTGGCTGTGTGACTCGGGGATGATCTCGTTGCAGGTCAGATAGAGCAGCGCGCCGGCGGCGACGGCGAGCATGAACGGCAGCGCGCCGGCGATGCGGTTGGCGAGCGCGAAGCCGGAAACGGCACCGACGGGGACCGCCAATCCGGTGGCGGCGACGATGGCGAGCAGGCGCCCGCGGCCGAGGCCTCCGCGCTTGAGCGGCGCCGCCATGACCGCGCCTTCGATGGCGTTGTTGAGCGCGATGGCGATGGCGAGGAGCAGCCCGAGCGGCGCCGCGCCGGTGGTGGCGAAGGCGGCGCCGATGGCGAAGCCTTCGGGCACGCGATGCAGCGCCATGGCGCCGACGATGAGCATCCCCTGGTGGCGCGCGCGCTCGTCGACGGTGGCGTGGTCGCAGTGCGCGTGCGCCGCCGGCTCGTGGCCATGCATGTGCTCGTGATGGCCGCCCGCGTGCGCGTGCGGGATGAAGCGATCCATGCCGAAGAGCAGCGCCGCGCCGCTGGCGAAGCCGCCCAGCACCACCACGAGAACCTGCAGCTGCACCGCGCCGCCCGCGCGCACGTCGGCCAGCGCCGTCGGGAGGAGCCCGAGCGTCGCCGCCGCCAGCATCAGGCCGGCGCCGAGGCCGAGCATGGTGTCGTAGATCCCCCGCGGCACCTCGCGCGTCACCATGAACGGCAGCACGCCGATGGTGGTGGCGAAGCCGACGAGCGTGGCGATGATCAAGAGGTGCAACATTCGATCGCGCATCCTCCGACATCCGCGTGTTAACGTCAAAGCGTGCGGTACTTCATCGGCCTCGGTGCCAACGTAGGCGACCGGCTGACGAACCTTCGCGAGGCGGTCCGCCACCTCGAGGCGCTCGGCACGGTGACGGCGCGGTCGCGCGTCTACGCCTCGGCCGCCGTCGGTGGGCCGCCGCAGGCGTCGTACCTGAACGCCGCCGTGGTGCTGGAGTGCGCGCTCGAGCCGCTCGAGCTCCTCGCCAAGACCCAGGAGATCGAGGTGGCGGTGGGGCGCGATCGGTCGAGCGAAGTGCGCTGGGGCCCGCGCACGCTCGACGTCGATCTCCTCTTGTGCGGCGCGCGCGGCGAGCGGATCGTCGACGAGCCGACGCTCTGCGTGCCGCATCCGCGCCTGAAGGATCGCGGCTTCGCGCTGGCGCCGCTCCTCGACGTCGAGCCGACGTTGATGCATCCCGAGCTGTCTCGTCCGCTGCGGGCGCTCTTGTCCGCCGCCCTCGCCTCCGGTCAGGCGTGGGCTCCCACCGGCGACGCGCTCTAGCATGCGGCTGACGCTGTCGCTGTCGAACGCGACGCTGGCGGTGAGCTTCGCCGGCGACACCATGCAGCGCAAGTACACGCTCCCCTACGACGCGGCGGCGACGACAGCGACGGCGCGCGCCATCGTCGGCGTGTTGGCGCGCGGCAACAAGGCGCGCACGCTGTCGGACAAGAACCTCGACGATCTCGAGCATCACGGCGAGGCGTTGTGGCGGACGCTGATCCCGCCCGAGGTGCAAAAGGAGCTGGCGCGCGGCGACTCGCTGGCGCTGGAGCTCGACGAGGCGCTGGTCGCGGTGCCGTGGGAGCTGATGTTCGACGGCACGCACTTCCTCTGCCGGCGGCTCTCGCTCGGGCGCGTCGTCGCCACCCGGCAGGCGCGACGCGGCGACGAGCGGCGCACCGTCGGCACGCCCATCCGCGTCCTGGTCATGGCGGCCGATCCGCGTGGCGATCTGCCGGAGGTGCGGCGCGAAGGCGAGGCGATCGTCGAGGAGCTGGAGAAGCATCCGACGGTGAGCGCGCGCCTGCAGTCGGCGCCCGATCGCGCGTTTGCGCTCCGGCACCTGAAGGACTACGACGTCGTCCATTTTGCCGGCCACGCCGACTACGTCGCGGGGCAGGCGGGACAGAGCGGCTGGACGCTCAGCGACGGTAAATTGACAGCCGACGAGATCGCGCAGCTTGGCGGCGGGCGGCCGATGCCGATGTTGGTCTTCGGCAACGCATGTCAGTCGGGGCATACCGAGGCGTGGAGCGGCGATTCGGCGGAGGTGTTCGGCCTGGCGAACGCGTTTCTGACGGCGGGCGTGCGCCACTATCTCGGCACGCAATGGGAGGTCGTCGACGGGCAGTCGGCGCTCTTCGCGGCCGAGCTCTATCGCCACCTGGCCGACGGCAAGGCGATCGGCGCGGCGGTGCGGCACGCGCGCGCGGCGGTGGTCGAGCGGGCTGGAGTGGCGGCGCTGGCCTGGGCGTCCTACGTCTTGTACGGCGATCCGGACGTGCGGCCGCTCCATCGGCCGGAGCAGAAGGAGAAGCTCTCGATCCCGTCGGGAATGAAGATCGCGGCGCGCGCGTCGGCGCCGTGGAAGCGGCCAGCCTCGACCGATGCGCGCGGGCGGCAGGCGGCCAACGCGGGCAAGGATCCCGAGGAGTCGCGCGTGGGTAAAGAGTCGGCGGCGCGACGCACGCCGGAGTGGCTGCCGGCGGCGATCGGGGGCGCCATCGTGGGGATCTGCTGCGTCGCCATCGTGGCGTGGGTGCTGTGGCGCCGTCCATCTCCGCCGGCGGCGCACACGACGCTCAAGGGGGTGGCCGTGCTGGCGTTCGGGGCGGGCGCGACGGAATCGGCCAGCAAGTCGGCGCGCGAGCTGGAGTGGTGCCTCCCCGAGGAGCTGGTCAAGAATCACGTCGACGTCGTGGCGCCCGAGAAGCTGATGACGACGCAGGCGCAGACCAACGGCGCCTACGACAAGGCGAGCGCCCGCGCGCTCGGTCTCGCGCTCGGGGCGCGTTGGGTCATCTACGGCAACCTGTCCGACGGCACGGCGAACCTGTTCTTGTCCGAAGTGGTCAACGACCGGACGGTGCACGCCGACAGCTTTCGCGTCGACGACGTCAAGATGCGCTGCACCAACTTCGCCGCCGCGGCTGCCGCGCGCCTGGCGCAGGAGCCGGTCACTCCCTAGCCGCAATGTCGGTCAGTGAAGAACGAATAGCTTTGGGACGGCTGGGTTCGCGGACGCAGTGAGGCGACCGCTCTTGCGCCTGGTACCAAAGCGCTCCCTTGCTCATTTGCAACCTGCTCGACGCGCAGAGCGGAGGTAGCAAGGCGCGCTGCCGGCGGCGTAAAGGACCCGCGTCGCGCGCTGCGCGACATCAGCGGGTCCGCTGGCGGAGCACGCCGCGCAGCGGCGACTGCGACGGATTCCGACGCCGGGAGGTCGCCTCACTGCGTCCGCGAACCCAGCCGTCCCAAAGCTATTCGTTCTTCACTGACCGACATTGCGGCTAGGGAGTGACCGGCTCCTGCGCCAGGCGCGCGGCGGCCGCG
>JAQBQH010000403.1 GCA_028287105.1 Myxococcales bacterium
GACCGGCTGCGGAAAGTGGCGAAACGCTCCGTCCTTGGCGCCGGCGAGGAACGGACAGCCGTTGCCGATGCTGTTCGGGTGATAGTTCGCCTCGCCACGCGCTCGAGCGTCTCCTTCGTCGCCGTCACCAGCCGATCGACCTCGACGCGCGCCAGCGTCGCCATGCGCTCGGCGGCAGCCTGCCCCGCCGTCGCCAGCGCCGCTTGCATGTCGCGTCGCAGCGCCGCCACTTCGGTGGCCATGCGCTCGTCGGCGCGCGCCGACGCGGGCCAGATCGCCGGCACCAGCACGTGCGCGGTCAAATCCTCGAGCCGCGCCAGCGCCTGCTCTTCGGCCAAAACCAGGTCGCCCTGCACCAGTGCCAGCGCCAGCGTCACCAGGATGCCGACGACGCTCGCCCCGAAGGTCACGTCGAGCCCCGCCAGCGGCAGGGCCAGCGCCTGCGCCGTCGACAGCCGATCGTCGCGCAGGAGCGGCGCGACGCCGCGCAGGGTATCCATGAGCCCGGCAAACGTACCGACCAGGCCGACCAGCACCGTCACGGCGACGAGGTAGCGGCCGAGATAGGCGCGGCCACGCTCCTCGGCCGCCGTCGCGGTGGCGATGGCGTCGATGTCGAGCGCCGCGCCGTTGGCGCGCACCTCCGACAGCCGCGCCTGCCGCGCCGTGATGAGCTCGCCGGCCGGAGGTCTGGCAGCGAGCCCGGTCAGCTCGCGCTCGATGCGCAGCCGCGCCTTGCCGAGGCTGACCATGCCGGCGACGGCGATGACCGCGAGCAGCACGACCGACGCGCTGCCGAGCCACAAGTGATGATCGAGGTAGGCGCCGAGCGCCCGCAGCGCCACGACGATCGCGAGCAGCGCGATGACGCCGCCGAGCGCCCAACGCAGTCGGCTCAGCGCCATCGGCGTCCCGCCTCCGCCAGCGCCGCCGCTACGTCGACAAAGGGCCGGCCGTCGACCAGGAGGGCGGGCGTCGCGCTGCGCAGCCGTAGACGCAAGATCGAGGCGAAGCGTCGCTCGAGCAGGGACCCGAGGCCGGCGGCCGCGTCGATCATCAACTGCGCTTCGAGCCCGGCGGCGCGCGTCTCGCCGGCGTTGGCGAGCGCGGCGTCGCCGTTGGCGAGCGCCTCGGCGGCGCGACGGAGCGCGATGGCCTCCTCGCGCAAACCGTCGTCGAAGACCTCGACGGCATCGGCCTGGTCCCACGCCTGCGTCGCGCGCGCCAGCGCCACCGGCAGCACCGTCTCGATGCGCGCCGCCAGCGCGGTCAGCCACGCCGCGGTGCGCGCCCGCAACGACGTCGTATCGAGCGACACCGACGGCGGCGTGGCCGCCTCGCGCACCGCGGCGCGCGGCAGGCCGAGATCGGTCGCCGCGCCGGGCAGGGAGCGGACCTGCTCGACGAGCGCTTCCAGAGCGTGATGCGACATGCGCGCCTCATACTGCACGACGATCTGGGCGAGTCAACGGCTTCGAGCAGCGCTTCCGCGTCGCTGCGCTGGCACGGCGCGCCGCGCACATTACATTCCGCTGGTGAGGTTGGGATTGTGTTGCGGTTTCGTCGAGGAGCCGATCCGCTTTCGTGCCACGACGGCGCGCTTCGTGGCGACCAGGAGTCGGCGCGAGCAGCGGCAGTTCCTCGCCCAACTGGCGCTCGATAACCTCGCCGCGCTCGAGGCCGCGGTGCGCTGGTGCGGCAGCCACGACGTCGGCGCCTTTCGCGTGATGTCGCAGCTCTTTCCGCTCGTCACCCATCCCGACGTCGGCTACGCCGTCGACGAGCTGCCGCGCGCGGCCGAGATCGCCGCCGGGCTCGATCGCGTTCGGCTCGCCGCCAAGAAGCTCGACGTGCGGCTCAGCTTCCATCCGGATCAGTTCATCGTGCCGGGGTCGGAGTCGGCGGCCGTCGTCGAGAGCTCGCTCGCGGAGCTCGAGCATCAGGCCGACCTCGCCAGGCGCATCGGCGCCGAGCAGCTGACGATCCATGGCGGCGGCGCGCGACCCGACAAGGCGGCGGCGCTGGTCCGCCTCGCGCGGGGCCTCGCGCGCCTGAGCGCCGGGGCGCGCGGCCTCATTGCGCTCGAGAACGACGACCGCGTCTATACCGTCGCCGACCTCCTGCCGCTGTGCGAGCGCGACGGCCTGCCCCTCGTCTACGACGTCCATCACCATCGCTGCAATCCCGACGAGCTCAGCCTCGAGGAGGCGACCGTCCGCGCCGCTGCGACCTGGAAGAAGCGCGAGCCGTGGGTGCACCTGTCGAGCCCGCTCGGCGGCTGGCGCGATCGACGCCCGCAGAGCCACGCCGACTTCATCGCCCCCGGCGACGTGCCCCCCTTCTGGATCGGCCGCGCGCTCACGGTCGACATCGAGGCCAAGGCGAAGGAGCGGGCCGTGCTGCGGCTGCAGGGTTGGGTACGCGCGCGCGAGCGCGGCGTCACAGGTCGAACGTCTCCAGGAACCGCGAAAGCCGCGCGTTGAACTCCGCGGCGTGCGTCAGATAGGGCAGGTGACCGGCGCCGCGAATGAGAACGAAGACCCCTTCGAGCGCGTCGGCCAGCCAGCGGCCGCGCCGCCACGGCACCAGCAGATCGCGCGAGCCGTGGATGCACAGCGACGGGATGCGCAGCCGCTCCAGCTCGGGAAGGAGGTCGACGCGCAGGAGCGCCGACAGCCGCCGCTTGAGCTCGCGGCTCTCGAAGACGCGCGATTCGCGCACGATCTCGTCGCGCGCCGGCGGATCGAGGTGGAATCCGCCCATGATCTGCACCGCCATCGGCGAGACCAGCCGCGCCAGCCAGTCGGGCGCGTTGAGCAGATCGACGAAACCTGGGAAGGCGAGCGGGATCTGGCGCCGGCTCACGACCGCGTCGGCCATGATGAGCGCACCGATGCGCTGTGGGCGCCGCAGCGCCACCCGCGCAGCGACGGCGCCGCCGAACGACGACGCCAACAGGATGGGCTGCTCGAGACGTTCGCGATCGAGATAGGCCTCGACCGCGTCTGCCGCGTACTCGATCGGGTCGACGTGCGCCGGCGTCTCGTTGGGCGTGTTCAAGAGGACGAACGGCCAACGTTCCGCGAGCGGCTCCTGGCGCGCGAAGGAGCGGCCATTGGCGCCCATGCCGGCGATGCAGAGGACCGCGTGCTGGCGCGCTACGACGCCGCTGCGAAAGCGGAACGCGCGGGCGAGGCCGCCGCAGACCGGCACGTCCTCCTGCAGGACCGGATCAGAGAACGGCGGCGGCGGTCGGCGCCAGAGCTTCGCCATCCGCTTGCTCCTCATCCTGCTGGTCGTCCTCCGCGTTCGCGTCGCCGTCTGCGTCGGCGCCGTCGAGCAGCGCGCGCACCGAGGCGGCAACGGTCGCCTTGAGCGCCGGCGCGTCGCGCACATCCCGTGGCGGCGCGATCGCTTCGCCGACGCGGAATCGCAGCCGCACCGGCAGCGGCAATGGCCCGAGTCCCACCGCGAACGGCGCCGCGTATCGGCCGAGCAGCGCGCGCGTCCCCGGCAGATAGCCGAAGTTGCGGTAGGTATCGTCGACGCCGAGCCCGGCGAAGGGCACGATCGGCACCTGCGCCTGGATGGCGAGCCGCACGAACCCGCTGGCGCGCTCCCACCGCAGCTTGTAGCGGTCGCCGGGCCCCTTGAACGTCTCGCGCGAACCGCCCGGATAGCAGACGACGAGCTGCTCGCGCTCGAGGAGGGCGAGCGCCGTGTCGACGGTACCGATGTGCCCGCCGCAGCGCGCCAGCACGTCGCGCATCGGTCGCCACCCGAACAGGTGGCGGTCGGCCAGCCCGATGGGCACCCGACTGGTCAGCTGGTGGATGAGATAGAAGAAGACCGGCACCTCGAACCCATAGATGCCGTGATTGCCGACGAGCAGCGCCGCCCCGCGCGGCAGATGGTGCGCTCCGTCGCAGCGCGCGCGGTGCCACCGCGTGGCCGCCCCCGCAACCGCACGCGCCATCCTTAGGATGAGATCGTTGGTTCGCGGAAGCTCGAGCGCCATGCCTCAGCTGCAAAGCAGGAGTCGCGCCACCCTCCGCGCGCCAGGGGCGGCCTGCTCGATGAACGAGCGTCAGCGCGGTCGGAGGCTGGCGCGGGCGATGAGCGCCAGCGCCACCACGATGCAGAGTGCGCCTGGCGGGATCAGGATGGCGCCGAGGCCGGGGTCGCCGCCGTGGACGAACAGCCCGCCGACGAGGAAGCCGCCCGGCACGAGGATGGTGCCGGCGACGAGAGAGGCGGAGGCCACGGGGGATAGCGGTCGCGGCAGCAGATGGCAGACCGCGGCGAGCGCCAGGTTCACCAGCGCCAGCGCGGCGCCGTGCGCGTGCGCCAGGGTCCACATGAAGCGGCGGCTCTCGGTGGCGACGCCGAGATAGGCGGGAACCTTGAACGCGTGCAGCAGCTCGAGCAGCGTCCCGAGCGTCGCGAACAGGAGCAGGGTCATCCATCCGACGCGCAAATGGCGCTGCTGATAGCGACGATTGGTGGCGCCGGGATCGCCGGGCGGCGGCGATGATTCGTGGGCGCTCATTCGGCGAGGAACATCTCGTCGTCTTCGGGCCGCTCGACGATCAACCGCTCCAGCTCGCCACGGAGGAAGCGGCCGTCGGGCGCAAACAGGAGCTCCGGCCGTCGCCGCGCGGTCGTGGCAGTCCCGGTCGCCGCCGTCGCACGCGTCCAGCGCTCGCGCGCCTGCTGCTGCGCCGCCACGCGCGCCTCCTCGGTCCCGACGTAGTCATATCTGAAATCCGCGAAACCGGATATCTCGCGCAACGAACGATATGCAATATACCGGATTGCCGCGTATTCGTCATTCAACAGCTCGATCAGGAACGGCGCCATCGCGTCGCCCTCCGACGCCGCCCGCGCTGCGCTCCAGCCCATGCTCCAGGCGACGATGGCGCGCACGCCCGCCTCGCCGCGCGCCGCGTCGAGCACCGCCGCCGCCACCGTGCGCTGCTCCGCCGTCAGCGACGGCACCGGCGTGCCGTACCAGCGCTCGAGCGCCGCCGCCGTCCAGGCCAGCGTGCGATCGAGATGACACAGATTGCACGCGTTCGGCCGTCCCGCCAGGGCGTCGTCCTGCACGCGCGGCACGCTGATCTGATGACTGCGCATCGCCCGCAATAGCCCGTAGGTCGTATGCGGCATATGGCAGTTGTAACACGTCGATCCCGTCGACCCGGGGCGGTGGTGCGTATGCGCGGCCACGTTCTCGCCCACCGCACGATGGCACTGCGTGCACGCCGCGTCGCCGTCGCGGTCGCGCGCGAGCTGAGACTCCGGCTCGCTCGCGTGCATCGAATGACAGGAGAGACACGAGAGCGCGCCGCCCTTGAAACAGGGCGACCCGAGGAGCCCGTTATATTCGCGCCCGGAGACGCGCACCATGCCGTCGCGCCAGTAGCGGCTGGCCGCGAACGTGGCATCGGCGTCGATCTGCGACCGGCAGGCGCTCCGCTGCAAGCTCGCCAGCTGCAAGATCGGCTTGGTCGCGTCGAGCGGCTGTCCCGGCCGATAACCGATGCCGACCTGCAGCCAGCCGTCGGGCGGGCAGCCGATGCCGTGACACTGTCCGCAGACCTCGCCGGCGCGCGCCGGCGACAGACGCGCCGGATTGACGATGGTCGGATCGCCCGCGCCGCTGCCGTGCAGCGACGAGCGCCGCCACGGGCTGCGGTTCGCCGACACATGCGCCGCCGCCGGTCCGTGGCACGCCTCGCACGCGATGCCCAGCTCGGCGACGCGGCTCGCCGGCACGCCCGTGCGCACGGCGAGCCCGGGCCGGCCGCCGGTGACGTGGCATTCGATGCAGATCCGATTCCACGTCGCCGGCCCCTTCGAGTACTCGTTGCCGACGAGGAAGACGTCGCGCCGCGGGACCCAGCGGCGATCGTCGAACAGATAGGTGAAGGGAAACTCGATCTGCTCGTTGCCGCGCTCGCCCGGGATCCAGTAGGCCTGCATGTGGTGCGACCCGGTCATCATGGTGATGCGGCGCGGCCCGACGCCGGAGACGTCGACCCACAATTCGTCGCCCTCGCGTCGCATGCGATAGCTGCGCCCGTCGGCGGCCACCAGCGTCTCGCCGGCAAACGGCGCGCGCACCGCCCTGGCGCTCGCCGGTTGCGTCATGGTGCGGTGATAGCTGCGATGCCAGGTCGCGTATTCGGTCG
>JAQBQH010000071.1 GCA_028287105.1 Myxococcales bacterium
CATCAGCGGGTCCGCTGGAGGAGCACGCCGCGCAGCGGCGACTGCGACGGATTCCGACGCCGGCAGCGCGCCTTGCTACCTCCGCGACCGGCGTTGCGGCCAGCTCGGCCGGCTCGGGAAGATGAGCTAGCTCGGGAAGATGAAGTCGAGCGCGGCGCAGCGCGGCGCCACGAACGCGCCGTCGAGCAGCACGTCGCCCTCGACGTAGTGCATGCGGCCGGCGACGCTGCCGCCCGGTGACGACGAGATGACGCCGGCGTCGAGGTCCCAGCCGCTCAGGCGGTCGTCGTCGCCGTCGAGCTCCGCCGAGCCGCCGCTGCCGGTGGTGGCTCCGAGCGCCGCCCCCCGCCGCGCGACGATGTTGGCGCTGTAGGTGCCGGCGAAGCGCGCCGGAAACAGGAACGAGATGGCCTCGAACGCGCCCGACGGATGCGCGCAATCGAACCCCGGCTCGACCGCGGTCACCACCAGGTAGACGCCTGCCGGCCGCTCGTCGCTGAGCGGCTCGTAGTAGAAGCTGTACCAGGCGGCCATCGGGCGCGCCTGGCCGCGCACGGTCAGCGTCAGTTGACCGCCCTGGTCGGACGACCCGACACCAAGGTCGGGTGATGTGTTAGGTTCCTCGCCGCAACCGGTCGCCGCGACGAGAACGCCCGCCAGCGTCGCTGACATCGCGAAGAAGCGGGCCCAGCGCATCGCATCAACGTAGCACGGAGGGGTCATGATTCGCGCCGCCTTCATCCTCGCCACCGTCGCCATCTTCGGCTGCTCTGGGAGCTCGACGTCGACCAACGGCGGCTCGGGCGGCGGCACCGGCACCGGCGGCAACGGTGGCGACGACATGGGCGCCGGCAGCGGCGACATGCCGGGCCACGTCGGTCCGACGAATCCGCCGCCGGGCGGCAAGTTCCCCATCGAGCACATCATCGTGCTGGTGAAGGAGAACCACACCTTCGACAACTACTTCGGCTCGTTCCCCGGCGCCGAGGGAACGAACAGCGGACAGAGCTCGATGGGCCCGGTCAGCGTCGGGCGTCCGCCGGCGCTGTTGACGCGCGATCTCTGCCACACGCACCAGTGCGCCCTCGACGATTGGAACCACGGCGCGATGGACCACTGGGATCTCGGCGACACCAAGAACCAGTCGGACCAACTCGCGTTCGCGCAGTACACCGAGGACGACATCCCGAACTACTGGCAGTACGCCCGCAAGTTCTCGCTCGCCGATCACTTCTTCTCGTCGATGATGGGCCCCTCGTTCCCCGGCCACATGTTCGTGCTGGCGGCGCAGACCGGCTGGGCGCTCGACAATCCCAACGGACCGGGCATCGTGCCGCTCATTCAGTGGGGCTGCGACGACCCCGACGGCACGGTGCAGCCGGTGCTCGACAACGGCTCGTGCACCGTCAAAGACGTCAAGCCGTGCTTCGATTTCCCGACGGTGGTCGACAACCTGCCGCCGGCGGTGACGTGGAAGTTCTACGGCTCGACGCTGCCGCCCGGCATCGGTCAGGTCTGGTCGATGTTCGACGGCGTGCAGCACATCCGCATGACCAACGCCTGGAAGAACAACGTCGTCGACGCGTCGCAGTTCGACGCCGACGTCGACGCCGGCACCTTGCCGAGCATCGTCTTCCTGGTGAATCAGGATCTCGCGAGCGAGCATCCGCCGCTCAACATCTGCACCGGCGAGAACTGGACGGTCGGCCATCTCAACCACGTCATGCAGAGCCCGATCTGGGCCAAATCGGCCATCCTCATGACCTACGACGATTTCGGCGGCTGGTACGATCACGTCGCCCCGCCCATGCAGTACGGCTGCAACGCGGCGACGCCGTATGGGCTCGGCTTCCGCCTGCCGCTCATCATCGTGTCGCCGTATGCGAAGCCGGCCAGCGTCTACAAGCGCGTATCGCACCAGGGCTCGGTGCCGAAGTTCATCGAGGCGGTGTTCGATCTGCCGTCCTTGTCGGCGCAGGACCCGGCGGCGCAGGACGGCCCCGACACCGACGATCTCACCTCGGCGTTCGACTGGACCCAGGCGCCGCTGCCGCCGCTCGTCCTGCCGCAGCGCAACTGCAGCGGCGCGCGCTGATCAGCGAACGTCGATCCCCGGGAGCTGCGGCGTCGTCTCCACGGCCACCTGCGGCGGCGCGTCGTACGACGTGAGCTCCAGCGCGCAGCGGCCCATGTCGGTGTCGGCCTCGAGGCGCAAGAGCACGCGATCGGCGTCGTCCGAGAGCCAGATCGTGATGCCGCGCGCGCCTTGTCCCGCGCGCGGCTGACCGCTGTCCTCGATGCGCCGCGCGACGCCGTCGACGCGGATCGCCCGCCGCGCCGCGCCGCCGTCGCCGACGCGCAGCGACTCCCCACGCTTGACGTCGAGCGCCACGCGCCACAGGGCGTTACCGTCGAGGATGTCGAGGCTCATCTTGTGCCCGCTCTCGAGCGGCAGCGCCCTGAGCGCGAAGAAGGCGCTCAACGGATCGCGCGCCAGCCGCGTCAGCGTGTGGCGCCCCTTCGACTGCTTGTTGGGTGCCCAGAAGTCGACGTCGGCGGTGCGGCCCGACATCGTCGACTTGATGCGCCGCTCGCGCACGCCGCGCTCGGTCTCCGAGACGCTGACGGGCAGGAGGTTGCCGGTGTCGACGACCAGCCGATAGTCGTCGTCCATGCGCGCCACGAGCTTGATGATCGACGTGGTCTCGGCTTGGCCATGTACCGCCACGAGGCGGCGATTGCCGCGCGACATGGTCTTGCCGATCGACATGCGCGCGCGCCCGCCCTCGACGGGACCGATCGAGAACTTGAAGGTGAAGGCCTCGCCCGGCCGTGCCCCCGGATGCATCGCGAACGCCGGCGAGGACGAGGCTACGAGCGTGGCGACGAGGACGAGGGTCTGGCGCATGATCCTAAGACTGCGTGAACGGGCGGCGTATTCAAGTATGCTCCCGGCGTGCGCAAGATCGGGGTCACCCTCGGAGATCCATCGGGCATCGGCCCGGAGCTGGTGCGCCGCGTCGCCGACGGCGCCGACGACGTCATCATCTATGGTGATGCGCTGCAGTGCGCGGGCCTGCGCGCCGAGGTCCGCGCCATCACCTCGCTCGCGGGGCTGGTGCCGGGGGTCGCCACCGTCGAGACCGGCCGCGCGCAGATCGCCTACCTCGAAGCTGCGCTCGCCGACGCCCGCGACGGGCGCATCCGCGCGCTCGTGACCGCGCCCATCCACAAAGCGTCGTGCATCGCCGCCGGCTTCGCTTTTCCCGGTCACACCGAGCTCCTGGCGGCGCGGCTGGGCGCGCCGTCGGTGACGATGATGTTCGCCGGCCCCAAGATGCGCGTGTCGCTGGCCACCATCCACCACTCGCTGGCGGAGGTGCCGCGCGTCTTGACGTCGGTTGCGATCGAGAACGCAATCGTCCAGACCGCCGAAGCGCTGGCGCGCGACTTCGGCGTGAGCCGCCCGCGCATCGCCGTCGCTGGGCTCAATCCGCACGCCGGCGAGCAGGGCCACTTCGGCGACGAAGAGGCGCGCGTCATTGCGCCGGCGATTGTTTCCGCGCGCGCGCGCCTGGCGGGGCACGTCGCCGCGACGGTGACCGGCCCGCACGTGCCCGACGTCGTCTTCCGCGATCACGTCGACGGGAAACATGACGCCGTGGTGGCGATGTACCACGATCAGGGGCTCATCCCGGTGAAGGTGGTCGACTTCGAGGAGGCGGTGAACGTGACGCTCGGGCTGCCGATCGTGCGCACCTCGCCCGATCACGGCGTCGCCCACGACATCGCCGGCAAGGGCGTCGCTCGCACCGCCTCCTTCGCCGCCGCGCTGCGCCTCGCGCGCGAGCTCTCGGCGCGCCGCCCCTGAGCGCTTCCGGTCCTAGCGTTTGCGCGGCTTGCCGTCGTGATCCCCCTTGGGCTCGTAGGCGAGGTCGTGCCACCAGCCGGCCTCGCCGAGCTGCGCCCGCCGCTCGGGGTTGAACGGGTAGAAGAGGCGGTTGTCCGGGCGATCGGCGTCGCCGCCGACGAGCAGCGTCACCTGCGCGTCGCTGTCGTTGATGAAGGTGTGGCAGATGCCGGTGCCGGCCGGAAAGGCCGCGAAGTCGCCCGCCTCCATGCGGTGCAGCTCGCCGTCGATCCAGGCCTCCACCAGCCCGTCGATGACGAAGACCCACTCCTCGATCGTCTCCTCGCAGTGCGGGTAGCTCGTACGCTGGCCGGGCGCCAGCTGGACCAGGTGGACGCTGCCGCTCTTGAGCCCGGCGGCGCGCCCAAGGTCGCGGTCGAGCCGCATCGGCTCCTGCTCGTTGCCCGGGTAGCGGGCGTCGCGCTCGTTCACCTGGGTGGCAGCGACGATAAAGGGTGGCCTCATCTCGATTTCCCTCTCGAATCTGGAGATTTCCCCATGGTATGATGTTCCGCCCCCTGCGCTCGTTGGCGGCTCTGGGGCAGGATACATGGACAAGATCATTGTCAAAGGTGCCCGCGAGCACAACCTGAAGAACATCGACGTGGAGCTTCCACGCGATAAGCTCATCGTGATCACTGGGCTTTCTGGTTCGGGTAAGTCGTCGCTCGCGTTCGATACCATCTATGCGGAAGGGCAGCGACGCTACGTCGAATCGCTGTCCGCGTACGCGCGTCAATTCCTCGAGCAGATGGGCAAGCCCGACATCGACTCCATCGAAGGGCTGTCGCCGGCCATCTCGATCGAGCAGAAGTCGACCTCCAAGAACCCGCGCTCCACCGTCGGTACGGTCACCGAGGTCTACGACTACCTGCGCCTCCTGTATGCGCGCATCGGCGTGGTCCACTGCTACAACTGCGGCCAGCGCATCGCCTCGCAGACCGTGCAGCAGATGGTGGACCGCGTGCTCGAGCTGCCCGAAGGCACGCGCTTCAGCGTGCTGGCGCCGATCGTCCGCGACCGCAAAGGTGAGTACAAAAAAGAGCTCGAGTCGCTCAAGAAGCAGGGCTTCGTCCGCGTCAACGTCGACGGCGAGCTCCACGATCTCGGCGATCCGATCAAGCTCGACAAGAACAAGAAGCACACCATCGAGGTCTACGTCGATCGCCTCGCGGTCAAGCCCGACATCCGCCAGCGGCTGACCGACTCTCTGGAGCTCGGCCTCAAGCTGGCCGAGGGCATCGTGAAGGTCTCGCCCGTCCTCGACGACGACGGCGGCGACATGCTGTTCTCGGAGAAGTTCGCCTGCATTGCCTGCGGCGTCTCCTATCCCGAGATCACGCCGCGCATGTTCTCGTTCAACAACCCGCACGGCGCCTGCCCCAATTGCGACGGCATCGGCGCCAAGCTCTTCTTCGATCCCGACCTCATCGTGCCCAACGAAGAGACGTCGCTGCGCGAGGGCGCCATCGATCCATGGGAGAAGCGCAATGCACCCTTCTTCCAGCAGATCCTCGAGGCGGTCGCCGCCCATTACAAGATCGACATGTACGCGCAGTGGGCCAAGCTGTCGCCCGAGCACCGCAAGATCATCATGGAGGGCTCGGGCTCCGACGAGGTCGACTTCTACTTCGAGAAGGGCGGCACGCGGCATAAGTTCAAGAAGGAGTTCGAGGGCGTGCTGGCCAACCTCGAGCGCCGCCTGCACGAGTACGAGCGCCGTCGTCGCGAAGAGGGCAATCGCGGCGGAGAGGACGGCTTCGAGGCCGCCTACGAAGAGTTCCATCGCTACATGAACCGGTCACCTTGCGACGAGTGCAAAGGCACGCGTCTGCGCAAGGAGGCGCGCTTCGTCAAGGTCGGCGATCAGCCGATCCACCAGCTGACGTCGCTGCCGATCCGCGATGCGCACCAGTTCTTCGCCAAGCTCGAGCTGACCACGCGCGAGAAGACGATCGCCGAGCGCATCTTGCGCGAGATCACCGAGCGGCTGAACTTCCTCGTCAACGTCGGGCTGCAGTACCTGACGCTCGACCGCACCTCGGCGACGCTGTCGGGCGGCGAGGCGCAGCGCATCCGGCTGGCGACGCAGATCGGCTCGTCGCTGGTGGGCGTGCTCTACATCCTCGACGAGCCGTCGATCGGGCTGCATCAGCGCGACAACGCGCGCCTGCTCGGCACGCTGCAGAAGCTGCGCGACCTCGGCAACACCGTCATCGTCGTCGAGCATGACGAAGAGACCATCATGGCGGCGGATCACGTGGTCGACATGGGGCCGCGCGCGGGCGTGCACGGCGGGCGCATCGTGGCGTCGGGAACGCCCGAGGACATCATGAGCTCGACGGCGTCGCTCACCGGCGCCTATCTCTCGGGTCGCAAGCGCATCGATGTTCCGAAGAGTCGCCGGCAGTCGGGTAACAAGTACATCGCCATCAAGGGGGCGCGGGCGCACAACCTGCGCAACCTGACGGTGCGCTTCCCCGTCGGTGTGCTCACTTGCGTCACAGGCGTGAGCGGCTCGGGCAAGTCATCGCTCGTCATCGACACGCTCCTGCCGGCGCTCAAGCAGCGGCTGCATCACGCCAAGCTGCAGCCGGGCGATCACGACGCCATCGAGGGGCTCCATCACATCGACAAGGTCGTCGACATCGACCAGTCGCCCATCGGCCGCACGCCGCGATCCAATCCCGCCACGTACACGGGCGTCTTCACGCACATCCGCGATCTGTTCGCCGCGCTGCCCGAGTCCAAGGCACGCGGCTACAAGGCGGGGCGCTACTCGTTCAACGTCAAGGGCGGCCGCTGCGAGGCATGCCAGGGCGACGGCATCCTGCGCATCGAGATGCACTTTTTGCCGGACATCTACGTCGAGTGCGAGGCCTGTCTGGGGAGGCGCTACAACCGCGAGACCCTCGAGGTGCGCTACAAGGGAGCCTCGATCGCCGACGTCCTCGACATGACGGTCACGCAGGCGGCCGAGTTCCTCCAGCACGTGCCCAAGATCCGGCAGAAGCTCGAGACGCTGCGCGACGTCGGGCTCGGCTACATCGGGCTCGGACAGTCGGCCACGACGCTGTCGGGCGGCGAGGCGCAGCGCATCAAGCTGTCCAAGGAGCTGGCCAAAAAGGGCACCGGCCGCACGATGTACATCCTCGACGAGCCGACGACGGGCCTGCACTTCGACGACATCAAGCAGCTCCTCACCGTGCTCAACGAGCTGGTCGAGCAGGGCAACACGGTCATCGTCATCGAGCACAACCTCGACGTCATCAAGACCGCGGATTACGTCATCGACCTTGGACCCGAGGGCGGCGACGGCGGCGGCAACATCGTCGCGCAGGGTACGCCCGACGACGTGTCGCGCTCGCAGACCTCGCATACCGGCACGTACCTCAAAAAAGTACTCTGAATAAAGCACGCCGGCGGTCGGCGGCGCGCTCACGGCGCTCGGGGTCGCCGGGGTGATCTCGCCATCGCCACCTACAACGCCGCGCACCGGTACGCCTGCACCGCGTCGCGCGAGCGCTGCCGCGGCGCTCTCGCAGAGGGCTGGCCGCTAACCTTTTTGGCGCGCGTAGTGGCGGCGCGCCTTGGCGCGGTTGCCGCACACTTTCATGTCGCACCAGCGTCGCGTGCGGCTCTTGGTCTGGTCGATGAAGAGCCAGCCGCAGCCGTCGTCCGATTCGCACAGCCGCACGCGGTAGCGGTCGTCGGCGAGGAGCAGCTCGGCCGCCGAGCGCAGGACGGGATCGAGCGGCGCCGTGAGCGCGTCACCACGCGCAAAGTCGACCGCCCAACCGTCGTCGCCGAACAGGATGCGCGGCGCGGCGACGGCGCGCGCCCAGTGCGCGTTGAAGCGAGCGAGGTCGGCGGCCGCGGGCGGTCGATCCTCGGCGGCGGCGAGGAAGGTGCGGTAGAGCGCCTCGCGCAGTGACTTCGCCTCTTCGACGATCGCCGCCGCTTCGCGCGGATGCGCCGACGCCTTCCGCGCCAGCTTCTTGCCGAGCGGCTCGTCGATGGCCCCGGCGTGCCCGGCCCACGCGACCAGTGACGCGTAATCGTTCAGGTGCTCGTTGGGCGGCGGCTCGGCGCGCAGCCGGCTGCCTACCGTGTTCACGAAGTCGAGACAGAGGCGCCCGCCCACTAAATCCGCCCAGCTCAAGTCCATTCCCATAACCGTCAAAATAGCCATTGACCGGTTAGACGGCAACGTTATTCTCATAACCATCAAACTCTGCTTTGACGGTTAGACGATGAGGAGGACGAGATGCACCGCACGGGGTTCGAGCATGCGTTGTGGCACCTGGTTCGCGAGCTGCGCTGGGATCAGGCGGTCGCGCCAGGGTTGGTGATGCTGTGGCTGGCGGGTTGGGTCGGGTTGGTGCTGGCGCTGTTTGCGCCGACGGCCTGACCAGCTACCCTCGGGCGCGTGAGCCTGCCGACTTCTAATCCCGCGCCGCGTCCGACCGGCCCGTTCGCGCGCGCCGCGCTGGCGACGGGAGCAATCTCGGTCTGGGAGGCGCTGGCGCTGACGGCGCTCACCTTCGCCGCGCTGGCCAGCTTCGGCGCGGCCTGGTCGGCGCGCGGCCTCGGCGGCACGGTGCTGGCGGAGCTCGGCTGCGTGCTCCTGCCGGTGGCGCTGCTGGTGTGGTTGCGGCGCGTGCGCCCGCCGCTGCTCGGCCTGGCGCGGCCCTTCGATGGTGCGGCGGCGTGGCGCCCGTGGCTCGCGATCGTCGGGGCGCTCCTCGCCGGGGCCGGCGCATTCTATCTCGTGGCGTCGGGCATCGAGCCGTCGATCGAGCGGCTGTGGCCCACGCCGGCCGCGCTGCGCGAGTCGCTGCAGCGCATGGTCATTCCGCCGAGCGGCGCACGACCGATCGTGATCGATCTGCTGGCGCTGGCGCTGGTGCCGGCGGTGGCCGAGGAGCTGCTCTTTCGCGGCGTCCTGTGGGGCGCGCTCGAGAAGCGCCTCGGCGTAGCGGCGACGCTGCTGTCGACCTCGGTGATCTTCGGGCTCTACCACGGCTCGATCTACCGCTTCGTGCCGGCGATGATGGGCGGGCTCCTCATTGGCGGCGTGCGCGCCTGGTCGGGCGCGCTCCTCCCGTCGGTCGCGTTTCACTTCGCCAACAACGCCGGGGTCCTCGTTGCCATGCACTTCGGCTACGACACGCCGCCGGCGACGCTCGCTCCGGTCGCCATCGCGATGGCGACGAGCGGAATCGGCGCGCTCCTGATAAAATCGGGACGATGCGCGTCCTCGTCCTCGTCGTCGTAGCTGCCACCGGCGGTTGTGCCGCTCCGATCCGCAGCGAGAGGGCGCAGGATCTGCCCTGTCTGTACGAGGTCGGCCGCCCGCACGCCATCGCCTCCGACTATCAGCTCATTCGCGGCGGCCATCGCGTGCCGGGCGACGATCTGCTCTCCGCCGTGGCGGACGTCAACGACGCGCGCACGCTCGCCGCGCGCTCGCAGCTCGATCAATGGATCGGCATCGGCGCGCTCGTCCTTGGGCCGGTGCTGTTCGCTCCCGGCGTCGCGCTCCTCGGCTACGGCATCGCCGATCACCAGGACGGCTCCATCGCCGGCGGCGCCATCCTGACGGTCATCGGCGCCGGCGGAATCGTGGCGGGTGCGGTCCTCCTGACGCGGTCCGACCGGGAGCGCGAACGCGCCCTGGCCGCCTACAACGCGCAGCATGCTCTGAGTTGCCGCCCTTAACATTCGGGCAAGATCCGTTGGCGACAATACCGATTGCGCCTCGTAGACTCATTTGTTAGGCTAACTACATTATGGCGCAGGACGAGAAGCGGGCGCTCTGGTACATCAAGAAAATCCCGCTGTTCCAAGACGTTTCGCACGACACCATCCACAAGCTGGTCCAGTGCGTCGAGCTCAAAGAAGTTAGACGCCGCCAGGTGGTCTATCTCCCAGGCGACCCCGGCCAGTCGGTCTTTTTCGTCAACGGCGGCCGCGTGAAGATCTCCAAGGTCACCCGAGACGGCAAGGAGCTGACCCTGGCCTATCGCGGCCCCGGCGAGATCTTCGGCGAGCTGGTCATGATCGACGGCGGTCCGCGCGAAGAGATGGCCGAAGCGATGGAGAACGCGCTCATCTCCGAGATCGACCGCGCCGAGTTCGAGAAGATCGTGCAGAAGGAAGGCATCATCGGCTTCCGGCTGACCAAGATCGTCGCCACGCGCCGCCGCGACGTCGAGAATAAGATCGAGCAGCTGATCTTCAAGGACGTCAACGCCAAGCTGGCCGAGCTGCTCTTGCGGCTCGCCGCCGAGTACGGTGTCGACGACAGCCGCGGCATACTCGTCTCGCTCAAGATTACGCATCAGGAGATGGCCAACCTCATCGGCTCCACGCGCGAGACGGTGTCGCTGACGCTGTCGCAGTTCAAGCGCAAGGGGCTCATCCAGACCGAGGGGCGCAAGGTGATTCTGGCCGATCGTGAAGGGCTGCGCGCGCTGGCGTAGCAGCGGAGACCGCGATGAGTAGCCTGCGTCGCATCGGCGATCTCCTGGTTGAAGCCGGCGCCATCGATCGCCAGCAGCTTTCCGACGCGCTGTCGCACCAGCGCGAGCATGGCGGTCGGCTCGGCACCAACCTGGTGGAGCTCGGTCTCGTCGACGAGAAGACCCTGGCCTCGATCCTCGCGCGTCAGCTGAACATCCCGTCGGCGACGGCGGCGCAGCTCGATCGCGTCGACGAAAAGACGCTCAAGCTCCTGTCGCCGAAGCTGGCCGAGCGCATGCGCGCCGTGCCGGTGCGCGAAGACGCGGGAAAGCTGTGGATCGCGATGGCCGATCCGACCGACCAGACGGCCATCAACGAGCTGGCCAAGGCGACCAATCGGCCGGTGCGCCCGATGGTCGCGCCCGAGCTCCTCATCCAGTACGCGCTCGAGCGGCACTACAAGGTGCAGCGCCGACCGCGCGTGGTGCAGGTGCGAACCGGCGCTTCGGACCTCCTCAAGATCGACGCGCCCAAGACGCCGGTGGGGCCGCCGCCGCTACCCGGAGCCGACGCGCCGGTGTGGAACACGTACGGCTCCGGCGGGCCGAAGGTCGACGTCGAGGCGCTGGCCGGCTATCTCGACGACGAGACCGATCGCCCGGCGGCGCCGGTCGGCCGCATGCCGATGAAGGAGCTGTCGTCGCAGCTCGTGGCCGCCACCTCCGACGACGCCATCTTCGACGTCGCGCAGCGCTTCGTCGCGCAGGATGTGCAGCGGCTGGCGGTGTTCCTGTTGCGCAACGGGCTGCTCGGCGGCTGGCGTGGCGTCGGCGTCGACGCGCAGATGCTGCGCGGGCTCAACGTCACCCTCGAGGAGGCGCCGGTCGTGGCGCGCGCGCTCGCCAGCGGCGAGGCGTGGGTGGGGCGACTCTACGCCGCCGATCTCGGCGCGCTGGCGCAACCGCTCGGCGCGGCGAAAGAGGCGCTCGGCATCATCCTGCCGGTGCGCATCGGCAAGCGTGCCGTCGGTGCGCTGGTCGGGCTCGACGCCTCGCTCGAGGCGCTGCGCCACAAGGCGGATCTCGATCGCCTGGCCGTCAAGCTCGATCAGGCGCTCCACATCAGCTACCTGCGCCGCCTGCTCCTCCAGCCCTAGTGTCCCGCGCCGGAAATCCGCCAGCCTTCGGCTGCCGCGCGGATTTCGACTCGAGACACTAGCGCCTTCTCAGAGGCAGACGCAGAGGCCGGTGCAGCTCGGTGTGCGGTTGGGGCAGGCGCAGCAGTTGCCGTTGCTGCAGGCCGCGCCGCAACCGGTGCAGTTCTCGTTGCTGGGCTTGGTGCAGACGCCCTTGCAGCAGAATTCGCCGTTGCCGCAGGCGTGGCCGCACATGTTGCAGTTCTTCGGGTCCGACGACAGATCGTGGCAGCCGTCGCCGCAGCAGGTGTCGGACCCTTTGCAGTCGCCCGAGCCGTTGCAGCGGCAGTTGCCGCCGTTGCACGTGTTGCCGTTGGTGCAGGGTGGGCTGCAGGGCGTCGGCGTGCAGTGGCCGGTGACGCAGCCCTGGCCCGACGGGCACACCGTCGCGCAGTCGCCGCAGTGCTTGGGATCGCTCGATGGATCGAAGCAGCCGGCGCCGCCCGGCGAGCTGGGCGCGCAGCACAGCTGGTTGCCGACGCACGGGCTGTTGCCGTTGCAGCTGCAGGCGCTGGCGACGGCGCCGGCCGTGCCGCCGGCGTTGCACTGCTCGCCCGATTTGCAGACGTGGCCGCAGCTGCCGCAGTTGGTGACCGACTGCTTGACGCAGGTGGCGCCGCAGCAGAGCTCGCCGGGGCCGCACGCCGTCGCGCCGCAGAGGCACTGGCCGGCGCCGCACACTTCGCCGGCGCGGCATTGCTTGCCGCAGGCGCCGCAGTTGTTGGGATCGTCGGAGGTGTTGACGCAGCCGGAGCCGCAGCAGGTGTCGCCGCTGGCGCAGATGACGCCGTTGCAGGCGCAGGCGCCGTTGGCGCAGGCGAGCGGTGCGGAGCAGGCTCGGTTGCAGGCGCCGCAGTGGGCGTTGGAGCTGCGCGCATCGACGCAGGTGCCGCCGCAGCAGATGTCGGGAAAGTTGCAGACGGTGCCGCCGCAGGTGCAGGTGCCCGACAGTGAGCAGCTGCCGTCGGCGCAGCAGACGGCGGTGGGGCCGGTACAGGCGCCGCCCGAGCCGCACTTGCAGGCGCCGGCGACGCAGCTCTCGCCGGGCGAGCAAGCCTTGTCGCAGGCGCCGCAGTGGAACGGATCGGACTTGAGATCGACGCAGCCGATGCCGCCGCAGCAGTTCGAGCCGCTGGCGCACGCGGAGCCGCCGGCGCAGCGGCAGGTGGCGCCCGAGCAGCTGTCGCCCGTCGGAGCGCAGCTCTTGCCACAGGCGCCGCAGTTGACGGCGTCGCTCTGCACCGCCGCGCACGCACCGGCGCAACAGAGGTCGTTGGCGTCGCACGACATGGCGCCGCAGCGCTGATCTGCGAGGTCGATCGTGAGCTTGGCGTTCTTGGCGAACTTGCCGGCGATGGGCGTGGTCTGGCCGATCATGTCGCTGACGCCGACGGCGCGCGCGACGATCGACAGCGGCGGGGCGGCGCCGTTGACCGGCGGCAGGAGGCGGAACTCGAAGGTGTCGGCGAAGACGAAGCCGAGCGTCGCGTCGTGCGTGACCAGCAGCGTCTTCTTGCCGCTGGCCTCGAAGTCGCGCACCTCGTAGCCGACGCCGGTGGCGACCTGTCGATAGGGCTGGTCGACGTAGAAGGCGCGCGGGTCGGAGGCGTCGACATCGACGCGGGTCTCGACGCGCACCACGTCCGCCGGCGTGATGCCGACGAGCCTGTACTTGAGGGTCAGCTCGTTGTTGCCGCAGCCGCCCACTGCCACTGCCAGCGCCAGAACGAGGAGCACGCGCTTCATCAACGCACCTGCGGCAGCTGCACCGTCGGCAGCCCGCTGTCAGAGGAGCTCGAGGTCACCACCACCGCGGTGATGACGCCCGCTGCCAGGACTGCGCCACCGACGGCGGTCCACAACCACCACTTCTTGTAGATCGGCTTGTCTTTTTCGCGGACGCCCGGCTGGGTGATGGTCACGACCTTGACGTTGTCCGGCTGCTTGGCGGCGACGGTGGTGCTGCCGCCCACGCCGACGTCGACGCCGGTGCGGAACGTGGCGTAGCCCTCGTGCGAGATCTCGAGCTGATGGCGGCCCGGATTGACGACCAGCGCGGTGGGGAGCGGGGTCGTGCCCGCGGGCTTGCCGTCGACGGCGACGGCCGAGCCGTCGACGGGCGCCTCGACGAAAATCCTGCCGACCAGCGTCTGCAGGACCTCGACGCGCTTGGCGGCAAACGAGCGGTCGGCGTTGTCGACGGTGGTCTGACCGAGGAAGCGGCGATAGGCCTCGAGCGCGCGCGAAAAATCGCTGCCACCGTCGTACGATTTGCCCATGTTGTAGAGCAGCGGCGCTTTGCCCGAGAGGCGGTAGGCCTCCTCGAACTCGCGCGCCGCGTCGGCGAAGTCGCCATGCTGGTAGTAGGCTTCGCCGGTGGCGTAGTGCGCCTTGGCGATGTCGACGTTGTCGCGCGAGGCGGCGCCCGGCGGCGACACCGGGCCCTGGGCCGCCGCGGTTGCTGCGACGAGCAGAAGGCATGCCAGCGTCGTTTCCTTCATGCCATGTCGAGCGGGTCGACCGCCTCGTCGTCGCGCGCCTGCTTCTTGCGCGCCTGCACCTCGCGCACGTAGCGCACGAGCGGGTCGACATAGGAGTCGAACGGCGGGCAGCGCACGTGCCACGGATCGCCCGACAAGAGCGTCAACGTGTGGCGGCAGTTGTAGAGCGCCAGGTGATTGAACGCCTCGAGAAAGGCGAGCGGTGCCCGCGCCAGCCGCTCGAGCCCGGGCGCCTTGAGGAGCGCGCGCGCCAGCCCCGTCGGGATCACCCCGCGCGGCGCCTTTTTCTCGGCGCGCTGCGCCACCAGCTCGTAGACCGTTCGCGCCGAGAAGGGGGCCGGATCGGTGAGATGAAACGTGCCGCCGGCGGCGCGCGGATCGCGGGACAGCGCAATCGCCGCCTCGACGACGTAGTCGATGGGCACGAGGTTGAGCGGCGACGAGCCGCGCCCCGGCAGCGGCAGGTGCACGTCGATGGGCGACGAGACGATGAGCACGAGGAGGTAGTAGGGCCCGTCGAACTTGTCGATCTCGCCCGACTTGGAATCGCCGACGATGATCCCCGGCCGCAAGATGGTGATCGGCAGCCGGCGAGCCGCCTCGCGCACCATGCGCTCGGCGCGGAACTTGGTTTCCTCGTAGACGTTGCGGAAGCGCTGGCCGCAGTCGAGCTCCTCCTCGAGGATCACGCCCGAGCGCGCGCCCGAGACCTGCGACGTCGACCAGTGCGTGAAGCGGCGGAGGCGCGCGCAGTCGCCGGCCAGCTCCAGCATGGTACGCGTGCCGTCGACGTTGACGCGCTCGACCAGCTCCTTCTTGGCGCCGAGATAGTAGACGGCGGCGGTGTGGTGGATGGCCGTGATCTCGGCGGCCAGCGCCTTGTAGTCGCCGCCGGCCAGCCCGAGATCCATGTCGGCGACGTCGCCTTCGATGATCTTGGCGCGCGCCGACGACGACGGCGGCAAGGACGCCAGGAACTCGGTCGCCGCGTCGCGAAACTTGTCGCGGGCGAGGATGTAGACGTGATCGTCCGCCGTCTTGGCCAGCAGGCGCTCGACGAGCCGACGCGCGGTGAAGGCGGGAAAACCCGTCACCAGAGAGATGTCGTGCGTCGGCGTTCCGTTACTCCCGTTCGAGCTCATCGCTTGGAAAGGATCTCCTCCCACACCCGCCCGAGCTCCCGTCTGGTGTCGACCAGCGGGCCGCTCGTATCCACCACCCACGTCGCTGCTGCAATCTTTTCGGCCACCGGCGCCTGCGCGGCGATGCGCGACCGCGCCTCCGCTTCGGTGTAGCCGTCGCGCCCGACCAGCCGGCGCAGCTGGGTCGCCTCGTCGCAGGCGACGACGATGAGGCCGTCGAGCGCCTTGTGGGCGCCGTTCTCGACGAGCAGCGCCGCTTCGTAGACGGCCACGGGCACACCCTCTTCGCGCAGCTTGCCGAGCCGCACCTGGGTCTCGAGGGCGATGCGCGGATGCGTGATGGCGTTGAGCGTGCGCCGCTTCTCCGGGTCGGCGAAGATGACGGCGCCGAGCTTCTTCCGGTCGAGCGTGCCGTCGGGCTGCAGCATCTCGCGACCGAACGAGCGCACGATCTCGCCGAGCGCGGGCTGGCCCGGCGCGACCACGTCGCGCGCCACCTGGTCGGCATCGACGATGCGTGCCCCCAGCTCCGCCAGCGTGCGAGCGGCTGTCGACTTGCCGCTGGCGATTCCTCCCGTCAATCCGATCACGCGCATGCGCTCACCGTGATAGTAACAAAAGGACGATGAAGGTGCTCGCCGCAGAGTTCCTCACTTCCGCCGTCGATAAGGACACCGGTGCCGGCTGGCCGGCGGAGGGGCCGCCCGAGATCGGCTTCGCCGGCCGGTCCAACGTTGGCAAATCGACACTTATGGCCGCGCTCATGCAGCGGCGCGGCCTGGTCCGCACCAGCTCGACCCCCGGTCGCACCCGGCTCATCAACTTCTTCCGGGTCGAGATCGCCCCCGAAGGCGGCCGCGCGCCCGGCGAGCGCAAGGAGATCTACTTCGTCGATCTCCCCGGCTACGGCTACGCCAAGGTCTCGAAGGCGGAGCGCGAGAAGTGGCTGCCCTTCGTCGACCAGTACCTGACCGAGCGCGGCTCCTTGCGCGTCATGGTGCTGCTCGTCGATCCGCGGCGCGACATGGGCCTCGACGAGACCGAGATCCTGAAATACGTGCAACAGCGCGGCGTGTTCGTGATCGCAGTGATGACCAAGGCCGATAAATTGTCCAAGCACGAGCGCAAGCCGGCCATGGAGAAGATCAAGAAGGCGCTCGGCTTCCCGGTCATCGCGGTTTCGGCGACCGAGGGCGACGGCATCGACGAGCTGTGGCGTCGTCTCGTCGTTGCCATCGATCGCCCCGACGTTTAGGATCGCGGCGTGGCCGAACCGGAGAGCAGTGGACATGGCGGGATGCGCGTCGTGGTCGCGGCGCTCGCCGTCAACACGCTGATCGCCATCTTCAAGTTCATCGCCTCGTACTTTTCGCGTTCGAGCGCCATGCTGGCCGAGGCCTGCCATTCGCTGGCCGACACCGCCAACCAGATCTTCCTCCTCATCGGCATGCGCAAGAGCGCGCGGCCGGCCGATCGCGAGCATCCGTTCGGCTATGGGCCCGAGACCTATTTCTGGGCCTTCATGGTGGCGCTGTGCATCTTCTCCGTCGGCGGCGGCTTCAGCGTCCACGAGGGCGTCGAGAAGATCCTGCACCGCAACGACCCCGGGCACGAGATCGGCGATCCGCGCTGGGCCTATATCGTCCTCAGCGTGTCGGTGCTCCTCGAGAGCTATTCGTTCGCCGTCGCCATGAAGGAGTTCCGCCACATCCGCGCCGGACGCGGCGTTCGGCGCACGCTGAAGGAGACGCGCGACCCCACGGTGATGACGGTGCTGTTCGAGGATCTGGCGGCGCTCTTCGGTCTCTTCGTGGCGCTGGCCGGGATCTACCTGAGCCGCGTCACCGGCAACGTGGTCTGGGACGGGATCGCCTCCATCGTCGTCGGGCTGGCGCTCGGCGGCGTGGCCTTCATGCTGGCGCGCGACACCAAGAGCCTGCTCATCGGCCAGAGCGTCAACGACGTCGACGAGGCCAAGATTCGCGCCATCGTCACCGCCAATCGCGACGTCGTGGAGTTGGTCCACCTGCGCACGATGCACATGGCGCCCGAGGAGGTCATCGCCGCCATCAAGGTGCGCTTCATCGGCAACCTCGACACGCGCACGCTCGAGATGCGCATCAACGAGATCGAGGCGGCGCTGCGCGAGGCGGTGCCGCACCTGCGCCGCATCTACATCGAGCCCGGCTTCAACGAAGAGTCGGTGCGGCAGTCGGCGCTCAGGCCCGTTGTCGACAAGGGCGACGTGCGGTAGTGGCCACGCGCGAGCGGCAGCGGCGATTCGAGATCGTGCCGATGAAGGCCGACGACCTCGACGACATCATGGAGATCGAGCGCCACTCGTTTCGCGCGCCCTGGTCGCGCCAGGTCTTCGTCGAGGAGCTCGACCGCGACTGGGCGCACGTCGACGTGCTCAAGGAGCGGCGCGGCGATACCGCGGTGCTGGCGTTCGTGAACTACTGGCTCGTGCGCGACGAGGTCCACGTGCTCAACGTGGCGGCGCATCCGGAGGCACGGCGCAACGGGCACGCCTCGCGCCTGCTCGAGCATGTGATCGCGTTTGCCAATCGCCACAAGTGTCGCTACGTGACGCTGGAGGTGCGCCGCTCCAACGCGGGCGCCATCCGGCTCTACGGCAAGTACGGCTTCCGTCCCGTCGGTGTGCGGCCGAACTACTACGTCGAGGACAACGAGGACGCCATCGTCATGCTGCTCGAGCTTTCGACGCCGGTGTAGCCACCGCCGCCAGCGTCCGGCGCAGCCACTGGTGTCCCGGATCGGCGTCGTTGCGGGCGTGCCAGAACTGGCTGAACGAGAAGGTCGGTAGCGCCAGCGGCGTGCGCCGGATGACGAGACCATGGCGCGCAGCGACGGTGCGCGCCACCCGCTCGGGCAGCGTGATGATGCAGTCGCTCTCGGCGACGACGTGCGGCGCGGCGAGGAAGTGCGGGATGCGCAGCACCACGCGGCGGGAGCGGCCGCGCTCGCGAAGCGCCGCGTCGACCTGCGACTCCCCGGTGCCTTGCGGCGAGACCAGGACGTGCGAGAGGGCGAGGAAGCGCTCGAGCGTCAGCGGGCGCCGCGTCGCCGGATGGCCGGCGCGCAGGAGCGACACGAACGAATCGACGAAGAGCAGCTCGGCGCGCACCCCCGACGTCTGGGGCCTGCCGACGCCGAGGACGAGGTCATGCTCGCCGGAGAGCAGCTCGCTTCCGCCGATGTTGGCGACGGGGCGGATGGAGAGGCGCACGTCGGGCGCCTCGCGCACCAGGCGCGCCATCAAGCGCGCCACGAACGCCAGCTCGCCGTAATCGGTGGTGCCGATGGTGAAGGTGCGGCGCAGCTCCTTGGGCGAGAAGGGCGCCTGCGTGGCGACCGCGCCGCGTACCAGCGCCAGCGCCTCGCCGAGCGGCGGCGCAAGTGCGTGGGCGCGCGCCGTCGGCTGCAGCCCGCGCGGCGTGGGCTGAAAGAGCGGATCGTCGAGCTGCGCCCGCAGGCGGCCGAGCGCGTGGCTCATCGCCGACTGCGTGAGGCCGACGCGGGCGGCGGCGCGCGTGACGTGACGCTCGGCCCAGAGCGCCTCGAACGCGAGGAGGAGGTTGAGGTCGAACGCCTCGACATGCACGGTATTCATGATGATGGATGATGACTATGAGTTGGGCAAATGACGAGGGCGGCCGCATCTTCGAAGGCGTCAACGGTTTCACACCCCAGGAGGCCTTCATGTTCGTCATCGCCGGAGTTTCGGGTCGTACCGGTTCGGTCGTCGCGTCGACGCTGCTCGAGCGCGGTCACCAGGTTCGCGTCGTCGTGCGCGACGCCAAGCAGGGCGCGGCGTGGCAGGGGCGCGGCGCCGAGGTGGCGGTCGCTTCTCTCGACGACGCGGCGGCGCTGCAAAAGGCGCTCGCCGGCGCCGATGGTGTCTATGCGCTCATCCCGCCCGCGGTCGGAGCGGATGATCCCCAAGCCGCGCAGGGGCGCGTCGTCGATGCGTGGGCGCAGGCGATCGAGGGGGCGCGGCCGAAGCACGTAGTGCTGCTCTCGTCGGTGGGCGCCGATCGCGCCGAGGGAACGGGGCCGATCAGGATCGCGCATCGCGCCGAGGAGAAGCTCGGTCGCGCGGCGCAGGCGGCCACGTTCTTGCGCGCCGCCTACTTCCAGGAAAACTGGGCGGGCGTGGTGGCGCCGATGAAGTCGAACGCCATCCTGCCCGCCATGATCGCGCTCGGTCGGCCGGTGGCCATGGTGGCGACGGCCGACATCGGGCGCGTCGCGGCCGAGGCGCTCATCGACGGCGTCAAGGCGCCCAAGGTGATCGAGCTGGCCGGCCCGCGCGACTACACGCCGGAGGAGGTGGCAACCATCTTCGGCGGGGCGCTCGGCAAGACGCTTCAGGTGGTGGCGGTGCCTGACGAGGCCATCGTGCCGGCGCTCGAGCAGGCGGGCTTCAAGCCCAAGCTGGCGGCGCTGTTCCGCGAGATGTACGCGGGGCTCAACAGCGGGCACATCGCGTTCCGCGGCACGCCGACGCGGGGGCGCATCGAGCTCGCCGAGACCGCCCGGCAGCTCGCGGGCTGATCGGGCGCGTCGCTGTACGTCGCGTCAGCTGCACTGCGCGTCAGCTGCACTGCGCGTCAGCTGTACTGCGCGACCAGGTACTCGCGGAGCGGAAATGCGCACGCCGCCGCCTGGTCGCGCAGCGCCGCCTTGTCGAGCGGCACACGGCGCAGCCGCACCTCGACGCGGCCGCTGCCGTCGGCCTCGACCATGGCGTACTCGGCGTGCGCCATGAGCGTCGGCGGCCCGCCGCCCTCGTGCTTCACGAACGGCAGCCCCACCGACCCGGGATTGACGATCAAGGTGCCGTGATGCTGCCGCAGCATCTGCAGGTGCGTGTGGCCGCCGGCCATCACCGTCGCCGCCTGACCCGCCACCATCTCGTCGAGCTGCGCCGCCGGCGTCGTCGCCAACAGGTCCTCCATGTTCGATCGCGGCGTGCCGTGATAGCAGAACAGCGTCGCGTCGCCGCCGAGCGGCACCGTCAGCGTCGGCACGAAGCTGCGCACGAAGTCGAGCTCCGCGGCCGAGAGCTGCGCCCGGCACCAGTCGACCGCGTCCACCACCGGCGGCGCTTCGGTGTACTTGCGAATCAGCTCGGCATCGAGCAGGAACGCGTCGTGGTTGCCCACGATGCAGGCGCAACCGAGCGCAGAGAGCCGCGCCAGCACCGCGTGCGGCTCGGGCCCGAGCGTCGCCACGTCGCCGAGGCAGACGATGCGACTGGCGCCCGCGCGCGCGGCATCGTCGACCACCGCGTCGAGCGCCAGCGCATTGCCGTGCAGATCCGAGATCAGCGCCACTACCATCGCGGCGTCACGGACGGTGGACGAATCCGAGAGGCGTCGACTCCGTGCGCGTGCCGAAATAGATCGCCGTCGCCGCGCCGCCTGCCGCCAGCACGCCGCCGATCGCGGCCCACACGTACCAGCGCTTGTACCAGGCCGCGTCTTTCGATTCCCGGACCAGTGTGGCGTGCACCTCGACGTTGGCGTCGGGCAGCACGTCGACGCGCGCCTGGAACGGCATGAACCCGCTCTTCTCGAGCCTGAGCTTGTAGGTCGCCGGCGCGCGAACCTTGATGGCGCTCCCGAGCGGCGTCTTGCCCGACGCCTCGCCGTTGAGCGTCACGCTCGCGCCGGCCTGGTCGGCGTCGACGGCGATCGACCCGTAGCGGCGAAAGGTCTCCGGCGGGAACAGCTGCTTCAGCCACCCGAGCACCTGCTCGTCCTTGATCTCGGCGTCGATCGGCAGCGACTCGGCCATGCGCGCCCCCGCCTCGCCGCGCTTGGCGTCGATGCGCTGGAGCGCGATGATCAGATCGCCGAGCTGCGAGACGCCGATGAGCAGCACCTCGTTGGCGCCGAGCTGCTCGCCGATGACCCCGACGCACATCGCCTCGCCGCCACACTTGGCGACCTCGCCATCGACCTTCGGAATCCGCCGCCGCGCCTCGGCCGCGTCGATGACGTTGACCGCCGCCGTCTCGCGAAGCAGCCGCGCCAGCCGCATCCCGATGTCACGCGCGCCCTTGGCGCCGGCGCGATACTCGAGCACCGCGACGGTGCGTCTGGTCTCCTCGGCATGCGCGACCGTCGCGCACAACAGCGTCAGAACGAGCGCCGCTCTCATTGTCCGAAGGAGGCTGCCAATCCCGCGGGGCGATCCCCCGCGACCGAGTCACAGTCGGCGTACTGATGCTGGGTCGAGCCGAAGATGGTGATCGAGCAATCGACGCACTTGGTGCCGCCCGCCGGCGACTGCACCAGCTTCGAGCGCTGCGCATACGATGCGTTGCCGGTGCGCAGGTCGACCGCGTACAGCCCGTACTCGATGATGTCGAAGTTGGCCGTGCAGTCCTCCTGCGAGAAGGTGAACTTGGTGTTCACCTCCTTGTAGTGGGCGCGGGTGGCGAACTGCGCGCGGCTGCCGTCGGGCGTGATGGCCAGCTCGTAGGCCTGGATCGACACCGGCCGCACCGGCAGCGTGGCCGTCTGGATGTTGCCGTTGGGCGACGGCGTCGAGTCGATCGGGATCTCGTACTGCGGACCCTGGAACGCGGTGGCGACGACGGCGGCGCCGCCCTTGAGCGGGATGCGCTTGAGCACGAAGGCGTTGGGCAGCGAGGTGTCGCGGTCGCTGGTGACGGCGAAGATGACGCCGTTGACCACGCGCACCGCGCTCGGGCAGGTGAGGCTGCCCAGCACCGGGCTGGTCACGCCCGAGGCGACGTCGAGCGTCGAGATCTGCTTGCCGGCCACGTCGGCGATGATGATCATGCCGCTCTGCGGATCGACGGCGATGTCGCTGGCGAAGCCGCCGAGGGCGAAGCTGCCGATGCTCGAGCCGTCGAGCGAGAAGACCTGGATGGCGTTGGCCGCCGGCATCGCGCCCGGGCTGCACGGGTCGGCCGACGGGCCGCCGGTGAGGACGTAGATCTTGGTGCCGTCGGGCGAGAAGGCGGCGGTGCGGGCGACGGCGCCGGTCAGGTTCACGATCTTCGGGCTGGCCCCGCCCGGTGAGGCGGCGAAGCCGGCGACGTCGCTGAGGATCGCGATCGCGCCGCTCATCCCCGGGTCGAGGGCGACGATGGCCGTGTCGCGCGGCGCGACCAGCAGCCGCGACGGCGCGAAGGGCAGGGTATAGCTGCCGCTCACGTTGCGACCGAAGCCGTTGTCGAAGGCGGTCAGCGTCGTGCCCTGGGCGACGATGAGGAAGCGGCCGTCCCAGCTGGTCGCGCCCGCGGTCATGCCGCCGGCGACGATGGGCGGCGAGCTGGACGCGCGCGCCAGGTCGGTCGAGGCGACCGGATCGAGGATCTGGACCGAGGTGGTGCGATTGCCGGTGTTGATCTCGGCCGGCAGGGTGGAGCCGACGAAGATGAGGGGCTTGCGCAGCTCGGCGTCGTAGGCGGCCTTTTTGCCCGATTGGATGACCACGTCGCGGATCCGGGCCATCCCGAGCAGGTTTCCACCCGACAGGGCGGTTACGAACACGTCCTCCGCGCTGGCCCCGGGCATGAGGGCGCCGAGCGGCAACAGCCCGCTTTCGCCCTGGGCCGAGCCCTGGACGGCGGATGCGACACCGATCACCATCCCCGTCGCCGTGCGAATGTCGTACTCCGACACCAGCTCGGGCTGGAGGACGGGGTTGAACAGGGGGTTCTCCGGGGCCTTCAGGTTGAAGGTCACCGAGCCGCGGTCACCGCAGCCCACCACGAGCAAAGCCGCGGCGCATAAGCCCAACCGGCGCATTGTGGCCACTGTACCACAGCCCGAAGTCAGTTGAATTACGGCGCCTTCATAGGCAAGATGGAAGACCGGGAACATGTCGGTAGTAGCTCACTTACCGGGGCCGGCGGCGCAAGAAGAGCTGCCCAAGGTCTTCGGTCGATATCTACTCCTCAAGCGGCTCTCACGGGGCGGCATGGGCGAGATATTTCTCGCCAAATTGGGAGAGATTCAGGGCTTCGAAAAGCTCGTCATCATCAAGAAGATCCTGCCGAACCTCGTCGCCGACCAGGAGTTCATCAAGCGCTTCATCGACGAGGCGCAGGTCGCCATCAAGCTGCAGCACGCCAACATCGCGCCCGTGTTCGAGGTCGGCAAGGTCGAAGGCGAGTACTTCCTCGCCATCGAGTACATCGAAGGACGTGATCTGCGTCGCATGATCACGCGCCAGCGCGAAGAGCGCACCAGGCTGCCGCCCGACCTGGCGCTGTTCTGCGTGCGCGACATGGCCAACGGGCTCGCCTACGCGCACCGCCGCACCGACGAGAGCGGCCGCTCGCTGGCGCTCGTCCATTGCGATATTTCGCCGCCCAACGTCATGGTGTCGTTCGAAGGCGAGGTCAAGATCATCGACTTCGGCATCGCCAAGAGCGCCATCCGCATCGCCGAGACCAACCCGAACATGGGCTTCGGCAAGTTCGGCTACATGGCGCCCGAGCAGCTCATTCGCGGCGGCGTCGTCGACAAGCGCACCGACGTCTACGCCGCCGGCGTGGTCTTGTACGAGCTCCTGACCGGCGAGCGCCTCTTCTCGTTCCCCGATGGGGCCGACTATCGCGCCATCGCGCGCATGGTGACGGTGGGCAAGTTCAAGCCGCCGTCGCAGCGCGACCCGCGGCTCGATCCCGATCTCGACAACATCGTCATGCGCGCCTTGTCGTCGCAGAAGGAAGAGCGCTACCAGACGGCCGAGGAGTTCCGCGACGCCATCCAGGTCAAGCTGATGCAGATGAACCCGACCATGAACGCCGATGCCCTGGCGCACTTCATGAAAAGGCTCTTCCGCGACGAGATCACCGAGGAGCACGCCCTCGTCGCCAGCATGAAGGCGGTCGACGTGGCGCCGTTCCAGAGCGAGCTCGATCAGGCGACCCACAAGCACACGGTCACGTTCGCGCGCGCCTCGGGGATCAGCCGTATCATCTCGCGGACGCCGCAGCCGTCGGGCTCGATTCGTCTGCCGACGTCCGAGCAGCTGCTCGCGCATCCGCAGCGGCGCTGGCTGTTCATGGCCGGCACGGTAGCGGCGCTCATCGCCGGCGGCGCGCTGGCGGCGCTGATCTGGCGCCCGTCGCACCTGCCCGACAATCCGACGCCGGGCCGGGTCGCGCCGCCGCCGATGCTGAAGCCGGTCGTGACGCCGCTCGGGCCGGATCCGATTGCGGTGCCGCCGCCGGCCGACAAGCAGCCGCATCGCCCGCGGCCGCACGTCAAGCAGCCGAAGGTCACGGCCGTCAAGCCGCCGGCGCCGCCACGCGTCGCGGTCAGGGCGCACACGCCCGATCAGGTGCAGGCCAAGTTCCGTACGGTCAAGGGCGAGTACACGGCGTTCAAGAGCCAGTACGGCTCGGTGCTGGAAGACAAGTGGAACGCCATCGCCAGCGAGATCACGTTCGGCAAGGCCGATAAGTTCGACAAGGTCGACGCGATGCTCGACGCCCTGAGGCACGAGATGGCGAAGGTAAAATCGGGCGGCTAGCTTGGGGCGGAGTGGGGCGTGTTGCGGATTGGAACGTAGCGGAGACGCTGCGAGCGACTAGGCGGCCTTCGACATGGCGGCCGGCGTACCGATGGCGGACTTCTTCATGGCGCCGCCGATGAAACAGCCGACCATCCCGAAGAGGAACGTCTTCAGCATGCCGAAGAAGGCGGCGGTGATACCGACGATGACGCCGGCGCCGCCGGCCATCACGTTCCCGAGCTGCGCCATCTGCGCCTGCTGCTCGGCGGTGAGCTTGGCGCCGCCCTGTGCCTGCGCCTTGGCCATGGCGTCGTTGAACGCCTGGCCGCCCGCGCCGGACATCGCCGACGACGCTGCCATCTTCCATAGAACGAAGCCGACAACCGAAGCGGCGAGCGCCCCGACGAGCATTCCGAGGATGCCCTTCCCCGTCGTCGCGGAGGTCATGTACACGGCGGCCCAGCCACCCGCGACGAAGATCCCCATTCCGAGCAAGAAGCCCAGGAACCCCGGCGTGTAAAATCCGAGCAGCACACCCACCACCCCCGAGCCAATCGCGAAGGCCCACATCATCGAAGCCGCCATCGAACCCGCTTTCGAATTGCTCATGCCCCTCTCCTCGCTTCGCCAAACAAAAATGTCGGCGCTGTTTGTTGAGACGGCTCGATGGTACGGACGCATGCGTGCGTCCTTCCCATCGAATCCCCCGGCGACGGAGTATGCCCGAAAAGCATGCTAGGCTGGGCAACCATGTACATGACGGCGCGCGTCGTCGAAAACCGTCGATTGGCGCGTGGGAATTTCGTGTTGCGTTTGTCACTCCCGGACGGCGGGGTCGCGCTTCGGAACGCTGTTCCGGGACAATTCGTGATGGTGCGTGGCGAGTGGGGGCGCGATCCGCTGCTGCCGCGCGCGTTCTCGATCTTGCGAACCGTCGACGGCGGCTGCGAGCTGCTGGTCAAGGCGATCGGTCGCGGCACGCGCCTGTTCGAGCTGGCGCAGCCGGGCGCGCCGCTCTCGGTGTTGGGGCCGCTGGGAAAGCCGTTCGCCGCGCCGGAGCCGGGTCGCACCGATCTGCTGGTTGCCGGCGGCGTCGGCCTGGCGCCGCTTTTGTGGCACGCCGAGGTGGCGGCGAAGACGTCGTGCGCGACGCCGATGCACCTCTTCTATGGTGCGCGCACGCACGAGGATCTGGTGCTCCTCGACGACATCGCGCGCACGGGCGTCATGCAGCACCTGGCGACCGAGGACGGCTCGCGCGGGCTGCACGGCCGCGTCACCATCGCGCTCGAGCAGCATCTGGCGACCAAGTCCGACCGCGCGGGAACGACGATTCTCACCTGCGGGCCCAACGCGATGATGCGCGCCGTGGTCGACATCGCGCGCAAGTACGAAGTCCCGTGCCTGGTCAGCGTCGAGGGCGAGATGGCGTGCGGCATCGGCGCCTGCCTCGGCTGCGCGCTGCCGCTCACCGACGGCTCGCGGCCGTTCGCCTACGCCTGCGTCGACGGGCCGGTGTTCGACGCCGCCCGGGTGGTGATCCCATGAGCGAGCCAGCCGAGCGCCTGGCCGTCCGCTTCGCCGGCCTCGATTGCGTGTCGCCGATCTGGACCGCGTCGGGCACGTTCGGTTACGGACAAGAGTTCGCTCCCTATCTCGACCTCTCGGACCTCGGCGGCATCTGCACCAAGGGCATTTCGCCCAAGCCGCGCGGCGGCAACCCGCTGCCGCGGATCTGCGAGACGGCGTCGGGCATGATCAACTCGATCGGGCTCGAGAACGTCGGCGTCGAAGGCTTCCGCGAAAAGAAGCTGCCGTTCTTGAAGGCGTCCGGCACGCGCGTCGTCGTCAACTTCTTCGGCGAGACCTTCGACGACTACGTCGCCTGCGGCGCCGCGCTCGACGCCATGGACGGCGTCCACGCGCTCGAGATGAACGTCAGCTGCCCGAACATCAAGAAGGGCGGCGTCGAGTACGGCACCGACCCGGCCGTCTTGCAGGATCTGGTGCGCCAGTGCCGCGCCGTCACCAAGAAGCCGCTCATCATCAAGCTGACGCCGAATTGCACCGACATCGTCGCGCTCGCGCGCGCGTCGATGGAAGGCGGCGCCGACGGCCTCTCGGTCATCAACACCATCTCGGCCATGGCCATCGACGCCCGCCGCCGCCGCCCGCGCATCGCCACCACCTTCGGCGGCCTGTCGGGCCCGGCGATCAAGCCGATCGCGCTGCGCATGGTCTATCAGGTCCACCGCGCCCTGCCCGACGTGCCAATCAGCGGCATCGGCGGTATCGCCACCGGCGAAGACGTCGCCGAATTCCTCCTCGCCGGCGCAACCACGGTGCAGGTCGGCACCCAAAGCTTTGCCGAGCCGCACGCCGCGAGACGCATTCATGGTGAGCTCGTGCAGTTCATGCGCGACGAAAAAATCAGTGACGTGAGAGAGCTGATCGGCGGGTTACAGGGCGGGCGTTAGGCGAGGCGCGTCTTTTTCAGAGGGCGCTCGAGTTGACGCGGCGGCGGGTCCTGTCATCGCATGTCTTTTTTCGGCGGTGCTCGGGCTGCGCTCGACGCCCCGCTGGCGTGTGGGCTCGCTCCGCCCTGCGCTCCGGCGAAAAATGACATGCGATGGCCACCCGCCGCGAGCCAAGCTCTCGCTGCCTTTGGGCCCGACGCTCGACCGCCACGCACGATGACACGATGATCCGACGCGCGATGACGATGACCAAACGTACGAGCGAGTCGATCGAGTGATACGCACGCTCCGGCCTCAGATGTGACTGGGGCGGCGTACGGCATCGAAATACACGAAAGCGAGAGTGGCGCGCGGCGGGTGGCCATCGCATGTCATTTTTCGCCGGAGCGCAGGGCGGAGCGCAGAAAGACAGTCACGTGCGTCGTCAGCGCAGCCCGAGCACCGCCGAAAAAAGACATGCGATGACAGGACCCGCCGCCCGTGCTACCGGAGCGTCGCTCTGTCTTTTGAAGCCCCTCAGCCCCGCCCCTGTTCACTTCGTCAATTTTTCGATAAGTTTACCGCCGCGAAACGGGCAGGAAACGAAGCGCCGTCCATAACATCATCGTAAGAGAGGTCACCTTGAAAAAGGTCGAGGCCATCATCAAGCCGTTCAAGCTCGATGAAGTGAAAGAAGCATTGAGCGAAATCGGCGTGCAAGGCATGACCGTCACCGAGGTCAAAGGCTTTGGCCGCACCGGCGGAAAGAAAGAGGTCTACCGGGGGTCCGCTTACGTGGTCGACTTCGTGCCGAAGGTGAAGCTCGAGATCATCGTCAAGGATGATCTGGTTCACCAGGTCATCGAGACCATCTCGGCCGCCGCCAAGACCGGCCGCATCGGCGATGGGAAGATCTTCATCACCCCCATCGACGAAGTCATCCGCATCCGCACCGGCGAGCGCGGCGAAGACGCCATCTAATTTCGGAACGCACGAAAAGGAGCAACTGCATGACCCCGAGCGACGTCATCAAGTTCGCCGAGAAGCACGGCGCGAAATTCGTCGATTTGAAGTTCATCGACTTGCCTGGCATCTGGCAGCACACGACCGTGACCATCCAGCAGTTGAAGGAAGACTCGTTCGAAGACGGCTTTGGCCTCGATGGCTCCTCCATTCGCGGTTGGCAGCCCATCAACGCGTCCGACATGCTGCTCGTGCCCGACCCGACGACGGCGCGGATGGATCCGTTCACGCAGTACCCGACGATCTCGCTCATCTGCAACGTGTACGATCCGATCACCAAGGAGCCGTACTCGCGCGACCCGCGCAACATCATCCGCAAGGCGGAGAAGTACCTGAAGTCGACGGGCCTCGCCGACGTCTGCTACTTCGGCCCCGAGGCCGAGTTCTTCGTCTTCGACGACATCCGCTACGACGCGCAGCCCAACCAGAGCTTCTATTACATCGACTCCTCCGAAGGTCGCTGGAACTCGGGCCGCGAAGAGTTCCCCAACCTCGGCTACAAGCCCAACTACAAGGGCGGCTACTTCCCCGTCGCCCCGACCGACTCGCTCGGCAACCTGCGCGCCGAGATGGTGACGACGATGCAGGAGCTCGGCATCTACGTCGAGACCCTGCACCACGAGGTCGCCACCGGCGGCCAGTGTGAGATCGACATGCGCTTTCTGCCGATGCTCGAGATGGCAGACACGCTCATGTGGTTCAAGTACATCGTCAAGAACGTGGCGCGCCGCAACGGCAAGACCGCGACGTTCATGCCGAAGCCGCTCTACGGCGACAACGGCTCGGGCATGCATTGCCACCAGTCGTTGTGGAAGGGCGAGAAGCCGCTCTTCCCCGGCGACGGCTACGCGGGCCTCTCGGAGATGGCGCTCTATTACATCGGCGGCATCATCAAGCACGCCAAGTCGATCTGCGCCTTCACCAACCCGTCGACGAACTCGTATCGCCGTCTGACGCCGGGCTTCGAGGCGCCGGTGAACCTGGCCTACTCGTCGCGCAACCGTTCGGCGTCGATCCGCATCCCGATGTTCTCGTCGTCGCCGAAGGCCAAGCGCATCGAGTTCCGCACGCCCGATCCGTCGTGCAACCCGTACCTCGGCTTCGCCGCGATGATGCTGGCCGGCCTCGACGGCATCGAGAAGCGCATCCATCCGGGTGAGCCGCTCGACAAGGACATCTACGCCATGTCGCCCGAGGAGCTGAAGGAAGTTCCGTCGGTGCCGGCGTCGCTCGACGAGGCGCTCAAGGCGCTGCGCGCGGATCACGAGTTCCTGCTCAAGGGCGACGTCTTCACGCCGGACGTCATCGACACGTGGGTCGAGTTCAAGACCAACCACGAGGTCGATCCGGTGCGCCTGCGTCCGGTGCCGCTCGAGTTCGCGCTCTACTACGACTGCTAATTCCGATCTCTCCGCCGGCGCGAGATGGCAACCCATCTCGTGGCCGGCGGCGCTCATCTCCCGCTCGCCGATGCCGTCGACCTTCTACCTCGAGCGCAGCACACTGACGAGCGCCAGCGCCGCGATCCCCAGCCCCGCCGCCGCCAACAGGCCCTTGTGCTTGACCGCGAACAGCTCCGCCGACCGCCCGTGCGCGCGCGCGTCGAACGCCCCGTGCGAACCCGCGTCGCTTTCGTCGTCGACCGGCTGCCACAGGTTGTAGCGCGCGCCCTCCGTCGGCGGTCCGTCGTACTGCTGGCTCTCGAAGCCGGTCTTGGCCAGGTACCAATCGCCGACGGACGGCGCCAGCTTGTTGCCGGCGATCACCACCGCCGTCGACGCGCCGACGTAGAGCTCGCGCCGCCGGTGATGCGCCGCGAAGTGGACCGCGTCCGCCGCCACCTCGGGCTGATAGATCGGCGGCACCGGCTGCGACTTGTGCTCCATCTTGTTCTTGCACCAGCCGAACTGCGGCGTGTTGACCGCCGGCATGTGCACCTCGGTCAGCCACACCTTCGACTTGCGATGCATGAGCTCGGTGCGTACCGAGTCGGTGAAGCCGCGAATCGCGTGCTTCGCGCCGCAGTAGGCCGACTGCAGCGGAATGGCCCGATAGGCGAGGGCGGAGCCGACCTGCACGATGGTGCCGGCGTCACGCGGCAGCATGCGCGAGAGCGCGGCGTGCGTTCCATGGACGTAGCCGAGGTAGGTCACGTCGGTGACGCGGCGGAACTCGTCCATCGTGAGGTCGGTGAACTGGCCGAACACCGTCACCATGGCGCAGTTGATCCAGATGTCGATGGGGCCGAGCTCCGCCTCGGCGCGCGCCGCCGCCGCCTCGACCTGCGTCGGATCGGCGACGTCGGTCGGACAGACGATCGCGCGCCCGCCCGCCGCCTCGACGTCGCGCCGCGCCCCTTCGAGCCCCGCCGCCCCGCGCGCCAGGAGCGCGACCGACGCGCCCTCGGCGCCGAACCGCTGCGCCGTCGCGCGCCCGATGCCCGCCGAGGCGCCGGTGATGACGACGACCTTGCCCTTGCCCGCCATCAGCGCGCCCCGCGCAGCGTGCGCCACGCCACCGGCACCATCGCGAAGTTGATCGCGATCGCGCCGATGCAGTAGACGCAGGCGCGCTTCTCGACGACGGCCATCTGCACGGCGTAGTAGCCGGCCGCGACCGCCCCGCCGGCGACGCAGGCCGCGAGCGCACGATCGAGCCACTTCGAGCGACGACGACGCCGGCGCCGGAGCGCGAGCAGCCCGAGCTCCGTCAGATAGAGCCCCATCGCCGGGATGCCGTCGGCAATGCCGAAGGGATAGGCTTCAGGCGACGTCGTCACCTTGTTGGCGTCGAACCCGCGCCACGGCACGTCGGGCAGCCGCTTGATGACGTCGAGCTGCCGCAGCGTCACCGGGATCGCATCGGCGAGCGCCATTCCAGCCAGCACGTTCAACGCCGTTTCACTCCGCATAGGCCACCGTGGTCATGAGCGCATTCTCCTTCTGCCGCGAGTCGAGCCGCGTGTGCTGCACGACGATCGGCACGTCCGATTCGATGACGCTGGCGTAATCCGTCGCCGTCGGAATCGGCTCCGGCTCGACGAGATCGTTGAAGCGAAGGTGGACGGTCCGCCGCGCCGGCACGGTCACGCGATAGGGCCCGGCCGGCTCGCGATCGCGAAAGAAGACGGTGATGGTGACGTGTGCGTCATCGCCGGTGGCGTTGAGCAGGCACGCCGTCTCGTGGCTCAGCATCTCCGGCTCGGGCCCGTGGCTGCCCTCGGGGATGTACCCCTCGGCGATGGCCCAGCGCCGCTTTCCGATCGCTCCGTTGCTCATCGGCGATCAGATGATCAAGAGTCGTGCCGTCCGCCTCCATCGCTTGGCGACGATCGACGCGACTCCCCGCGCGCGGTCGCGGGTGTAGGATCACCGGATGCTGCAACACTACCGGCAGCTCATCGACGATCCGGTGCGCCTCGGCGCGTTTCAGCGCGCCATTGCCGCGGTGGTCAAGCCGGGCGACGTGGTCGCCGACGTCGGCTGCGGCCTCGGCACGTACGCCATCTTCGCGGCCCAGGCCGGCGCCCGCCGGGTCTTCGCCGTCGACGACGATGCCGCGATCGTGGAAGTCGCGGCGGAGGTCGTGCGCGACAACGGTCTCGACGGCGTCGTCGAAGTCCTGGCCGGCTACTCGACGCAGCTGACCCCGCCCGAGCCGTGCGACGTGGTGATCTTCGAGGACTACCTGATCTCGCTGGTCTCGCCGCACAAGGCGCGCGTCATCGCCGACCTGATCGCGCGCTGGCTCAAGCCGGGCGGCCGCCTCCTGCCGCCGCGCGCGCGGCTGTGGCTCGCCGCCGTCGAGGACCCGGAAGGCCATCTGGCGCTCGACCGCTTCAGCCGCACGCAGGATCGCCTCTTCGGCATCGACTTCTCCGCGACGAGGCGGCGCACCTTCGCCAGCGCGCACGCGCGCAAGCTCGGCGCCGGCGCGCTCTTGACCGCGCCCGACCTGGCGCACGAGTACGACCTCACGCGCCTCGGGCACGTCGAGCTCTCGGCCACGCGCACGCTCACCGCCACCCGCGCCGGGGTCGCCCACGGCCTGCTCTTGTGGTTCGAGCTCGAGCTCTCGGGCGGCTGGCTCGGCACCGGCCCGCTCGCGCCACCGTCGGCGTGGCAGCAGACCATCTTCCCGCTCGCGACGCCGCTGCCCGTGCGCGCCGGTGCGCCACTGCGCGTCGAGCTGCAGGCCGCCGCCGCCGGCGAAGGGCTCTCGTGGCGCTGGTCGCTGGCGCGCGCCGCAGTCTGAGAGCGCGAGGAGCCCGTCCGGGTAATCGCGCCTGCTGCGGCGCTCAAGCTCGCGGCACGGTGATCTCACAAGAGCCGGCTCGTGTCCCGCTACCGGCCGGTGCTAGTCGGACGGCGCGATGACTCGGACGCGCTCCTAGCGCTTCTCCTTGCCCCACATCGACAGCTTCTCGAGCGCCCAGCTGCCGAGGTCACGGGTGCGGTCGAACAGCATCGGCCTGACGACGCGCGACGCCCACGGCCCGAGCGCGCCCTCGCCGCGCTGCAGCCACGGTCCCATGCGCTTCAAGATCGCGCGTCGCACCGGCGCCACGCGCAGCGACGGTCGGCGCGCGTCGCCGCCTTCGATCCAGGGCATCACCGCGCGCAGCTGATCGCGCGCCGCCGCCAGCGCCACCCGCGCACCCGCTGCCGCCGCCAGCGACTCCACGTCCGCCCACAACGACGCGCCTCCGTCGTCGGCGAGAAGCGCCGCGTCGGTCAGCCACAGCGCGTTGCCGGTGAAGCCGTGCGTGGCCGCGTGCACGAGCACCACGTACAGGTGGTCCGCCACCGACGGCACCCACGCCGTCGTCGCGCCGTACGCAATCTCCGTCGCCCGCGCCATGAGCGGCTCGACCTCGCGCGCGATGCGCAGCTCGTGCCACAGCCGATGGTGCAGCTCGATCTGCACCGGCCCCGCCGTCATCTTGACGTCGTGCACCGCGTCGCGCGCGTAGCGGAACGGCTGCGGGTCGCTACGCGTGAACCCCAGGTCCTGGCACAGCTCGACCGCGCGCCCCAGATCAGCCGGCGCACAGGCTACATCGACGTCGAGCATCGGCCGCGCACCCGGGTCGCCGTAGTGGGTGCGCACCAGCACCGCCCCCTTGAACGGCACCAGCTTCAGCCCGTCGGCGCGCGCCGCCGCCAGCACCGCCTCCAGGCGGGTCAGGCGCGCCAGGTTCCACGCCAGCGCCGTCAGATAGGCCTGCCGGCCCGGCGCCCCCGTCTCGCCCGCCGACAGCGCCACCGCATGACGCAGTGCGATGAGCTCCGTGCGATCGCGCAGCACGGCCGGGAGCGCATCGAGCCGCGCCGCGCTCAGGGTCTGGCGGCACCGGGGGAGCAGCACAGTCGCCACCATACGCCAAATCCATCCTTATAAATACGTGCGCCGCACTACTTCATGGTACGATCCTCGGCACCGTGTCCTACGCTTCACCGCCCAATTCCGGCCCTGGTTCCGACCCTCTGGCGGCGCTGCAGACCTCGCAGCGCAGCCCACTCGAGCTTGCCCTCGACGCTCTCGACCGCATTCGACGCCGCTGGTGGCTCGTCGTCCTCATGACGGCGATCATCCCCAGCTACGTCGGCTGGCGCGCGATGCAGCAGCCGATCTTCTTCCAATCGCAGATGGCGCTGCTCCTCGACGCCCGCCCGCCGCGCGTCGTCGACAAGATGACCGAGGTCGTCGCCGAGGAGGCGATGGCCGACTCCGAGCGCTTCGCGGCCGGCCAAATGCGACTCCTCGGCAGCGAGTACCTCTCCGACATCGTCGAGAAGAACCTGTCGCTCGCCAAGGGCACGCTCGCAGGACGGCTGATCGCCTCGATCGATCAGCGCTCGCACGTCATCACGCTCGAGGTCGACGATCTCGAGCCGGCCAAGGCCGAGCTCTACGTCAAGGCGTTCGGCGACGCGTACATCGCCAACACCATCGACCAGCGCACCGGCGTGGCGCACGACGCCACCCGCTTCCTCGACGGTGAGGCCGGCACGCTGCGCACGAAGGTGGAGCTCGACGAGAAGTCGCTCTACGACTTCAACAAGTCCAACACGCTGCTCGCCGCCAACTTTGACGACAGCCACCGCATCGCCTCGCAGAACCTCGAGAAGTATCACGCGCAAGCGGCCGGCGCGCGCTCGGCCAACATCAAGCTGCGCGCGCAGCTCGAGAGCATCGCCGCCGCCAAGGAGATGCACGATCCCGCGCTCATGCGCGCGCTCATCCTGCCGGCCGCGGGCGAGACCTGGACCGGCCCGCAGTCGCGCTGGATCGCGCTGCAAGAGCAGCTTCGTCAGCTCGAGACCAAGTACGGACCGCAGCATCCCAAGGTGATCGAGATCCGCGAGGCGGTCGCCGCCGTCGGTGACATCCTCGACAAGCAGGTCGCCACCGCGATGTTGACCGTCGACCTCCGCTTCCGCGAGAACGACAGCGAGCTCGCGCAGCTGCGCGTCCTCATCGGCGAGGAGACCGGCAAGGCGATGGCCTTGCGCCAGAAGGAGCTCGACTACCTCCGGCTCAAGCGCACCGTCGACGAGGATCGCGACGCCTACACGATGGTCGCCAAGCGCGGTCGCGAGACGGCGCTCATGTCGCTCCTGCGCGAGAGCTACGTCAAGCGCCTCGACGGGCCGTCGCCGCCGTCGACGGTGAGCCGGCGCGTCACCGCGCAGACGGCGATCGCGCTGCTGGCCGGCTTCGTGCTGGGTCTGGCGCTGGCGCTGCTCATCGATCTACTGGACGACAGCTTGAAGACCCCGGCCGAAGCGGAGCGCGAGCTCAAGCAGCCGCTGCTCGGCCTCATGATGCAGATCCCGCTGCCGCCGGCGCGCGATGGGCAGCCCATCCGCGACCCCGAGATCGCGCGCGCCGAGCACATCGTCAAGAACCCGCGCTCGCTCGTGGCCGAGCAATGCCACTCGTTCACGACGCAGATCTTCTCGATGTTCATGGACAAGCCGCCGCGCGCCCTCATGGTCGTGTCGGCCGCGGTCGAGGATGGCAAGACGCTGGTGGCGCTGCACCTGGCCTCGACGGTGGCGGCGCGTGGCAAGCGCGTGCTCATCGTCGACGCCGACCTGCGCCGCGGCCGCCTGCACCGCATGTTTCAGCTCGGCCGTGGCGGCGGGCTCTACGAGCTGGTGACCCAGAAGGTCACGATCGAAGAGGCGACGCGCCGGACGTGGATTCCCAATGTCGACGTGCTGACCACCGGCGACGTGCCGCTCAAGCTGTCGCCGCTGCGGGTGTTCGAGCATCCGCAGCTGGCCAACGTCATCGAGGCGCTCAAGGCGCGCTACGACCTGGTCGTGTTCGATACGCCGCCCGTGCCGCTGGTGTCGGACGCGCTGCTCCTTGCCAACATGGTCGACGGGGCCGTCGCGGTGGCGCGGGCCAAGAAGACCTCGCGGGCGCTCACCCGCCGGCTCGCCGAGCAGCTCCTCGGCGCGCGCGTGAACCTGATCGGCTGGCTCTTGAACGACCTGACCGCCGCGGAGCTCAAATCGAAGTATTACTATCGCTACGGCTACGGTCGCGGCTACGCCTACAAGTACAGCGACGAAGAAGCGGCGTAAGCCGCATTTCACCTCCCGGTCGCCCAAAATTGACGTACTTCCGATAATTTCGTATGATCGGGCGAATGCTCTTCTGGTCCCGAATGCGCGAGCGGGTCGCCGTGGACCTCCTGCGCTGGACGCCCAAGGGGACGTTGTCGCGTGGCATCGGCTGGGCGGCCCGGCGCAAGGTGCCGCGGCCACTTCGCCGTGCCGTGTACGGCGGGTTCGCGCGCTATGTCGGCGCCGACCTGTCGGTGATGAACGAGCCCATCGACGCGTTCGAGCGCTTCGACGATTTCTTCACGCGCCGGCTGCGCGACGGCGCGCGCCCCATCGCCGAGGGTGACGGCGTCGTCGTCTCGCCCGTCGACGGCGTCGTGTCGGAAACCGGCACCGCCGAGAACGGCCGACTGATCCAGTGCAAGGGGCGCGACTACACCATCGCCGGCCTGCTCGCCGACGCCGTCGAGGCGCGCTCCTTCGAAGGCGGGGCCTACGCGACGGTCTACCTGGCGCCGCGCGACTACCACCGCATCCACAGCCCCGCCGAGGGCAAGGTCACCGGCTATCGCCACATCCCCGGCGCCTTCTTCCCGGTCAACCCGGTGTCGGTGCGCAACGTCGCCGGCCTCTTCTCGATCAACGAGCGCCTCGTCACCTACCTCGACAGCGACGTCGGGCGCGTGGCGGTCGTGGCGGTGGCCGCCACCGGCGTCGGTTGGATCACGGTCGCCTACGACCGCGAGGTGCGCACGCACCGCTCGGGCGCGCCGGGGCGACACGGCTGGGCGCAGCGCTACGCCTCGCCGCGGCCGCTCGGACGGGGCGCCGAGCTGGGCATGTTTCACCTGGGCTCGACGGTGATCTTGTTGTTCGAGCCCGGGCGCGTGCGCCTGAACGCGTCGACCGGCCAGGTGTTGCGCGTCGGCGAGCGCATCGGCGCCAAGGCGCTCGGTCAGCGCGAGGCCGCGGCGTAGGATGGCCGACAAGGACCGAGAGCCCGGCGTAGAGCTCGACTTCTCCGACGGAGAGTTGCAGGAGATGGGCGTCGAGCTGGCCGGTCGCGACAGCTCGGTCCCACAGCCGCGCCGCTCGCGGTCGATGCTGCGCGTTCCCGTCGACGAGGTGCCGCGTCCGCAGCCGTCGACCGACCTGCGCGCGGCCACGACGACCGAGCCTTCGCTGCCGGCGCTGCGCGAGGATCCCGTCGACGAAGTGGTCGAGCATGCCTTCGCCAACGGCGGCATCGCCGAGGCCGTGGTGCCCTCGGAGGTGCGGCTGGCGGCGACGCCGGCGCGCGATGAGCTCGACGCGTTCACCGCCAAGCTCATCGCCGATCGCGATCGCGTGATCGAGATGGAGATGGACGACGCCGAGGATCCCGACACCGATCCGAAGGCGCTGGCCGAGGAGCGCGAGCGCGCGGCCGCTGCCGAGGCGGCTGCGGCGGCGGTGTTTGGTGCCATCCCCGATCCGGTCGACGACGCTCCGACGCGCGCGCAGGAGATCACGAGGCCGCCGAAGCCGTCGCCGCCGCGTGGAGTGAGCCCGGCGCTGGCCGCGCTGGCACGCGCGGTCGCGGTCCCCAACGAGAAGGCGCCGCCGCCGGTGGCCGGCAACGATTGGTTGGCGCCGGCGCAGGTCTCGGGCGCGCCCGGTCCGGCGACCGCCGATCAGGTCTGGAGCTCGTCGCCGCCTCCCGACGCCATTCGCGTCGCGGCGGTCGCGGCCGCGATCCAGCCGGCGCTCGAGATCGAAGCCGAGTCCGAGGGCGACGACGAAGACGATCAAGCGATGGAGCTCGACGACGGCGAGCTGGAAGACGTCGAGATGGCGCCGCCGCCCAAGCTGAGCGAGCGTCAACGAACGTTGACGCCGGTGGTGCCGCCGCCGCCCATGCCCGCGCCGCATGCCGGCAACGGCCATGCGCCCGAAGCCGCCGCCGAGCTGTCGGCCAACGGCGCCATGCACGCCGCCGCGCCGTCCATGCCGCAGTCCGCGCCGCCGATGCCGCAGGCCGCGCCGCCCATGCCGCA
>JAQBQH010000102.1 GCA_028287105.1 Myxococcales bacterium
GCCCAGCGTGCGCAAGGGGTGATGGCCAAGGTCAACGAGGCGTGGGTCGCCGGCAACATGGGCCCGGCGCGGCGGCTCATCTCCGACGGTGTCTACGTGCGCTTCCAGGCGCAGCTGATGCTGCTCAAGAGCCAGGGGCTGCGCAACGCGATGGCCGATTGGAGCGTCGTCGCGTGCGACCTGCTCGCCGCCGAAGCCGACGCCAAGTGGGACTCGGTGCACGTCAAGATGGTCGGCCAGGCGCGCGACAAGGACGTGCCAGCGACGCTGAGCGCCGAGGCCGCCGCGGCCGAAGCCAAGCGCGCGCCGCTCGTGCGCTACGAAGAGGTGTGGTCATTCTTGCGCAAGCGCGGCAGCAAGTCGAAGAACGGCGTGCCCGCGCTCGAAGGTCGCTGCCCCAACTGCGGCGCCGATCTGCCGGTGTCGGACGTCGTGCGCTGCGAGTTCTGCAAGGCCGTCGTCAACTCCGGCGAGCACGATTGGGTGCTGGCCGAGATCACGCAGCCCGAAGAGTGGCGCCCCTGGATGACCAACGCCGAGATCTCGGGCCTCGCCGAGCTGCAGGCGAAGGATCCGGCCGTGAGCCGCCAGGAGCTCGAGGATCGCGCGTCGGTCGTGTTCTGGAAGTGGATCGACGCGCGCGTGACCGGCCAGCGCACCCGCTTCGAGCGCTTCTGCCTCCGTCCGGGGCAGCCCCCTGCCGACCAGCAGCGGCTGGCGCAGGTCGCGGTCGGCTCGGCGGAGCTCGTCGACGTGACGCTGGGTCAGGATGGCCTCGATCGCTGCCAGATCGAGGTCACGTGGTCGGCGTCGTTCGACGGCGATCAGCCGCAGAACCAGGTCAACCACGTGGTGCTGGGGCGTCTGGCGACGGCGACGTCCAAGGGCGGGCTCAACTCGCTCGATTGCCCCAACTGCCGTGGTCCGCTCGCCGATTCCGATCTGGCCAAGTGCAACTTCTGCGGCGAGCCGCTGGCGGGCGGCAAGCACGAGTGGAGCCTGGAGGCGGTGCTCTGATCCGCGCGCCTCGCGTCGTCGTCGCGCTGGCGCTGGCGACGGCGGCGTGCGGCTCGCCGTCGGGAATCGCGCTCTCGCCGTCGTGGAGCGCCGCCGGCGTCGCCGTCGGGCGCGACCACTTCGGGCACAACACGGTCTGGGCGCGTCACGGTCTCGGGCTGTGGGACCCGGCCGGCGGGCGGGCCGACGCCGCCGCGCTCGCCGAGGTCACGGAGCTCCAGCCGGGCCTGTTGCGCTTTCCCGGCGGCACGCGCGCCATGCGCTATCGCTTCGATCAAGCAATCGGCCCCACGCGCAGCCCGCAATGCGACCCGTTTCGCGGCGTCCTCGACGACACGCCGTACGGCCCCGAGGAGTTCTTCAGCGTCGCCGCCGCCATCGGGGCCGACGTCACCTGGGTCGCGCCGTGGGTCGACGGCAGCCCGCAGCACACGGCGGCCCTCGCGACCTACCTCCGCGATCGAGCGGCGGTGAAGTTTCTCGAGATCGGCAACGAGCCCTATCTCGGATTGCCCGCCGGCCCCGTCGCCGGCTCGTGCGGCCGCCCGTCGCAGTTCGTGCAAGACGAGCGCTGGGACGGCACGACCCGCATCCCGACCACCGCCGCCGACTACGCCGCCGAGCTCGCCGCGACCGCGGCGCTGGTGCGGCCGATCGCCCCGTCCCTGCGCATCGGCGCCGCCGCCACGTCGCAATACGACGGCGTGAGCGACGCCATGACCGCCGTCGGTGACGTCGACGCCGTCGGCGCGAAGGACGCGTGGAACGCGCGCCTCGTCGCTGCCGCGCCCGACGCGTTCGACTTCTTCATCCTGCACCCCTACGACTTCACCGTCGACGACGACGCGCGCATCCGGCTCGCCGAGCGCGCGCGCAAGACGGTGCACGACCTGCGCGCGGCCGCACCCGACAAAGGGGTCGCCATCACCGAGTACGGCTTCCTCTTCGGCGGCGGTACGCTGCTCAACGCCATCGTCAGCGCCGACATGACGCGCATGTCGATCGAAGAGCAGCTGGTCATGACGGCGCGCCACATCCTCATCGAGACCGACGCTTCGGGGCCGTTCGCCGACGCCGCCGCCATCGGGCCGGCGCTGGCGAAGAAGCCCGGATTCGAAGCGGCCCGGCTGGTGCGCGCGCTCGCCCCCGTCGCGGTGCCTCTCGCCGGCGCCGGTGGCGGCAACCGCAGCAGCGGCAGCCTCGGCAGCGATGGCAGCCTCGTCGCCGACGGCAGCCTCGTCGCCGACGGGACCCTCGTCGCCCTGGCCACGCGCGACGACGCCACCCGCCACCTCGCCGTCCTCGTCATCGACCGCCGCATCGACGACGGTCCCACGCGCACCGTACGCCTCGCGCTCCCCACGGGCGGCTGGCGCGCCGTCGCCCGCGTGCTCACCGCCGACACGCTGGCAGCGACGGCAGTGACCGTCACCGAGCGTGATCTGGGCCACACCTCGGGCACGCTCGCCGTCGAGGTCGCCCCCCATTCCGTCGTGATACTCGCCGCCGACGCCGAATAAGCGTTACTATCGCGGCCTATGCGCGGCTTTTGGGGCCTTCGTTCCGCAGCTCTGGCCTCCCTCGCAGTCAACCTCGCGGTCGCCGCCGCGAGCACCGTCGCGGTTGGCGGCTGCGGCCGCTCCTCGCTGATCGCCGGCGAGGACTGTCCGCCCGGCGCCCACTGCATCCCCGACATGGCGCGCCCCGACGGCGGCCGCGACATGTCACTCGACATGCGCCCGAACGACCTCGGCGACATGCGCGACATGCGCCCCTCGGACATGCGCGGCGACATGCGCACCGACATGGCCTGCATCCCGCGCGGCCCCGAGAACTGCACCAACGGCATCGACGACAACTGCAACGGCTTCATCGACTGCTCCGACAACGCCTGCGCCATGCAGCAGGTGTGCATCGACAAGAAAAAAGAGAAGTGCGACAACGGCGTCGACGACGACGGCAACGGCCTGACCGACTGCGCCGACCCGGCCTGCTTCGGCGATCCGCACTGCATCAAGCCGGGCATCGAGATCTGCAACAACGGCATCGACGACGACGACAACGGCCTCGTCGACTGCGCCGACCCCGCCTGCGTCGGCAGCCCCGCCTGCAAGCCGCACATGGGCAACGAGATCTGCAACAACGGCGTCGACGACAACGGCGACGGCCTCATCGACTGCAGCGACCCGCAGTGCGTGCAGTTCCCCGCCTGCCTCCACGCCGACTGCCAGCCGACCATCTCGTTCGGCACCATCGACCCGCACGACTCGTCGGTGACGCGCGCCTACGACACCGCGAGCGCGCTCGTCGGCTACGACACCTGCGCGCCGTCGGGCGGCGCCGGCGTCGTCGGCGAGTTCACCGTCTCGGGCGTCGCCGACGTCAAGCTCGACTTCACGCAGCCTGCCGGCGAGGCGCACGTGGTCAGCGTCTACCGCGCGGGCGTCGGCCAGGCCTGCGACCAGAATCCGCTCTTCTGCCTCAAGGCCGGCCAGTCCGCCGCCGCCAGCCACACCTTCGCGGCGATGGCGCCCGGCACCTACCGCGTCATCGTCGAGTCGTACCCCGGGCTCGGCGGCGCCTCGAGCGTGACGCTGTCGACGTCGCCCACGATCACGCCCGAGATCTGCGACAACGGCGTCGACGACGACGGCAACGGCCTCGTCGACTGCGCCGATCTCGCCTGCGCCGCGGCCGCCAACTGCCTCGTCAACCAGTGCAAGCCGGAGATCAACCTCGGCGCGCTCGTCGTCGACGCCCCGCCCAAGACGGCGGACTTCGATACCCACACCGGCGAGAATCGCTACCACCCGACCTGCGCCGGCTCGTCCGCGGGCAAGGATATCGTCGTCCGCTTCACGCTCCACGAGACCGCCGGCGTCCTCGTCAACTGGACCCAGGGCGGCGGCAGCGATCACGTCATCACCATCTTTCGGACCCCGCCGCCGGGGACCGCCTGCGACGCCTCGCAGATGAGCTGCTACTACCCGGGCGGCGACAGCAGCGGCACGGTCGCGTTCTCGCCGCGCCCTGCCGGCGACTACATCTTCATCTTCAAGGCGATCAATGCCGGCACCGAAGGGCCGATGCACATCAGCGTCAGCGCCTTCAAGAACCGGCAGATGGAGATCTGCAACAACGGCATCGACGACGACGGCAACGGCTTCACCGACTGCGAGGATCCTGCCTGCTTCGGCGTCGGCGGCTGCAAGCCCCCCATCTGCACGCCCGACGTCGACCTCGGCGACTTCAGCTGGGGCACGCAGCGCTCGACCACCCTCGACGT
>JAQBQH010000138.1 GCA_028287105.1 Myxococcales bacterium
GAGACCGCGCCCGTCGACATCGCCTGGACCGTCAACCTCACCGAGGTCAAGAGCTACAACGTCGTCGAGGAGCTCCATCTCACGCGCCCCGACTCCAACCAGCAGGGCACCGTCATCACCGCCGACCAGGCCAACAAGGTCGCCACGGGCCGCACCTATCAGAACCTGACGCAGCAGGTGGCCGGCGTCGTCGACGTCAACGGCGGCGGCAATCCGCAGATCAAGGGCGGAAACCTGACCATGAACCGCTACCTCGTCGACGGGCTCGACGTCACCGACCCGGTCACCAACACCTTCTCCGCCAACATCAACTTCGAGTCGCTCGCCTCCGTCGAGGTCCTCACCGGCGGCATGGAGGCGCAGTACAACTCGCTCGGCGGCGTCATCAACCTGACCACCAACGCCGGCGGCGACGAGCTGCACATCGACGCGTCGGTCTACGTCAACAACGCCGCCTTCTCCGCCGGCAGTCAGTACGGCGCCCAGCTCTACGATTCGGTGCGGCCGTTCTCGACGATTCCGCGTCCGACGACGCAGGACTATCAGGCCAACCTCGTCGTCGGTGGGCCGCTCATCAAGAAGAAGCTCTGGTTCAACGTGGCGCTCGAGTACGACTACACCGAGCGCGCGGTCGTCGCCGGCCCGCCGCTCGAGGTGCAGCATCCGGCCCGCCGCTTCAACGGCGTCCTCGCGCGCGCCAAGCTCACCTGGGCGCCGACGTATCAGCATCGCGTGACGCTCTCGGCTTCGGCCGATCCGGCCTTCATCAGCAACGTGAACCAATCGAACAGCGGCCTCGGCGTCACCGAGAACCATCAGAATCAGGGCGGCCTCTTCGCCATCGCGCAGTGGGACTGGTTCAAATCCGAGCGCGTCAACACCAACGTGCAGCTCGGCTTCCAGTACAACCGCATCGACTTCGGCCCCGAAGGGCGGCTCGGCAGCCCCGACTTCGGCAGCGACGTCGGCCCCTACTCGACGGCAAACGGCTTCTACGATCCCAATCGCCCGCGCCACGTCAACAACGACGACGGCACCGTCTGGTACCAGGGCTCCGACGTGCAGCTCGATCGGCGCTACACCGTGCAATTCGATCCGTCGGTGTCGCTGCGCGGCAGGTGGCTCGGCTCGCACGACGCGAAGATCGGGCTGCAGTCGCGCTTCATCTATCACGGCTTCCACTTCGAGCGCCCCGGCGGCACCAGCTACAGCGACGCGGGCGGGGGCGGCGGCGAGAGCGGCCTCTGCTTCGAGACCAGCGGCGTCGGTTGCTTCCAGAAGCAGGACGCGCCCACCTTCGACAATCACCAGTGGGGCCTCGGCGCCGGCCTCTACGTGCAAGATCGCTGGAAGCCGCTGCCGCGTCTCACCATCCTGCCGGGCCTGCGCTTCGACTGGGGCATCACCAAGAACTCCGTCGGACAGACGGTCGGCAACCTGTTCGGCTTCGGCCCGCGCCTCGGCGCCACCTGGGACATCACCGGCGACGGCAAGACCATCTTCAGCGCCTTCTACGGCCGCTCCAACGAGACGCTGTCGCTGCTCGCCGCCGTCAACGCCGACGTCAGCGGCACCAGCACCACCTATCAGTGGAATCAGGCCACCCGCAAGTTCGAGCTGCTCACGCAAGCGGGCGGCGCCGGCGGCTACCTCATCGACAAGCACGCCGCCACGCCGCACGCCGACGAGATCACCTTCGGCATCCGCCGCGAGATCTTCAAGGACTCGATCGCCAGCGTCGACTACACCTACAAGCGCATCTCGAACATCTGGGACGGCGTCGAGGTCAACCAGGTCTGGAACCCGGCCGGCACCAACGTCGTCGGCTTCGTCGACGGGCAGGCGCACCAGGTGTTCCGCTACACCACGCCCGATCAGAACTGGCGCATCTACCAGGGCATCGACTTCGTGTTCGAGTCACGCCCGTCACGGAACCTCGATCTCTATGCGGCCTATACGCTCGCCTGGCTCTACGGCCCCGGCTCCGAGGAGCTCGGGCAGATCTCGGGCGGCGAGGCCGGCAACTCGCAGTTCTACAATCCGCGGCAGGCGAGCTTCTATGACGGCTTTCTACCCGAGGACGTCCGCCACTCGCTCAAGCTGCGCGGCTCCTATACGTGGCACGGCCTGGTCCTCGGCGCGTTCGTGCGCTATCAAACGGGCACGCCACTCACCAAGCGCTTCTTCAATCCGTACGACGGCGACTACACCGATCGCCGCTCCCCGTCGGGAACCGAGCCCGGCGGCGGCAACAGCGCCAACGCCGTCGCCGAATTTCGTACGCCCGACACGCTGCAGGTCGACGTGCGCGCCGCCTATGACTTCCACGACCTCTTGACCCCCGACGGGCGCCACCATCTGCAGCTCATCGCCGACCTCTTCAACCTCTTCAACCTGGCCAACGCGACCGGGATCGAGTCGCGCGATCTGCCCACGTTTGGCACGGTCACCCGACGGCAGCAGCCATTCCGCTTTCAGATTGGATTGCGGTATACGTACTGACCGAACTCGCAGGAGGACCCATGCGCAGCATCATCCTCGCGACGCTCCTCGCCGCCTCAGCGACGGCAAGCGCCGCCACCCCGAACAAGAAGGCGACGCTCGACAAGGGCGCGCCGCCCGTCAAACAGTGGGAGCTCGCCAACGGGCTCAAGGTCATCTTCGTCGCCGATCACAAGGCGCCGGTGGTGACCGTGCAGGTCTTTTATCACGCCGGCGCCAAGGACGAGCCAGAGGGCAAGCGCGGCATGGCGCACATGTTCGAGCACATGATGTTCAAGGGCTCGACGCACGTGCCGCCCGAGGAGCACGCGCGCTTCATCCAGCTCGTGGGCGGCGAGAACAACGCCTTCACGCAGGACGACACGACCGGCTACCACGACACGGTGCCGCCGTCGGCGCTGGAGTTCACCATGAAGCTCGAAGCCGAGCGCATGCGCAACTTGAAGCTGACGCAGAAGACGATCGACTCCGAGCGTCAGGTCGTCGAGGAAGAGCTGCGCCTGCGCGTCGAGAACAACCCCATCGGCAAGGCGCTCAAGGCGGAGCTGGCGCTCGCCTACAAGGTGCACCCGTATCGCATCAACGCCGCCGGCGAGAAGAAGGACCTCGACACCATCACGCCCGCCGAGTGTCAGAAGTTCTACGACGTCTATTATCGCCCCAACAACGCGGCGCTGATCGTCGTCGGCGACGTGGAAGAGGCGACGGTCAAGACGCTGGCCGAGAAATATTTCGGCCCGCTCGAGAAGGGGCCGCCCGTCACGCACGAGGCGCCCAAGGAGCCCGAGCAGACGGCGGGTCGCACCGAGACCTTGACGATTCCGGTGCAGCTGCCGGTGATCATCGGCGGCTATCACATCCCGGCCGGCACCGACGCGGACATCTTCGCGCTCGAGGTGCTGCAGCAGATCCTGGCCTCGGGCGAATCGTCGCGGCTGCACCAGCGGCTCGTGCGCAAGGAGAAGAACGCGGTGGCGGCGGGCGGCTTCGTCTTCTCGCACGAAGATCCCGGCCTCTTTTTGACCTTCGCGCTCTATCTGCCGACCATGGACGCCGACAAGCTGAAGGCGGCGCTCGACGAGGAGATCGCCCGCGTCTCGACCGAGAAGGTCGATGCGCGCGAGCTGCAGAAGGCGCGCAATCAGCTGGCGGCGCGCGCGGTCTATCAGCGCGAGCGCGTGTCGGGATTGGCTACCAGCATCGGCGTCAATTGGGTGGTGGCGCACGATCCGCTGCGTCCCTTCAACGCGGCGCAGAAGTACGACGCCGTCACGGCGGATGACGTGCAGCGGGTGGCCAAGAAGTATCTGGTGAAGACGAACCTGAGCCTGGTGACGCTGACGCCCTCGAAGCCGGCGACGCCGCCCTCGAAGCCGGCGACGGCGGGGAGCAAAAAATGAGAACCAGCCATCCGCTGTCAGCCGTCCGCTGTGTGATCGGAGCCGTGTTGCTTTCGTCGACGGCGGCGATGGCGCAGGCACCGACGAAGGAAGTGCCGCCGCCGACCACGACGCCGACGACGCTGCCGCCGGGCGACAAGGGCGCGGCGCCGAAGTCGGCGTCGAAGGAAGATCCCAATCCCTGGGCGGGGCGCGGCGACCTCTACGTGCCGCCGAACATGACGCCGACGACGAAGGTGAACCTCGGTCAGGTCGGACGCGCGACCTTGCCGAGCGGCATGATGCTCATCAGCGTACCGCGCCATCAGATCCCGGCCGTCGACGTGACGCTCGCCGTCCGTACGCCCGACACCGCCGAGCCGACCGACAAGACCGGCGTGGCGCAGTTCGTGGCGACGATGTTGCGCAAGGGCACGCAGCGCCGCACCGCCGATCAGATCTCCGACGCCATCGACTTCGTCGGCGGAGCGATCTCGGCGCAGGCCGCCGGCGGCGGCATCTACGTCTCGTGTCACGCGCGCACGCGCGACCTGGCGCTGTGCCTGGACCTCCTGGCCGACGTGGCCATGAACGCGACCTTCCCCGAGTCGGAGATGGATCAGTCGCGCGACGAGCTGATGTCGACGGTCAACGGCGTCAAGGACAACCCGCAGTCGCTCGCCACCTGGCACGCGGCGAACGTCTTCTTCGGCGACGACGATCCGCGCGGCCGCCCCATGTCGAAGCGCTCGCTCGAGTCGATCGATCGCAAGGCGCTCGTCGAGTATCGCGATCGCTGGTTCGCGCCCAATAACGCCATCCTCGCCATCTCCGGCGACATCGACGACAAGACGGCGCGGCCGCTCATCAACAAGAGCTTCGGCGCCTGGAAGAAGAAGACGGTGCCGCCGCTGACCGATCCGCCGGCGCGGCCGATGGCGTCGGCCAAGGTGATGCCGGTGCGCCTCGTCGACAAGCCGGATGCGACGCAGTCGACGGTCGTCGTGATCGGCCCCGGCATCAAGCACGCCGATCCGCAGTTCTACGCCATCCGCTTGATGAACTACGCGCTCGGCGGCGGCGGCTTCTCGTCGCGCCTGATGAAGGTGGTGCGCTCCGAGGGTGGCAAGACCTACGGCGTGCGTTCGAGCTTCGACGCCGGCCGCGAGGCGGGGCCGTTCCACGCCTCCACCTTCACGCGCAATGCCGAGACCGCGGCGACGCTGAAGATCGTGCTGGCCGAGATCGCCAAGATGCGTGAGACCGGGCCCACCGAGGAGGAGCTCAAGGCGGCGAAGAGCAACCTCATCGGCGGCTACGGGCTGCGGCTCGAGACCGGCGCGGACCTGGCCGAGGAGCTGATCGGCGCCGAGGTCGACGGGCTCGACTCGAAGTACGTGGCGGAATATCCGGCGCGGCTCGAGGCGGTGACGCTCGAGAAGGCAGCGACGGCGGCGGCGCAGCACCTCGATCCGCGCGCGCTCGTCATCGTCGGCAAGGCGGCCGACGTCGGGCCGATGCTCAAGAAGGCGGGCTACTCGAAGATCGAGGTGGTCAACTATCTCGACCCGGTCTCCGTCTCGGAGCGCAAGGCGCTGTTGGCGCAGCGCTCGGCCACCGCCGAGGTGCTGCCGGCCGAGGCCATGGAAGGGCGCCGCCTCCTCGAGCTGAACATGCAGGCGCGCGGCGGTCAGGCGGCGCTGGCCAAGGTGCTGTCGCTGCAGATGACCGGCAAGGGGATGCTGTCGATGCAGGGACAGCAGGTGCCGGTCACCGTCGATACCAAGGAGATTCGCGGCAAGGCGACGCGCGAAGACATCGACATGGGCGGCATGCAGGTGACGCAGGTGTACGCCGAGGGCAAGGGCTACCTGAAGCAAGGCGATCGCCGCATGGACATGCCGCCCGACATGAAGCTCGAGATGCAGAAGGCGGTGTTCCGCGATCCGAACTTCATCGTGCTGAACGCGATTCAGGAGAAGGGCGCCAAGGTGCGCGGCTTGAAGACGACCACCGAGGGCGGCGTCAGCTACGAGACGGTCGAGATCATTTCACCCGAGGGTGACGTGTTCAAGCTGCTGCTCGATCCGAAGACGCATCACGTGGCGCGGATGCTCTACGCCGCCGAGGGGCACCAGATCCACGACGAGCTGGCCGACTATCGCGTCGTCGAGGGCGTGTCGTTCCCGTTCAAGTACAAGCACGAGGCCGGTCCGCAGAAGGTCGAGATCGACTACGACAAGATCGTGGTCAATCCCAAGCTCTCGCCCGACGTCTTCAAGTAGCAGCTAGCGCGAGAGCACCTTCCGCGAGCAGCTAGCGCAAGAGCACCTTCCGCATCAGCGGCAGCGGAATCGCCCCCTCGGCCAGGAACGCATCGTGAAACTTCCGCAGTGAATACTGCGCGCCGAGCTTCGCCTTGTAGTCGTCGCGCAGCTTCAAGATGTCGAGCTTGCCGTAGGTGTAATAGAGGTAGGTCGGGTCCTCGGTGCCGCGCTTCGACTCCATCTCGGCGACCTTGCGCGACTGCATCCCCTGATTCTCGAAGAAGTCGATCGCCTGCGGCAGCGTCATCCCGCGCGTGTGCATGCGGATGCCGACGACGTAGCGCGTCGCGCGCAAGAGCGCCTCTTGCAGCTGCGCCAGGCGCAGCTTCGGCTCGCCCACGCCCTCGTCGAGCATCATCTGCTCGGCGTAGTGCGCCCAGCCCTCGGAGTTGGACGAGCAGTAGAAGTTCTTGCGCGTGCGCGAGGGAAACTTCGGCGCCCACAGAAACTGCGTGTAGTGGCCGGGGAACGCCTCGTGGATCGAGACCATGTCGAGGATTGTCGACGAGAGCGCGCCGCGCATGTAGTTCTCGACCTCGGCCGGCGTCCACTTCGGGTTGGGCAGCGTGACGTTGTAGTAGGCCTCGGTCGCCTTGGTCTCGAACGGCCCGGGCGTGTCCATCGACGCCAGCGTGAAGGCGCGCATGAACGGCGGCGACTCCTGCACGATCGGCATCACCGTCGACGGGATGCTGACGATCTGCTTGTCGACGAGAAACTTGCGCAGCCCCGCCAGCCGCGACTGGATGTCGGCGATCAGGGTCTCGGGCTTGCCGTGATCGGCCGCGAGCGACGCCTGGACTTCCTTGGCCGGCCGCTTGGGATCGATCTTCCGCGCCGTCGCCACGAACGCGTCGCGCAGCCGCTGCAGCTCCGCCTCGCCGCGCGCCAGCACCGCGTCGAGCGGCAGATCGATGCCTTCGTCGGCGGCGAGCTTCTTGGAGAAGACGTCGGCACCGATGGCGAAGCTCTCCTTCGCCTTGGGCAGCTTCTCCTTCTTGAGCCACGCGGCAAACTCGCCGAGCGCGCGCGTCGCCGTCTCAGTCGAAGCCGTGAACCGCTTGCGCAGCGCGGGGTCCTTCACCGTCGTGAACGCCTGGACGGCGTCGTTCTTCAGAAACTCGATGTTCGACGGCAGCTCCTCGAGCGCCAGCTCGACGTTGATCTTGGCCATGTCGTCGAGGTTGTTGCGCGCCGACGCGAGCAGCGTCGGGATCGCCTCTTCACGCGCGATGACCGACTTGAGCCGCACCTCGGCGGGGGCGTAGCTGCGCTTGATGACGAGGTAGATCGGGTAGAGCGACTCGTCGGCGTAGAGGCGCGGCAGCCGGCGCCAGCGACGGTGCTCTTCCAGCTCGACCAGGCGCCGCCGTGCCGACTGCTTGCACAGCTCGAGATCGATCGCATCGACGGGGCCGAGCTTGGTCCCGTCGACGGCCCCGAAGCGGGTCAGCCACTCCTTCTGGCGCGCCACGTACTTGGCGACGGCGGCGGCCGAGAAGTCGGTGAGCTTGTCGTCGTAGGTGTGGATGCCGAGCTCCGTGGCGCGACCGGGATCGCGCGCGGCCTCTTCGTCCCAATATTGATCGGCGAGCTTGACGAACGAATCTTCGGCGGCGAATGCGGGGGTGGCGCCCAGAAGCGCGAGCGCGGCCAGGGACAAGGTGATACGTGCGTGCATGGTTTCCTCTAGGGCTGACGCGGCCCGAACAGGAATCCTAGCGCGACAGGCAGGCGCTTCGCCCAATAGATCTCGTTGTGCTTGCCGAGATCGTCGAGCACCTCCAGGAAGTTCACGGTCGGCTGATAGCCGATGGTCACGTAGGTCTTGGCGAGCTGGTCGGTGTTGGTGCGATCGTCGGAGCTGTCGCCGCAGTCGACGTAGACGCGGTCGGGGCGCGCCGCCGACGGCATCGCCTGCACGTCGCCGATGATGACGGTCTTGTTCCACCAGGTCGACGGCGACATGGCGCCGACGATGCCGAAGACGTCGGGCCGCCGCACGCCGGCGTAGGCGCTGATGAGGCCGCCGAGCGAGGAGCCCAGGATGCCCGTATGCGCGCGCTCGGGCAGGGTGCGCAGCATCGCGTCGATCTGCGGCTTGAGCTCGTCGGCGACGAGCGTGAGGTACTTGTCGCCGCCGCCGCCCTGCGGATAGCCGGGGTCGGTCGTGGGCGTGTACTCGTACATGCGGCCGGCCGTGTTCTCGAGGCCGACGACGATGATCTCGGCGATGCTGCCGTCGTCGGCAGCGGCGTCGAGCGTCTCGTCGACCTTCCACTCGTTGCCGCCAAAGGCGAGGGCAGCGTCGAAGAGGTTCTGGCCGTCGTGCATGTAGAGGACGGGATAGCGGGCGCGCGTGTTCTCGGCGTAGGAGGCGGGCAGGTAGGCCCAGACGGCGCGGCTGTTGCCGAGCGCCGTCGAGGCGAAGCTGGCGATGAGCTTGGTGACCGTGCCCCTGGCGTTGACGAAGTGCGGATAGACGTCGACGGTGGCTCCGGGCGCGACGTGGTAGTTGGGGCCGAGCGACCAGGTGGCGTCGTCGAGCAGCGGCTTGAACGCGACCGTCTTGTCGAGGTCGATGAAGCGCGCGGTGAAGGTATCGTCGCTGCCCGCGGTCAGCGGCATGCCCTGGTCCCAGGCGAGCCCACCGGCGTCTCCGCGCAGCGCCAGCGCATGGGTCCCGGCCGGATAGTGGACGCGCACGACGGTCTCGTGCGACCCACCGCCACCGCCGCCACCGGTGCCGCCACCGCCACCTGCGCCACCACCACCGCCGCCGCCACCG
>JAQBQH010000426.1 GCA_028287105.1 Myxococcales bacterium
GCGCTTGGCGAGTTCCGCCTTCGCGCGCGCATCGGAGAGCTGTCCCTCAGCCTGCTTGGCGACGGCCTCAAACGGGCGGGGATCGATCACATAGAGGAGGTCGCCGGTCTTGACGAACGCGCCGTCACGAAATTCGACGCTGGTGACGAATCCGCCGACCCGGGCGCGAACCTGGACCTCCTCGACCGCATCGAACCGTCCGGTGAACTCGTCCCAATCGGTGACGGTGCGCTTGACCGGCTGGGCGACAGTGACCGACGGCGGTGCCGCGGCGGCTGGCGGGGGCGGCTTGTCCCCGCACCCCGACAAGGCAACCGCGAGCAGAACGGCGAGCGGCCTCGTGTCACACCGGCGATGGAGATTGAAAATTCCACTTCGAGCTAAACGCTCCGACTTCTCAGCCGCGCTCAATTCCATCTCCTCTGCACTCTTGCCGCGATAGATCGAGGCGCCCGCTAGATGGTCCAGCGCCGGACCAAGATGAGATCGATGGACAGTCTGTGCAAGAACCGGCCCGGATCAAGCAAAATAGTTATGCATTGGCGACACCCGCATTCAATTCAATTGCAACCAGCAGATATTATTGGAATATTTTTCTACGAGGGGATTGAGCCGCGGAAGAGTCCAGCGGCGCGTTCGCTACCCTGCAGGTCAACAACAGTCCGCTGGTCCAGAAGATCGAGGCCTGGGCCGATGTGGCGCGGATCGACGGCATGCATGCCGGCGACGCCGTCACCGTATTGGTCGACAACCACGCCGTTCACCTCGCGCAAATCCACGCGCAGCTGGTATAAGCGGGCTGCCTTAATGTAACCGCCGTCGCGCCGCACCGGCGCAATGCCGAGGTCAACCATGCACGCGCCTCTGTCCGACAAATCGCCGGGTACCGCCGCAGCGCAGGACCCCAATCGCGGCGCCGGTACCATCGCGCCGGATTGCGCCGGGCAGAATTTCTACGCCGTCGATCGTGGCCTGCGCGACCTGCTCCGGCTGTATCTGGCGCCGGACGATTTTCAACGACTTGAGCCTCACTTCGATCGCCTGGGCGCCCTGGCGGGCGGACGGCTCGATGAACTGGCGCGAGCCGCCGACAAGCATCCGCCGGTGCTGCACGCCCGCGACCGCTTCGGCCGCGACGAGGATTGGATCGACTATCATTCGTCCTACCGCGACATGGAACAAATCGCGTTCGGCGATTTTCAGTTCCACGCCATGAGCCATCGCGCCGGCGCGCTGGAGCTGGACCGTCCGCTGCCGGCGGTCGCCAAATACGCGTTGCAATATCTGTTCGTGCAGGCCGAGTTCGGCCTGATGTGCCCGATCAGCGTCACCGACACTTCGATCCATCTGATCCGCAAATTCGCCAGCGCCGAATTGCAGGAATATCTCCTGCCGAAAATGCTGTCCGGCGACGTCGCCACGATGTGGAAGGGCACGCAATTCATGACCGCGCGCGCCGGCGGCTCCGACGTCGGCACCATCGAGACCACGGCGCGCAGCGTCGACGGCGAGTGGCGGCTTTATGGCGACAAGTGGTTTTGCTCGCACGCCGACGCCGATGTCGCGCTGTTGCTGGCGCGGCCCGAGGGCGCGCCCTCCGGCACCAGGGGGCTCGCACTGTTCGCCCTGCCGCGCCGGCTGAAGGACGGCAGCCGCAACGCCTACCGCATCGTCCGCCTCAAGGACAAGCTGGGCACCCGCTCGATGGCGTCAGGCGAAATCCTGCTGGAGGGCGCGCTTGCCTATCTGGTCGGCGATGCCAGCCGCGGCCTGAAGCAGATGATGGAGCAGGTCAACCTGTCGCGGCTGTCGCACGGCGTGCGCGCCAGCGCCATGATGCGGCGCTGCGTCAACGAGGCGATGGTCTGCGCGCGCAGCCGGGTGGCGTTCGGCAAGACCATCATCGAGTACCCGCTGCTGCGCCGCCAGTTGCTCAAGATCACGGTGCCATCCGAACAGTCGCTCTCGATGTTCCTGTTCGCGGCAAGCGCCATGGACCGCGCCAATGCCGGTGACAAGGAAGCCGAAAGCCTGCTGCGTATCCTGACGCCGCTATTAAAATTCCGCGCCTGCCGCGACAACATTCCGGTGGCGACCGGCGCCATGGAAGTTCGCGGCGGCAACGGCTACATCGAGGAATGGGTGCAGGCGCGGCTGATCCGCGATGCCCATATCGGCGTGCTCTGGGAAGGCACCAGCAACATCAACGCGCTCGACATCATCACCCGCGCGGTCGGCAAGAGTTTTGCGCACAAGGCGCTACAGGCGGCGCTGGTGGAATTGCTGGATCAGAGCTTCTCGATTCCGTTCGCCTTCAGCGATCGCCTGCGGCAGACGCTGGATCGTGTCGCTGCGTTTGCCGACCGCGTCGCCGCCGAGGCTGCGCTGGAAGGGCATGCGCGGCAGGCGGCGAGTGCGCTCTATCACATCACCAGCGCGATCCTCATGGCCTCGGAAGCGGCAAGGCCCGGCGCCGACGCACGGCGCGCGCTGTACGCGCGGCTTGTGCTTGAACATCGATTGAGCGTGCAGGATCCGCTGGCGCCGAATGAGGCAGCGTGGGAGCGCGAGGCGGCGGAGGTGTTGTTGGCGGAACGGTGCGTTGAACTCAATGAAATCGAGAAGCTGCTTATTTGAGGCGACATCACCCCAACTCGCTCGCCAGCGTCTCCTTCTCCGGCAATGTCGCCTGAAACGCCGGCGTACCCTGCAACTTCTCGGCAAGCCCCTCGAGCCTGTTGCAACCGAGGCCCGCAAAAAACTTCGGCCGCTTGCCGCAGCCGAACAGCCAGAACAC
>JAQBQH010000219.1 GCA_028287105.1 Myxococcales bacterium
GTCGCGCGGCCCGCCGCCGCCGCCGCCGCCAGCGCGGCTTCGAGCGCCGCCTCCTCGGCCGCGACGAGCGCGACGGTGCCGACCCCCACCGCCCGTCGAGAACGCCACACCGTGCCCAGTCGCCCCACGTCCGCCATCATCACACCCCAGCCGCCGCATGGTTGCAAGCGCCGGGGGCGACTGCGATGCTGAAGGCCCCGAGTGCCCTGCCTCGACGATAACGAAGTAGCCGACTTTGTCGAAGGCCGCCTCTCGCGCGCGCGCCTCGCCACCGTCAAGGATCACCTCGACATCTGCGCCGCCTGCCGCGAGCTGGTCGTCGCCGCCGCCACCGATGTCGCGCCAGCGACGGGCGCGCAGCCCACGGGCGCGCAGCCCACCGCGCTGCCGCTGTCGCAGACCCTGCCCACGATCGCCGATGCCATCCCGCACCTGCGCGGCGAGGTCATCGATCGCTACGTCGTCATCGGCCGCATCGGCGCCGGCGCCATGGGCGCGGTCTACGCCGCCTACGACCCGGAGCTCGACCGCAAGGTCGCCGTCAAGCTCCTGCGCACCGACCTCGCTCCCGGCTCGGGCGCCAGGTCCGATCTGCGCGCGCGCCTCCTGCGCGAGGGCAAGTCGATGGCGCGGCTGTCGCATCCCTGCGTCGTGCCCATCTTCGACGTCGGCGCCTATCACGATCAGGTCTTCATCGCGATGGAGTTCGTCGACGGCGTGACGCTCCGCGAGTGGATGAAGCCGCGCCGCCCCTGGGGCGACGTGCTGCTCTTACTTCAGCGCGCCGGCGAGGGGCTGCGCGCCGCGCACGAAGCGAGCATCGTGCATCGCGACTTCAAGCCCGACAACGTGCTGGTCCACGGACCGATCGACGGGCCGCCGGCGCGCGAGCGGCGGGTCCGCGTCACCGACTTCGGCCTCGCCACCGCGGCCCAGTCGGCCTCGGGCGCCGCGGCCACGACCCTGCCGCTCGCGGCCGTCGCGGCGCAGCAGTCGCTCACGATGACCGGCAGCCTCATCGGCACGCCGGCGTACATGGCGCCCGAGCAGATGGAGGGCCACCCGGGGCCGCGCGCCGATCAGTTCAGCTTCTGCGTCACACTCTACGAGGCGCTCTACGGCGTGCGCCCGTTCGTCTCGGGCGCGCTCTCGGAGCTGGCCGCGGAGATTCGCGCCAATCGCGTGGGCGCGCCGCCGCCGGGCGCGCAGGTTCCGGCGTGGCTGCGGCGCATCGTCGTGCGCGGGCTGCGCGCCAATCCCGGCGAGCGCTGGCCATCGATGAACGCGCTCCTGACCGCGCTGGAGGCGCGCCCCTTCCGCTCGCTCAGGCGCGCGGCGATCCCGGCGCTCATGGTCGTGGCGGTGGCGGGCGTCGGATTCGCCTGGCACTCGGTGCGCGAGGCGCGCGCGCTCGAGTGTCACGGCGCCGAAGCGAAGCTGGCCGGCGTCTGGGACGAGCCGACCCGCGCCCGCGTCGAGCGCGCGTTCAGCGCCACCGGCGTTCCCTACGCCACCGCCTCCTTCGCGGCCACGCGCCGCCTGCTCGACGACTACGCCAGCGGCTGGGCTCGCATGCACGGCGACGCCTGCACCGCCACACGCGTGCGCCGCGAGCAGTCGGAGGAGCTGCTCGATCTGCGTATGCTCTGCCTCGACGATCACGAGAAGGAGCTCGGCGCGCTGGCGCAGCTCTTCACCACCGCCGACGCCGAGACCGTCGAGAAGGCGCCCGCCGCCGCCGCCGCGCTGACGCCGCTCGCGGAGTGTGCCGACACCCGCGGGCTGACGGCTCGCGAGCGCCCGCCGCGCGATCCGGCGCTGGCGGCCAAGGTGCGCGAGCTGTCCGCGCGCAGCGCCGAGGTGCGCGCGCTCGACAATACCGGCAAGTACGATCGCGCGCTCGCCGCCGGCCAGGCCGCGCTGGCGACGGCGCGGACCGTCGGACACGCCGCCAGCCACGCCGATCTGGCGCACGTGACCGGCGTGCTGCTGCTGCGCGAGGGCAAGCTCGACGAGGGCATCGCGGTCATCCACGAAGCGGCGCAGGCGGCCGCGCGCGCGCACGACGACGCGGCCGTCGCCGACGCGTGGGCCGTCCTGGTGTACGCGCACGGCACCATGCAGGCGCACACCGACGAGGCGCTGCGCTGGGCCGCGTACGCGCGCGCCGAGCTGGCCCGCTCCGGCAACGCCGACAGCGACCTCATGACCCTCCTCGAGAATGAAGGCCAGGTCCTCGCCCAGGCCGGCCGCACCGAAGAGGGGCTCGCCGATCTGCGACAAGCGGTGGCGCTCGCCCAAAAGGTCTCGGGCAAGGACAGCATCGCGGCGCTGCGGACCGCCAGCAACATGGGCAACGTGCTGGCGAGCCAGGGCCGCTACGAAGAGGCGCGCGATCTGTTCCGCCACGCGATGGAGGTGCAGGAGAAGCAGCTCGGCGCGTCGCATCCCGATACCATCGTGGCCATCGAGAACTACGGCGCCATGATGGTGTCGCTCGAGCGCGGCAGCGAGGCCAAGGCGCTGCTCGAACGCGGCCTCGCGACGCGGCGGCAGATCCTCGGACCCAAGCATCCCTACACCGCGACGGCGGCGCTCAACCTGGCCGAGGCGTACGCCGACGAGCATCGCTACGCCGACGCGCTCGCGCTCAATCGCGAGGCGCTCGCCACGCTCGAGGCGACGGTCGGGACCCAGCATCCCTATATCGCCGAGGCGCTCACCAACGTCGGCATCGATCTGATGGGCCTCGGCAAGGCGGCGCAGGCGCTGGCCCCGCTCGAGCGCGCGGTGCAGCTGCACGTCGCGCTCAAGAGCTCCGGCGTCGATGCCGCCCTGACCCGCTTCGCGTTGGCGCGCGCGCTCCTGGCCACGGGCGGCGATCGCAGCCGGGCGCGCCAGCTCGCGGGCGCGGCGCGCCAGGCGTACGCGGACTCGGCCAAGCAGTTCGGCGGCTACGCAGCCACGCGCCGCGACCAGGTCGCAACCTGGATCACGACATCCAAGCTCTAGCTTTCGCTCGCGATCTCATTTTTGTTCGCAAAGCGGTGAGACGGTCGGCGGCGGTGTGTGTCTTCGAGGTGGAGAGACAACCATGCCGGCCATCGCACGTCCCCTGACCCGACTGTTCGCGCTCGCTTGCGCCGCCTCGTGCGCCGCGGGTTGTGGCACCGATCCGCTCCCCGGCGCGCTCGAGCAGGCCAACATCGTCGGCAACCCGGGAGGCCCGCCGATGGGGTACCGCTGGGATCCGCACTGGGACCGCGTCTTGCCCGACACCGTCCTGACCTCTCCGATGCTCCGCCCCATCAGCGCACCCGCGATGGTCCTCTTCAAGGGTCAGCGCTACTACTTCTACACCGCCGCTCGAGGCAACCTCGCCTACTACCTCGAGGGGTTTTGGACGTCGATCACCACCGACGAGACGGCCGTCGGCGCGCCGGCAGCCGTCGTCGCGGACGACCACGTCGACATATTCTTCCGCACGAGCGGCGACGAGATCGCACACATGGTCTGGAACGGGGTCTACAAGCCCATCTGGCCCGGCGGGCCCTACGCCGAGATCGTCGGCACCAACGCGTCGTCGGCACCGGGCGCGAGCGTCGCCACCCTCATCGTCCCGATCTACATCTGGGGCACGACGTTCAATGTGGAGCTCACACGCGTCGATGTCTATTACGACGCGACGTCGACCGGCGTCACCGACGTGCATCGCGTCGGCGCTGGCGCCTGGACGGCGCCGGAGTCGCTCGGCGATCGCGCCACGTCGGCACCCGCGGCAGTCTCGTTCGGACCGGGCCGCCTCGATCTGTTCTGGCGCGCGCCCGACAAGACCATCCAGCACAAGTGGTTCGACGGCGCCTGCGCCGGCGGCGGCGCGGGCTGCTGGTACGGCCCCGAGCCGATCATGACCGACGCCGAATCGGCGCCGACCGCCGCGAGCTGGGGCTGGCCGCGCCTCGACGTCTTCGCCGTCCGCAGCGACGGTGGCCTCTACCACGCCTGGCACAATGGGTACGGCTGGCGGGCGGCGCCGACGGACCGCATCGCCGACTGCGTGCACACCGTCAACATCCCTGCCGAGCATGACAGCGCCGGCGCCTCGTCCTACGGCACCACGCCGATCCGCATCGACCTCGCCATCTGGGGCACCGACGGAAACTTCTGGCACGAGAGCTACGGCTACGGCGCGCTCGACACGCCGGCCGACAAGCCGACCTGCGGCTGCGGCGGCAATGGCGCCCTCTGCTGCGACGGCAGCAGCTGCGGTCCCGGCCTCGTCTGCGGCGCACGCAACCTGTGCGGCGCGTGCGGCGGTGCCGGTCAGGTGTGCTGCGCGGCGTCGGCGTGCAACGTGGGCCTCGCCTGCAGCGGCGGCACCTGCGCCACGCCCCCTCCGCCACCCCCGCCGCCGGCGTCGAAGTGGGATCTCGCGTACGACAATGTCTTCTTCCCGCAGTGCGGCGGCTGCCATCAGTCGGGCGCGAACAAGTTCCTCGTCGCCAAGGACAAGCACGCCAGCTACACGCTCCTGCGCGGCTACCTGTCGAAGGAGGCCGCCGGCGCGCCGCTCATCGTGCAGCCGACGAGCGCGGCTTCGTATCTGTACAAGAAGCTCACCGGCGACCCCTCGATCAGCGGCGTGCCGATGCCGAAGGACGCGTATCCGACCGATGCGACCAGCATCGGCTACGTGCGCGACTGGATCGACTCGGGAGCCGGCGAATGACGCGGCCCGGACTGAGCCTCAGCGCGAGACGGCGAAGTCGTCGAAGGCGACCCCGGCGCTCGAGGTGACGAGGCCGGCCGCACCGGCGGCGGTGAGCGGCGTCGCGTCGGTGACGCTCAGCTTGGTGACGCCGTCGACCGACGCTTGCAGCGTCGCGCCGCGCGCATCGAGCGCGATCGTCGCCGGCTCGCCGAGCGACGCGATCCCGCTCGCGGCCTCGCCGAGCGTCGTCGCCGCTCCGCTGCGCAGGCGCCGGATGCGCAGCCTGCCGGAGCCGAGCAGCACCAGCTCGTAGCGATCGGCGCCGCTGCCGCGCACGAAGATCCCGGTCTCCGCGACGCCGAAGCCGACGACGCGCGCCTGCACGCGGCAGTCGGCGCAGCTCACGGCAGCGGTGGCGCGGTCGCCGGAGTCGGAGTCGCTGACGGCGCGCCCGTCGGTGAACCACCAGCCGGCGGCGACGCTCCAGCCGGCGCCGAGGCCATTGTCGGGCGGAATGTTGCGATTGAACGCGTCGCTGAAGAGCGGACCGCCGCCGGTGGCGAGGTCCGCGGGCGGAGGCGGCGTAGCGGTCCAATCGATTCCGTACAGCGTCGCGCGCCCCGCCTGGTTGGCATCGGGCGTGACGCCGAAGAGGCACGGCACCGTCGAGACCGAGGTTGGCAAGAGCTCCACCGCCGCCGGATAGCCCTTGAACGAGCGCGACGAGTCGAGCAGCGCCGGCGCCGACCAGACCCCGGCGCGCAAGGTCCGCGCGCGCACCTCGTCGTAGGAGCCGCTGGTGTAGACGCGGTTGTAGAAGACGACGAGGTCGCCGCCGAGCCGCGTGAGCGCCGCCTGCAGCTCCCATTCGCTCACGTTCTCGAGGAGCTGCGCGCGCCCGAACGCCGCGCCGTCGAAGCGGCGGTACCAGAGCGACTGGTTCTTGTCCTTGTAGACGAGGTGCAGCCCGCCCGCGCCGTCGCCGACCGCGCTCAGCGCGGCCCCGTGATAGATGCCCTCGGCGAACGCCTGCGTCTCGGGTCCCCAGGTCGCCAGCGGGTCGCTGTCGGCGCGCAGGCGGAAGTGCGCCGGCTGCGCGGCATCATGGCCGTCGTAGACGAAGATCAACTTCGAGCCGAGCGCCGCCAATCGCCCGCCGCCGCGAAACGGCAGCGTGACCAGCGACGGCTGGACGGTGAAGCTGGTGCCGCCGTCGCTCGACACGGCGAGGGGCGACGTCGACGTACCGTTGGCCTGCAGCAAGAATGCCTGCGCCCACAACCGGCCGCGCGAATCGACGGTCAGCTCGGCGCGGTAGTAGCCGGTCGCGCCCGAGGTGGAGTCGAAGATCTTGACCGCGGGATCGGGAGTCCACTCGCCGCTCGCGCGATGGCGCCACCACTGGAACCAGACGTCGTGCGCCGTCGAGCCGGCGAGCGTCGGCCCCTCGAACGACGACACCAGCGCCACGTCCTGGCCGACGACGACGAGGTCCGCGGTGTCGCGATCGGACGGATCCTGCGCGAGGTCGCCGAGCCGCCGCCAGCTGCGCCCGTCGTCGTCGCTGCGGAACATGCCGAGCTTGTGCCCATCGGCGCCGTCCTGCTGCAGCGCGAGGAGCAGCGTCGTACCGATGCGCACGAGGTGGCGCTGCGCCGGCAGCGTCAGCGCGTTGCCGCCGCCGAGGTTCAGCACCGGCGCCGGCCCGAGCGCCGACGCAATGGGCGCGACCGCCACATCCACGTTCTCGCAGGCGACGAAGAGGAATCCTGAAGCGACGGCGACGAAGACAGCGACGGCAAGGAGAACCCGGATCATGCGATCATCTTTCGTCGGCGCGAGCCACCGTCAGCGAGCGCATGACCGGGGTGGCATCGCAGTGGATCGTGTAGCGCTCGTCGAGGCTGTGGATGACGTGGCGGTCGCTGCGCGGCTGGCCATTTTCGGTCCACTCGTAGGTGACTACGATTGGCGCGAAGCCGCCGACCGGCTCCACGTAGTCGGCGTCGATGCGGAAGTCGAAGATGTCGAGCGCGGCGACCTGCGCACCGGCGAAACGCACCAGCGCCGCGCGCGTGCCGGGCGGGATGCGATCGAAGGTGACGAAGCGCTCGGCACCGACGGTGGGTCCGGCGGCGCGGTCGACGGTGGTGAAGCTCTGACCCTGATCGAACGACACCGCGTAGTCCCAGTGATCGGCGGCGGCGCGCGCGCGATAGAAGGTGCCGAAGCGGAGCCGCGAGAGGTCGCCCGGCGTGGCCACGGGGAAGGTGATGGCGCCGCTGGCACCGGTGGGCTGGAGCGGCGTGTCGAGCAGACCGTCGACGAGAGGGTGGTACTCGGTGTAGACGCGGTTGAGGGTCTGCGAGGAGTCGGTGTTGGCGTCGAGCGTGATGGTCCCTTCGCCGGGGCCGCTGCCCGCGCCGCCGCTGGCGCCGGTCGTGACGTGGATGGCGTTGTCGCCGACCGCGAGCGCGGGCAGCGCGCGCTGCGAGTGCTGCACCACGTCGCTGATGGCGAGCGCGTCGAGGCCGGTGCCGTCGCCCTCGAGCTGGATGCGCACGCGGTAGTCGTACTGGCGGCGCACCCAGGGAGATAGATCGATCGTCCGCGCGCCGCTGGCGGCGATCGTGGCGACGGTCTGCCAATCAAGACCGTGATTGCGGGAAAAGGCGACGGTGATGGCGCCGCCCGACGGCACGACGGCCGTGAGCTGCAGCGCGCCCGATAGATCGAGGTAGCTCGACGCCATGCGCACGATCAGCACGGCCGGCTTCGTCGGATCGGCCACGCGGACGAGCGGCCCCGCGCCGCCGGCGGCGGCATCGGCGAGGTTCTCAGCGGCGAGCGCGCCGCCGCGATAGTCGCCGCCGGCGAGCGGCACCACGTACGCATGCGTACCGTTGCCGATGCGCCCGGGTGCCAGATCGCCGTAGGCGGGCGAGTAGGCCATCTGGCCGGCGCCGGGCTGTGCCGTGAGCGTGTCGCAAGAGATGCCGCGATCGTCGTTGACGTGGTGGCCGTCGTTGAACCAATTGCGCACCAATTTCTCGCCGCGTCGCAATTGCACGTTGACTCGATAGCCGAGCGTGTAGCCGTACTCGTACGCGCTCGAGGTCCCCGGATATTCGAGCATCGTGTCGGCCCAACCCTGGACGCGTGCCGGGAAGAGCCCGTCGCTGTCGTAGTAGGGCGACGCGGCGAGGAGCGGCGGACCGTTGCGCCAGCCGCCGCCGCTCATGAACGCGAGCAGCCCCGCGCGGTTGCCGGCCAGGTCGGGATGCGAGGCGAGCCAGCCGCTCGTCGCCGCGGTCAGCTCGTCGACGGTGGCGAGCGACTTGTCCGGGCGCGGGAACCAATCGATGTAGGCGGCGTCGAGCATGTGCCACCCGCCACTCCAGTAGAGCTCGGCGACGGTGTGGTTGGTGAGCGGGCGCTGCCGGGCGTCGAGCCCAACGCTGCGGCCGAGCGCCGACAGCGCCGCCGACGCGCAGTCGCACTGCGAGTAGCCGTAGACGTTGAACAACTTGATCGGATCGTGAGGGTGGCCGGTCCACTCGATGAGCTCGCGGCCGGGCTCCTCCTGATGACGGAACGCCACAACCGATCGCCAGATTGCGTCGGCCTTGTCGGCGTCGCTCATGCCGTCGTGGATGAAGGCGCGCTGCCACGCCTCGAGGCTCGAGACGTCGGCGACGCGATCGGAGGTCACGCTCACGAAGCTGACGACACCGGAGGAAGCGCCGTTCCCCAATAGTGGAGGCGCGGCGGGAGAATCGGGAACCCCGTTCGTCATCGGATCGGAGCCGCCATCTCCCGTCGGTGACGGGATCCCATTCGCGGAGGTTGCGCCCGGTTCGTGCTGCCCCGCGCAGCCCGTCAGAACTGCTATGAAAATCGAGACCGCCCCAGCCCGCATCAACCGACCTCCGGCCCATGCGCCAGGAAGATTGCGCGCCAAACGGGGCGCCTCGACGCGCGTGTCAGGTTTGCCACGCGGCTCTCACCTTCGCGCCCTATGCCAAAATTGCGGAGCGGCTCGAGGCGGACGAGACAGCTCATCGCGCGCTCGCCCGCGTGCCGTGGGTCGTGTTGGTGCGCGCGGCGAAGCGCAAGGCGCTGCTCGAGCCGGGCGACGAGCGCCGCCTTTCCCGTCGCAACCAACTTCTTGTCGGCAGGCGACAGCAGCGCCGCGGCCGAATCGTCGTAGGCCTGCTTCACCATCTCGCCAAACGCGGCGGTGGCGGCCGCCGACGCGGTGGCGAGACCGGCCTGCGCCGTCGTCGCGGCTTCGCCAGAGGCCGTCTCCGCTTCCTCGAGCGCCTTGACGACGAGCGCCCTGACCGCGTTCACCGCTGCGAGCTTGTCCGTTCCGAATTTGATCGAGTTGACCATCGCGCCGATTCGCGAGACGGCGTGCCGCAGGTCACGTTTAGTTGACGCGGCGACGGCGGACCGCGATCATCGCAGCAATGCGCACGCTCAAGTGGCTCATCCCGTTCGCGTGGGTCATGGGAATCGGGGCGCAGGCCGGCGCCGAACCGAGCGCGCCACCGGCGCAGTCCGCCGGCAAGCCCGGTGCGGGCGCGACCCTGCCGCCGGCGCCGTCGGAGCTGCGTGGCACGTCCGTCGAGAAGACCGCCGACGGCTTCGAGCAGGCGCCCAAGAATCGCCTGGTCCTGCAGAACCTGTTCGTCGTGCGCCTCAATCCCGTCGGCATCGAAGATCAGATCCGCTTCGGCTGGCAGCAGCGGATCAGCGACAAGATGTCGCCCCTCTTTCGCGACACCTTCTGGTTCGCCGGCATCGCGCCCAAGATCAACCCCGCCTTCGTCAAGCTCGGCCCGTCGCTGGAGCTGCAGCCGCTCTCGGTGTTCAACCTGCGCCTCGCCGCCGAGTATGTCGGCTGGTTCTCGACCTTCGGCTATCTGCAGTCGTTCGGCTCGCCGCTCGACGAATACTTCGAGCGCTCGCTCAAGCAGGCGCAAGACGCCAATCGCAACTACGCGACCAACGGCGTGCACGTGATGATCGAGCCGCTCCTCCAGGCGAAGATCGGACCCATCGCCATCCGCAACAAGCTCTCGCTCGAATACTGGTACATGAGCGTGCACTCGGGCGACACCGTCTTCTACGACGCCACGCTCGACACGCTGGTCCCGGCGAACGGCTGGGTGCTGGCCAACGATCTCGACGTCCTCTACATCAACGCCAAATATCGCTTCGTCGCCGGCGTGCGCTACTCGGTGGTCAAGCCGCTCTTTGCGCAATCCGATTTCCGCGCCGGCGAAGATCGCTCGAAGGACGACAACGACCACCAGCGCATCGGCCCGCTCCTCGCCTACACCTTCTTCGATCATCCCGGCTTCGGCCGCTTCAACAAGCCCACGGTGCTCCTGATCGCCAACTGGTATCTCGATCATCGCTACCGCACCGGGCGCGAGGACATCGCGCTCCTGCCATCGCTGTACGCGCGCGGCGGCGGCATCCCGTACATCGTCCTCGGCTTCGCGTTCCAGTCCGATTTGCTTCCGCAGAAACACTGATAAGCTTCTCTCGCAGATGGCTGAGATTGTGTTGGTCCGGCACGGACAGGCGTCGGCGCGGGCTCGCGACTACGACGTGCTGTCGGAGCTCGGCGCCCGGCAGGCGCGGCGGCTCGGCGAGCACTGGGCGCGCGCCGGCGTGAGCTTCGACAAGATCTTCAGCGGCCCGCGCAAGCGGCAGCGCGACACGGCGCGCCACCTGGTGGAAGCGGCGCGCGCGGCCGGCGCCAGGTGGCCCGACGTCGTGGAGCTCGAGAGCTGCGACGAGCTGCCGCTGCCGTCGATCCTCGCGGTCTGGCTGCCGACCGTGGTCGAGAGCGATCCGGTGGCGCGCGCCGTGGCGATGCAGGAGTGGACGCACACCAACGAGGAGATCGGTCGGCTCCTCGGGCGCGCCATGAAAAAGTGGGCCGCGGGCGAGATCGCCGCCGACGGGCTCTTGACCTTCGCGGGCTTCGTGGCGCGCATCGAAGGCGCGCTCACGCAGATCCGCGCCAGCGGCGCGGCGCCGCTGCTGGTGACCTCGGCCGGACCGGTGGCGACGGCGCTGCACCTCGCCGGACACGAGCGCGCCATGACCCCGCCCGACGTCATGCGTCTGGCGATGAGCATCGAGAACGCATCGGTGACGCGCGTGATCCATGACGGCCAGCGCTTCAGCGTCGGCAGCGCGCACGACGTCTCGCACCTCGGCGACGACGAACGCACGCTCATGTGATGAGCAGCTACGTGATGAAGCGCGCCGGGTCTTCGACGACCGCCTGCACGCCCTTGAGCGACGACGCGCAGTAGAAGCCGTCGTTGATGCGCTCGTCGAAGGTCCAGCAGAGCTTGAGGCCGTCGCGCACCGCCGGTTTGCCGTCTTCGCCGACGACGACCACCTTCTCCGCGCGCCCCACCGCGCCGAACAAGCTGACCGTGCCGTACTCGAACAGATGGTGGAACGTGTCGTCGATCCCGAGCGACCCGAGGTTGGCTAAAAAGGCGCTGGCGTACATCGGATCGCCGGCGATCATCCCGCCCGGCATGAGGTTGACGCGATCGAGCCAGCGCAAAAAGCTCATGAGCGCGCTCAGGAGAAAGCCGGGCAGCTTCATCGCCAGCGCCAGCTCCTTGTCGACGGTGGAGACCTTCGTCTGCGGTCCGCGCGCCCCCTTGACCGAGCCGCCCACGCGCTCGACGACCGCGTCGAACGTCATCTCCTTGGGAAACTCGAGCTTGATGGTGACGATGGGCGCGTCGTCGTTGAACGCGGCCTTGGCGGCGAACGCGAGCTGCACGCCGTTGCGCTGATAGATGCGCCCGCCCGAGATGAAGCGGTTGAGCCCGGGCCGCTCGTGCAGCGTGCGCGCCACGGCGAAGAGCAAGAGGTGGAACAGCGTCCCCTTGCGCTCGTGGGTCTCGTTGTAGCGCGCCAGCCAATCGTGCGTGCGCGACAGATCGAAGCGCGCCTCGTGCAGGACGACGCTCTCGTTCCGCCCCTTCATGAGGTACGGCATGATGTAGCGCACCGGCGAGAGGCCCGGCACCAGGGTTCCGTCGGGACGCGAGAACAGCGGCATGCGCGGCTATCTTAAAGTAGGCGGCCCGCCGGCGCGAGCCTGCCGGCCCGAGCTCAAGGATTCAGCCGCCGCATCGTCCACGGCGCCGTCGGTGTGGGGCGCGAATATTCCTCGCGGTCGTGCAGCCGGTCCTCGCGGTTCTGCCACAGCTCGACGACGAGCGGCGCGACGCGATAGCCCGACCAGTGCGCCGGCCGCGGCACCGGCTGACCGAGATACTGCTGCGTGACCGCGGCGAGGCGCGCCTCCAGCTCGGCGCGCGAGTCGAGCGGGTCGCTCTGGTACGACGCCCAGGCGCCGAGCTGCGAGCCGCGCGCGCGCGTCGCGAAGTAGGCGTCGGCCTCGGCGTCACCGACGGGCACCGCCGCGCCTTCGACGCGCACCTGCCAGCCGATGTGCGGCCACCAGAACGTGAGCGCGACGTTGGCGTTGGCGACCAGCTCGCGGCCCTTGCGCGAGCGCGTGTTGGTGTAGAAGACGAAGCCCTCGGCGTCGGCGCCCTTGAGCAGCACCACGCGCGCCGATGGGCGGCCGTCGGCACCGACCGTCGACAGGGTCATGGCGGTCGGGTCATGACATGGATTTACGCGAGCCTGGGCAAAGAGCGCGACGAACCGCCCGATCGGGTCCATGAAGACCGAGTAGCACGTTTGCGGGCCGCATAGAGGCCGAGCCCGATCAAGACCGCCGCCGCCGGAGCCGCGCCGTCGACGCCGCCCTCGACCGCAGCGGCGGGCGACATCGAGCAGCCGCCGTGCATCGCCGAGGTCGCGCCGTTGCCGCCGCCACCGCCGCCGCCACCGCCGCTCGGATTGTCGGGCGCCACCGAGAAGAAGCTCCACGTCAGGGCGCTGGCATCGGGACCTTTGGGATCCGTGTACGACGCCGAGACCGCGCCGCCCGACCAGGCGTGGCCCATGCCGTCGACGGTGATCTTCTCGATCCAGCTGCCCCAGCGCGTGCGCGTAAAGTTGCGCCCGCCGGTGACCGTCATCGGCTCGGTGGTGTCGGGCGCGGCCGGCAGCTCGATCCCGAGCGCCGCGTCGGTGGCGCGCCACTGCGCGACCACCTGCTCGCCGTTGATCGGCGCGACGACGCCGTCGCTCGAGCCGTGAAACACGAGCACGCGCACCGGGCGGGCCACGCCGCCCATCGCCGCGGCCGCGAGCTTGCCCTGCTGCGCCGGATCGGGACCGCCGCTGTACCCGACGGTGCCGGCGGTCTGCGCGCTCGAGGCCGCGCCGTACTCGATCCCGGCGGCGACGACGATGGCGTCGAAGCGATCGGGATAGGTCGCGCCCAGGATGACGCTCATGGCCGCGCCCGCCGACAGGCCGGCGGTGAAGACGCGCGCGCCGTCGACCGCGTACTTGCCGGCCACGTGGTCGACGAGGCCAACCAGCTCCGCCGGCTCGCCGCCGCCGCGCTTTTGATGCGCGGGATCCCACCACTGCCAGCACTTGAGCTGCTGCGTCGCCGACGGCTGATCGGGATAGACGACGATGAAGCCGTTCGTCTCGGCGACCGCGTTCATCTGCGAGCCGGTGGCGAACTGATCCGGATCCTGCGTGCAGCCGTGCAGCATGAGCACGAGCGGCATCGGCTGGTTCGCGTAGCTCGACGGGATGTAGACCTTGTAGGCGCGGCCGTTGAACGTGTCGCTCACGAACTGCCCCGCGGCGTGCGCGCTGCCCGCGAGCGCACCGACGACGACGAGCGCGACGAACGCGGCCACCACGTGACGGCCAGCGCGACGAGCGCCGTGCGAGCGACGACGCCACTGCAACGCCGCGAACGCGAGCAGCACCGGCGCCAGATCGCCGAGCGCGCCGCGCGCGTCACCGGCCGCCGAGCAGCCGCAAGGGAGCGGCTTGCCACCGCCGCCACCGCCGCCGCCGGAGCCG
>JAQBQH010000234.1 GCA_028287105.1 Myxococcales bacterium
CGGACGCAGTGAGGCGACCTCCCGGCGGCGTAGAGGGGCCGCGTCGCGCGAAGCGCGACCTGGGCGGCCCCGATGGAGGAGCACGCCGCGAAGCGGCGACTGCGACGAATTCCGACGCCGGGAGGTCGCCTCACTGCGTCCGCGACCCCAGCCGTCCCGAAGCCAATCGTTCTTAAGTTAGCCGACCGGCATTGTAGCTAGTAGTAGAAGGTGACGAGGCCGGCGTTGCGCGCGGCGGCCGCTTCGAGCCAGCCGCGCATCTCGCCGATGACGCCGATGACGTCCTTGTCGAACTTCGGCAGCGCGCCGCGCCGCATGACGTCGAGCCCGCGCGCCACGTCGGCTGCTTCGATGCAGCCTCCGCGCGGAAACTCCGCGTGCGGGATCTTGATCGGCCACGCGCCATAGACGAGCTTCTGCACCTTGAGGAAGTCGCCGACGTGCCACGCGTCGAACACCGGGTCGACGACGCGCATCGCCCACTCGTCGTCGACGGGATAGACCGCCTGGTTGCGCAGCTTCTGGCCGAAGTGGGCGCACAAGATCTCGAGCGCCCAGACGTAGGTCTCGGGGCGCGCGCGCATCGGCTCGCCCATGCAGATGTGCCGCAGCGCCACGTCGGAGCCGGCTTCGTCGACCAGCTCGCGCTTGAACAGGCCTTCGATCTTCATGCACGCCGCCGCGTCTTTCGATCCGGCGAAACGGCGAAGCTCGTCGAGGTTCACGAGATAGGGAACGATTCCAGCGGCGCTCATCGCATCGATTGTATCAGGTCGGGCGCGGTCAGTTGCAGCTGGTCAGCGACGTGAGCCACGCATCGATGAGCGCCGTGCCGTCCGGATCGACCACGTGCGAGGCGAGCGGCGGCATGCGCGCGGCGTCGAGCGCCTTCATGCGCAGCGACACGACGGATGACGCCGGCATGCCAGGCACGATCACCTTGGCGCCCGCGACGCCGAGGTCGCCGTCGGCCGGTATGGTGTCGCAGGCGCCGGTCTGCATGAGCGTGTTGGAGTAGCGCCAGTCGGGCGGCACGCGGCCGGGGCCGTTCATGCGGTGGCAGAAGCTGCAGTTGGCGTGCAGGTAGCCGCGCGCGCGGTCGGCGAGCGGCGCGTTGACGTCGTCGATGTGCGCGAGCGCCGGCAGGGTCGCGGGCGGCGGCGGCAGCGGCGCGTCGAAGGCGCCGATCGCCTCCAGCACCGCCAGCTGATTGCCGCTGCCGTCGGGCGACTCGCGGTTCATCTGCGCCGTCTCGAGGCCGAGCGTGCGGCCCGCCGCCTGCGTGTGGCACTGCAGGCAGTCGTTGCGGCTGGGGAAGAACCAGCTCCTGCCGCCGCCGAGGTCCTTGGTCTTGCTCGACGGCAACAGCACCGCGTCGGTCTGATCGTCGAGCCACTCGTAGCTGTAACCGGCCCACTCGCCGTCGTCGTGGCGCACCAAGAGCCGCGTCTCGATGCGCCGCGCGCCGTCGGCGAACTCCTTGACCAGGATGGTGCCGATCGGCAGATCCCAGTCGCCGTCGGCGTTGATGTGGATCTGGCCGGTCGGTGGCAGCGACAGCCAGCGGCGCTTGTCGGCGCCGTCCGACCACAACGGCACGTTGACGTCGTAGGGGATGAGGCCCGGCGACGGCACCGACGGCGCTTGCGGATCGACGCAGCCGGTCGCCGACAGCACCTGCGGGAAGTTGGTCCCCGGCATGATCGGGCCGGTCACCAGCTTGTAGATGCGCCCGTTGCTGATGACCACGACGTAGATCTCGCCGTCGAGCCCTTCGCCGAACGACGAGATGTTCTTCCCCGTCTCGAGCAGCAGCTCCTTTTTGCCCTTGCCGGCGGCGTCGTAGACGATGCGCCACAAGCGGCCCGAGCCGTAGTCGGCGAAGAGGTAGCTGCCTTCCAGCGACGGGACGCCCTTGCCGCGATAGACGTAGCCGCCGGTGACCGACACGCCGGGCTCGGTCTCGGTGGTGTTGGCGTGGCCGTACTCGACGACGGGCGGGAGCGCGCCCGGAAACGTGCAGGGCGGATTGTTCGGGTTGCTGGCGGTCGCCCCCGAGAAGCTGTGGAAGCCTTCGCACTGGTTCCAGCCGTAGTTGCCGCCGAGCTCCACCTTGTCGATCTCTTCCCACTCGTTCTGTCCGACGTCGCCCACCCAGAGGTCGCCGGTCCCACGGTCGAAGCTCCAGCGCCACGGGTTGCGCACGCCGTAGGCGTAGATCTCCTTCTTCTTGCCGGTGGTGTCCTGCGCGAACGGGTTCTTCGGCGGAATGGCGTACGTCGTCTGACCGTCGACGTCGAGGCGCAACATCTTGCCGAGGAAGGTGGTCAGGCTCTGCCCGTTGTTTTGCGGGTCGTTGCCGGAGCCGCCGTCGCCGAAGCCGGCGTAGAGAAACCCGTCCGGTCCGAAGAGGATGTTGCCGCCGTTGTGGTTGGTGAACGGCTGCGCAAACTGCAGCACCAGCTCCTCGGTGCCGATGGCGAAGGTGGCGCCGCCGTCGCTGGACTTGATGCGCGCGATCTTCGAGTCGAAGCCGGCCGGTGCGCCCGACGGCGTCGTGTACGACAGATAGGCCGTGTGATCGGTCTGCCACTTGGGCGAGAAGGCGAGGCCGAGCAGGCCCGCTTCACCGCCCGACACGATCTTGTTGGCGGTCGCCGAGAGATCGAGGACGGTCTCGGTCGCCGTGGGATCGCTGGCGGCGATGCGCAGCACCTGTCCCGACTGCTGCCAGATGTAGAAGTGGTCGGCATCGCCTGGTGCTTGCGTGAACCCGACCGGGCTCGACAGGGCCGGCAGATTGGGAAACACGTCCTTGAGCACGACCGCCGTCGCCGACGAAGGTCGCTGCGGGGCGCGGCAGACCGGGATCGCCGTCCAGCGTTCGTCGGGGCTCGACGCCGGCGGTACGCCGCCGTCGCCGCCGGACGGAGGCTTGGATGAGCTGCCACAACCCGGGGTTACCAGCGCCGCGAGTGTTCCCATCGCCACCCCCGAGGCGACAAGGATCACCAGCGCCGCTTGCGATTTACACAGGCGCATGGGGCCAATTGTATCACGGGCACGACTGTTGCTCCTTGGAATGCCTGACGGAGGTCCCAATGGACGACAAGCGCAAGAAGACGGACGAAGTGGAGCAGGACCAGAACGAGGGCGAGGGCTCCAAGAGCGCCGACCGCGCATACCGTCGCGATGTCGACGAGTTCCTCAAGGAGAACGATCCGTCGAAGCTGGCCCGCCAGGCAGCGAGCGACATCGAACGCGATCCCGAGACCTACGAAAAGGCCGTCGAAGAAGGCAAACGCCGCTCGGCCGGCGAAAACGAAGCGGATAAGGATGTGATCTAGCGTCGAGACGCCGGAAGAACGCTGTCAGCTCTCAGCTCCTGATGGCTGAGAGCTGATGGCTTTTTACGTCGCGAAATCGGCGAACTGGCCGGTGCCCGAGCGCTTCTCGCTCGCCTTGCGCAGATTGTGATCGAGGATGCGCTTGCGCAGGCGGATGGCCTTCGGCGTCACCTCGACCAGCTCGTCGTCGTTGATGAACTCGAGCGCTTCCTCGAGCGTCAGCGACAGCGGCGGCGTCAACGTCAGCTTCTCGTCGGCGGCGTGGGTGCGGATGTTGTTCAGCTGCTTGACCTTGCAAGGATTGACGACGAGATCGTTTTCGCGCGTGTGCACGCCGACGATCTGTCCGCCGTAGATCTTCACCTGATCCTTGATGAAGAAGTTACCGCGGTCCTGCAGCTTGAACATGCCGTAGGCGTTGCTCTCGCCCTGCTCCTGCGCGATGAGCGCGCCGGCGGGACGGCCCTTCATGGCGCCCGCGTACTCGCCGTACTGCGCGAAGGTGTGGTTGAGCACGCCCGTGCCGCGCGTGTCGGTCAGGAACTCCGACCGATAGCCGATGAGCCCGCGCGACGGACAGAGATACTCGATGCGGACGCGCCCCTGACCTTCGGGCGCCATCTCGGTCATGCGACCGCCGCGCGATCCCAGCTTCTCGATGACCGCGCCGGCAAACTGCTCGTCGACGTCGACGATGACGTCTTCGTACGGCTCCTGCTTCTTGCCGTCGACCAGCTTGTAGATGACCTCGGGCTGCGACACGCACAGCTCGTAGCCCTCACGACGCATGGTCTCGATGAGCACCGACAGATGCAGCTCGCCGCGGCCCGAGACCTTGAACACGTTCGGCTGCTCGGTGTCCTCGACGCGCAGCGCGACGTTCGCCTTCAGCTCCTTGTAGAGCCGGTCGCGAATGTTGCGGGTCGTGACGTACTTGCCCTCTTGCCCGGCGAAGGGACCATCGTTGGCGATGAACTGCATCGAGATGGTCGGCTCGTCGATGGTCATGAGCGGCAGGATCTTGGGATTCAGGATGTCGGTGATGGTCTCGCCGACGTTGAGCTCCGCCATGCCGGTGACGGCGACGATGTCGCCCGCCACGCCCTCGGCGATCTCGAAGCGCTTGAGGCCCTGCGATGCCAGCACCTTCTGCACGCGGAACTCTTCGCGCTTGCCGTCGCGATGCGCGCACAGGACGCGATCGCCCATCTTGATGCGGCCGTCGGTGATGCGGCCGACCGCGACGTACCCGAGGTAGTCGTCGTAGTCGAGCGTGGCGACGTGCATGCACAGCGGCGCGTCGGGATTGGCTTCGGGCGCCTTGACCTTCTCGACGATCATGTCGAGCAGCGGCGTCAGGCCGTTCGAGGTGTCGTCGCCCGGGCTCTTGACGGCGTAGCCCTCACGTCCCGAGGCGTAGATGACCGGGAAGTCGAGCTGCCCGTCGGTGGCGCCGAGCGCGACGAAGAGATCGAACACGCCGTCGACCGTGCCGTGCGGGTCGCAGCCGGCGCGGTCGATCTTGTTGACCACGACGATGGGCTTGAGGCCCAGCTCCAGCGCCTTCTTGGTGACGAACCGCGTTTGCGGCATCGGCCCTTCGTAGGCGTCGACGAGCAGGAGCACCGAATCGACCATGCGCAGGACGCGCTCGACCTCGCCACCGATGTCGGCGTGGCCGGGCGTATCGACGATGTTGATGCGCGTGTGGTTCCAGGTGATCGCCGTATTCTTGGCGAGGATGGTGATACCGCGTTCGCGCTCGAGCGGATTGGAGTCGAGCGCGCACTCCTGCACCACCTCACCACGACGGAAGGCCCCGGCCTGCTTGAGCAAGCCGTCGACAAGTGTAGTTTTGCCGTGGTCGACGTGCGCCACGATAGCAATGTTTCTTACGTCATTTCGCTGCATGAGAACGGGTGGTTCTAGCAGAACTGGGCTACCGCGACCAGAACATATAGATGGCGAGCTGTTCGGCAAGCTCCAGCGACGGCACTCCAAAGACGCCGGCCGGCGGCGCCTTGGCCGCCGGAACGACGTAAGTGACCGCAGTACCACTCATATCGGTCACGACCGCGTCGCGGTCGCGCTGGTAGACGCGGGCCAGCGGGGAGGACGCCGGGCTGAAGATCGTGCCGCCGCTTCCTTCGGGAACGACCGAGCCGAGCGGCACGCCATCGGGCCGGAGGACGCGAAATTCGTGCGCGTCGCGGTACAGCCGCAGGTGCGGACCCTGGCGATCGCGCCCCTGCGCCACCGTGTCCGACTCGCGCGTGAGATCGAGGCGGACGTTGCCGGCCGGATCTTTCAAGGTGACGCCGTCGGCCTTGGCCGCGAGGGTGGCGACGCGTTTGTCGTGCGAGTCGCACACGTCGTCGCCTTTGAGCGCGAGCGTGAGCGCCCCCGAGCCGTCGCGCAGCTCGACGGTCGGCTTGATACCGGCGGCGCAGCGCGATCGATCGTGACAGCCCGCATCAGCGGCGAGCGCGGCGAGCAAGAAGGCGAGCGCCGGGCGATTCACGATTTTCGCCCGAAGGCGTGGCCGCCGATCACGAGGAGCGCGCACAGCGCCTCCAGGTTGGCGGATCGCGACGACAGCTTGTGCAGCGCCAGGAAGGCCGGCTCGAGGCTGCGGCCCTCGAGGAACAGCTGCTCGATCTGCGGATGGATATAGGCGACGTCGAGCGCGCCGAGGACCAGGAGCGCCGCGGCCGCGGTCAAGGCGATGCGATCGGCCCGCCCGCGCACGCCGACCGCGCACAGCCGCGCGACGGTGGCAGCGGTGAGCACCACCAGGCAGGCGATGACGAGGCCGTCGAACGAGCGGAAGATGCTGCTCATGGTCGGCGCCGCCAGGCCGCGCGGCAGATCGCGGAAGGTGATGCGGGCGGCGTAGGCACCGAGCGCCACCGTGCCGCCGACCCAGGCGGCGAGGGCGAGGGCGGACGCGGTCTCGGCGAGCGCCGCCACGGTGCCGCGCTTCACGGTCGCATGCACCGCATCTGGCCCGCCCGTCGCCGCATCTGGCCCGCCCGCCGCGCCGCTCATTGCTTGCCGGCGACAGCGCGGAACAGGTTGTGCCCGTCTTCCTGACCGGCCGGGATGAGCGTCAGCACGTCGAGCGAGAGGCGGATGAGCCGCTGATTGCGCAGCCGCGCCGACACGAACTCCTGGTCACTGTCGACGCGCTCGACCTGGCAGCGGCCGAACTTGGGATGATCGATGTAGTCGCCGGCCTGCACGTGCACTTCGGGGTGGGACGGCCCCTCGTCGGCGGGCTCGGGGGCGGGCGGCACGACCCGATTTCCTTCGACGCGACCGACGTCGCCGCGTCGCTCGCTCGCGGCCATGACGTCGCTCCACGAGGTGCGCGCGGGCGCATCGAACGTCGGCGCCGGCTTCTCCTTCGGCTTGTCGACCTCGACCCAGCCGAGCTGACCGGAGGCGGCGTCGGCGGTGCGCACGAGCGTCACGTCGTCGAATGCTTCGATGACGAACTCGAGGCTGACGACGCGCGCGGCGGTGAGGTGGCCACCGACCAGCTCGCGACTTTCGTCGCGCGCGCGGCCGAGCGTGACCGAGAGCTGCAGCGCCGGCGCGTCGGCCTGATCGCCGACGGTGGCGTGGAAGCTCACGACGTCGTAGGGGCCCTCGAGGCGGCGTCCGCCGAGGACGATGTCTTCGAGCGCACCGGCGGCGCGCACCTCGCCGGCGTGGACCCGGTAGGTGCGGCAAATCTCGCGGAGCTGTTGGAGGAGGTCGGCGCCGCGATCCAGGCGGCCGACGAGACGACGTGAGCGGGTCGATTCGGCGACAATCACGGCAAGCTGTATAACGTCTCGGAGGCGCCTGTACAATCGTGACGATGATTCTACGTTGTGACGGGCCCGCCTGCCGGCTGCGTGCAGGCGACCTGGGCCTCGGCGCGGTCGACGGGGAGAGCGTCGAATGCCTCGGCCGCTGCGAGACCCCGGTCGCGGCGGAGCAGCTCGGCCGTTCGTTGACGATCCGGCGGCGTGGGGCGCTCGAGCCGTACGGGCCGGCCGAGCTGCCGCGGCAAGCTTCGCCGCCGATCTTGCTGCGCGACGCCGGTTTTGCCGATCAGCCGTCGCTGCCGGCGGCGCGGCGGCGGGGCGCCTGGCGGGCGGCGCCGGAGCTGACCGGGCTGGCCGCGCGCGAGCTCCTGGCGAGCTTGCCGACACGGCCCCGCCGCGCGCTCGCCAATGCCTTCGCGGGCCGGGCGCTGTGCGAGCGCGATCCGCACCTCGTCCTCGAAGGCGCGGGCGTGGTGGCGCGCGCCGACGGAACGCCGCATCTGGCCGTGCGCGTGCCGGCCAGCTGGATCGACGCTCGCGCCGCCCTCCAGCGCGCCGCCGCCGAGGCACACGCGGATGGGCTGACCGGCGAGCTCTCGCTGGTCGCCGACGGCGGCGTCGAGCCGGTGCGCGCGGCCCGCCTCGCGCGCGCCGCCCAGCTCGGCGTCGATTGGTACGAACGACACCTGACCGTCCTGTGCGCCGTGTCGGGCGACATCTTCAATCCTGGCGTCTATGAGCTCCCGGCCGGTGCCAGCGTCGCCGATGCCGTCGCCGCGGCCGGGGGCGCGGTCGACGGGCTCTGCACCGCCGCGGCGGCGCGCTTCGCCTGCGACGGCGAGCCGGCGACCGATCCCGCCGGCGCCGCGCCGTCCGCGCTCGTGGTGTTCCACGCCCGCCGCGAGCCGCTCGCGATCTGATCATCTGCTAGACTCCGCGCCGACATGCGCTCGTTCTTCCGCGCCTTCTGGCGCTGGCTGCAGCTGGTCGTCCCGTTCGGCCTCCTCGTCGCGACCAAGCCGCGCCACTACCGCGAGATGCTGCGCGTCCTGTGGCGCAACCGCGGCCGCTGGCGCTACGCCCTACGCATCTTGCGCCACGGGGTCTGTGACGGCTGCTCGCTCGGACCGCGCGGCCTGCGCGACGACGTGATCCCCGGCGTGCACCTGTGTCTGACGCGGCTCGGCCTCCTCGAGCTCAACACGATGCGGCCCATCCCCGACGCCGCGCTCGGCGACGTGCGCCGCCTGCGCGCCATGACCAACGAGGAGCTGCACCGCCTCGGGCGCGTTCCCTATCCGCTCGTGCGCCGCCCCGGCGACGCGGGCTTTCGACGCATCACGTGGGAGGAGGCGGCCCGCCTCGCCGCCGAGTCGATGGCGCGCAGCGACGGCGATCGCATGGCCGTCTTCGTGAGCTCGCGCGGCCTCACCAACGAGGCCTACTACGCCATCCAGAAGCTCGGCCGCATCGCCGGCACCGCCAACGTCGACAGCTGCGCGCGGCTGTGCCACGCCGCGTCGGCGTCGGGGCTCAAGATGACCATCGGCTGGGGCGCACCGACCTGCTCGTTGTCCGACATCATCGGCACCGATCTGCTCGTCCTCATCGGCACCGACCTGGCGAACAATCAGCCGGTCACCACCAAGTACATGCACTTCGCCAAGGAGCAGGGGACGCGCATCGTCGTCGTCAACCCGTTCCGCGAGCCGGCGCTCGATCGTTACTGGGTCCCGTCGGTGGCCAGCTCCGCGCTCTGGGGCACCGCGCTCACCGACGACTTCTTCGCCGTGCGTCCCGGCGGCGACATCGCCTTCATGGTCGGCGTCTTGAAAGCGCTCGATGCGCGCTCCCTCTTCGACGAGAAGTTCATCGCCGAGCGCACGGTCGACTTCGTGGCGCTGCGGGAAGAGGTGCGCAACCGCTCGTGGGAAGAGATCACCGACGCCGCCGGACTGCCGCGCGCGGAGCTCGAGCGCTTCGCCACGCTGTACGGCGCCGCCAAGCGCAGCGTCCTCCTCTATTCGATGGGCCTGACGCAGTACGCGTTCGGCGTCGACAACGTGAAGATGGTGGTCAACCTGGCGCTGGCGCGCGGCAACATCGGCCGCGAGAAGACCGGCATCATCCCGATCCGCGGCCACTCCGGCGTGCAGGGCACCGCCGAGTGCGGCGTCGACGCCGACAAGCTGCCCGGCGGCATCGACATCACCGACGAGAGCTGCGCCAAGCTCGAGAGCCTGTGGGGCCACCCCATCCCGCGCAAGAAGGGGCTCAAGGCGGCGCACGCGCTCGACGCCGCGGCGCGCGGCGAGATCGACGTCATGTACCTCGTCGGCGGCAACTTCCTCGAGACCATGCCCGACCCGGACAACGCGCGTCGCGGTCTGTCACGCCCCAAGGTGCGCATCCACCAGGACATCGTGCTCAACACCTCGACGCTCGTCGACGCCGAGGAGATGGTGCTGGTCCTGCCGGCGCAGACCCGCTACGAGTCGGGTGGAACGTCGACGTCGACCGAGCGTCGCATCCGCTTTTCGCCGGCCATCGTCGACCCCGACGGGGTCAACATCGGCGAGGCGCGCGCCGAGTGGCAGATCCCGGCGCTCATCGGCCGCGCGCTCGATCCGACGAAGCGCGGGCTGTTCGCGTGGAGCTCCGCGGCCGACGTGCGCGCGGAGATGGCGCGCGCCATGCCGCTCTACGCCGGCATCGATGGTCTGGTCGCCGAGGGGCAGTGGGTGCAGTGGGGAGGGGCGCGGCTGGGACAGAACGGCTTCCCCAACATGCCCGACGGACGCGCCAAGTTCTCGGTGGTCGAGATCCCGACGCCGAATCTACCGGCCGGCAAGTTCATGCTCGCCACGCGACGCGGCAAGCAGTTCAACTCGATCACCTACGGCCAGAAGGATCCGATGACGGGCGCGCGCCGGCGCGATGTCGTCCTCATCCACGCCGCGGACATGAAGGGTCTCGATCTCAAAGACGGCGATCCGATCCTCTTGCGCTCGGAGCTCGGGCAGATGGAGGGAACCGCGCGCTCGGGGCCGTGCCGTCGCCGCCACCTGCAGGCCTTCTGGCCCGAGGCCAACGTGCTCTTGTCGCGCACGTACGACCCGGTGTCGGGCGAGCCCGACTACAACGCCGTCGTCACGGTCGAGAAGCTGGATAAGCGAAGCGCTACACCTCGACCGTCAGACCCTGGGTCGCAAGCGCGCGCTTGACGCCGTCGCGCTGAATGAGCTTCTTGACCGAGGCCTGCATGCGCGGGCCGATCTTGAAGCCCATGCTCTTGCCCCACAGGTAGAACACGATCGTGTACGCGTCGGCGGCGCTGAACTGGTCGCCGAGGACATAGTTGCCGCCGAGCCACTGGTCGAAGCGGTCGAGGTTGAGCTGCGTCGTTTCGCGCGCGGTGGCGTCATCCTTGTTGCGGAAGAGCGGCCCGAAGCCCACGTGCACCGTCGAGGCACACCAGGCCAGCCACTCGAGCGCGCGGTAACGCGAGAGCTCGCCTACCGCCGGCAGGAGCTTGGCGCCCGGGTGCGTGTCGCTGACGTAGGTGATGATGGCGGGGTTCTCGGTGAGCACCTTGCCGCCGTCCAGCTCGAGGGTCGGGACCTTGCCCTTCGGGTTGATCTTCAGAAACTCCGGCTTCTTCTGCTCGCTCTCACGCAGGTTGATCCCCTGCGATTCGAACTTGGCTGACGCCTCTTCGAGCGTGATGTGCGACGCCAGCGAGCAGCTCCCCTTGGACCAGTAGAGTTTCATCCCGCCTACATAAGGCCATGGGGACGGGCGCGCAAGCCGGGTCCTATTCGATCCACAGACCGCGCTCGCGCAAAAGCTGCTCGGTCCTGGCTTTGGCCTTGGGGCCGTCGGTGCCGGGCTCTTCGAGGCGCGTGGCGAACACGTAGGCGGCGCCGTCGTGGGTGACGTGGCCGACGAACCAGCCGAGCTGCCCGCCGGAGCCGGTCTTGCCGCTGAAGACGCCGTGCGGGCCGCGCGCGCGCACGAGGCAGTCGCGCACGATGGCCTGGTTGCGCCTGGCGAAGGGCAGCGTGTCCAAGTACAGCCGCTTGACGAAGTCGACCTGTTCGTCGACGGAGATGCGCAACGAGCCGCTCGGGAACCAGAAGCGGTCGAGCGGCGCCGAGACGTCCGCGTTGCCGTACGGGATCTTGGTCAGCCACTCTTTTTCGCGATCGCGGCCGAGCTTCTGCGCCAGCGCCTGGAAGTACCACACCGTCGAGAATTCGATCGCCGAGCGCAGGGTCTGATCGCGATTCCACTCGGCGCGGTCGCGCTGGATGCCGTCCCACTTCATGGGATGGTCGGCGCCGCTGAGGACGCCGGTCTCGAGGCCGATGAGCGCGTGCGGGATCTTGAACGTCGAGCAGGGAGCGGTGCGCACCTTCGCGTGCTCGGCGTTGATGACCTCACGCTTGCCGCTCTGCAGATTCAGGAGGACGAAGGTGAGGACGAAGGCGAGCTTCACAGCGAGGCCGGATTGGCGAAGTAGACGGTGACCGCGCTCTTGAACTGTCCGCCGTCGCTGGTGATGTAGGTCTGGTTGCCGGCGCCGGTCCCGAACGCGACGCCGACGCCGCCGGCGGCGATGAGCTCGTCGATGTGGCCGAAGATGTAGTGTACGCGGTTGTCGCGGTAGTGGCCGGCCGTGCCGCCGGGCGTCGACGAGGGCACGCCGAACGGAACCTGCCACCACATGATCGGGAGGCCGACGCCGTCGTGGAGCGTCTTGGAGAAGGCGAGGAACTCGTGAAAGTTGGGGCTGGTCTGGTTCGACTCGTCCCAGTACCAGCCGGTGGTGCCGCCGCGCATGCAGTTGGGATCGGTGTGCACCTCGAAGCAGCCGGCGTCGCGGTCGAGCATGTCGGTGCCGAGGAAGTCGCCGCTGTCGGCGCCGAGCGCCTTCATGAAGGCGACGATGTCGGCGGGCGCGCCGCCAAAGGTCGACGCGTGCAGGCCGAGGACCGCTTTGGGCGCGTACATGCGGCCGAGGCGCAGGATGCACTTCGACATGCCGCTGACGTCGCCGGGCAGACCGCTGCACTCGGATGCGCTCACCTTGACCGGGAGCATCGCGGGGACGTTGTGGGCGGTCATCTGCGCGTAGCCCCAGAAGTCGGGCTCGAGGTGCACGACGACCGGTTTGTCGAACATGGCGATGCGCTGAAAGAGGAGGCGGGTCTGCTCCCAGTACGACTGCATGAACATGTCGTCAGAGAGGCCGGCGAGGTTGCCGTCGCCCCAGGCGGCCATTTGATACAGCGTGAACATCGGCGTCGAGCCTTTGGCGGCGGCGGAGTCGGTCATGATGTTGACGAACGAGCCGTTGGCGTTCCAGGTGGGCCAGGCGCCGCTGCCGAGGCCGACGAGGTACGTGTAGTGGAGGTCCATGGTGACGCCGAGCGTGTAGGCGCCGTCCTGGGCGTGATCGTTGGCCAGGTCGTTGCCCATGCCGATGAGGAAGTGCGAGGAGCCGCGCAGGTTGGTGGCCAGGTTGGCCGCGCTGCCGCCGCCGCCCCCACCACCACCGCCACCACCGCTGTTCGCGGAGCTACCGCATCCAATGCAGACGAGGAGAGCCAGGCAGAGGACGCGCATGGATCGATTTTATCAGGTCACGCGCTCGCCGTGCGAGTAGACGTTCATGCCGCCGTCGCGCACGAAGCCGACGAGCGTGACGGCGAACTGCTCGGCGAGATCGACGGCCAGCGTCGAGGGCGCACCGACGGCCGCGATGAGCGGGATGCCGGCGGCGATCGCTTTCTGCACGAGCTCGTAGCTGACGCGGCCGGAGACGACGAGCAGGCGATCGGTGAGCGGCAACCGCCCTTGGGCGAGCGCCCAGCCGATCACCTTGTCGAGCGCGTTGTGGCGGCCGACGTCCTCGCGCGCCAGCTCGAGCGTGCCGTCGCTGCCGAAGATGCCCGAGGCGTGGACGCCGCCGGTGCGCGCGAACATCGGTTGCGCCGCGCGCAGCCGCTCGGGGAGCTCGCCGAGCCGGGTCGCCGTCACCGTCAGCGACGAGGAGACGACGGGCGCGCGCACGCGCAGCGCCGAGATGGCGTTCTTGCCGCAGACGCCGCACGACGAGGAGGCGTAGAAGAGCCGCTCGCCGGCGGGCGTGCGGGCGCC
>JAQBQH010000241.1 GCA_028287105.1 Myxococcales bacterium
CGCGCGCGCTCGACCGTCCTCGGCGTCAAGCCCGCGTCGTCGGGTGACAAGGGCGTGGTGCACGTGCGCACCATCCTCGAGAACGACAAGGGCGCCGTGCTCTGCGTGTTCGAGCGCAAGGCGCTCAGTCGCGCCGGCAAGCTCGGCGACCGTCCCGCCTGGGCCGCCGCCTCGGGCGAGGGCACGCCCGACGTCAAAGGTTTCCCGTCGGTGCCGAAGGCGCTGCGCGACTCCGGCAAGGGCGGCTTCGGCCCCTACGCCGGCGACTTCGAGGTCGGCCAGGTGTTCACGCACGCCATCGGCAAGACCGTCGGCGAGTCGGAGCATATGCAGCTGACTGCGCTGGTGCGCAACTCGCACCCGCTGCACTTCGACGAGGTCTACTGCAAGGAGAGCTCGTTCACGAAGCAGCGCGTCGTCTACGGCGGCCTCGTGCTCTCGTGGGTCGCCACGCTCGCGTCGCGCGACCTCGCCGGCCGCGCGCTGTGGGAAGCGGGCCTCGACGCCGGCGCCCATCCCAACGGCGTCGTCGGTGGGGACACGCTCTACGCCGCCTCCAAGGTCGTCGCCATCGACGGCGACAAAGTCACCTTCCGCCTCGTCGGCGTCAAGAACCGCACCTCCGCGTCGGCCTATGCCGAACACGGGGACGCGCTGTTCGCCGACGAGCTGTCCAAGAAGGACGGCAAGCTGAAGGAAAAGGTCGTGGAAATCACCCGCACTCTCTACGTTCGAAGGAGAAAGTGATGTCGAATTACGATCAGCTGGTCATCGCCCGCGACTTCCGCATCCGCCGCACCGAGCTCACCTGCCCGGCGCACTCGCTGAAGATGATGACCAAGGCCGCCGGCTCCGAGGCCGACGAAGTGATCCTCGATCTCGAAGACTCGTGCGCCGTCTCGCAGAAGGTCGAGGCGCGCAAGACGCTCGTCGAGGCGCTCAACACGCTCGACTTCAAGGGCAAGATCCGCGCGTTCCGCCCCAACAACATCCGCACCAAGTTCTTCTACAAGGACGTCATCGAAGTCGTCGAGGCGGCCGGCAAGAACATCGACATCATGGTGCTGCCGAAGTCGTACGGCCCCGACGACGTCCGCTTCGCCGATCGCCTGCTGACGCAGATCGAGCAGCACATGGGCTTCGAGATCGGGCGCATCAAGCTCGAGGTGCTCATCGAGTCGGCCGAGGCGGTGCTCAAGGCCTACGAGATCGCGACGGCCACGCCGCGCATGGCCGGCCTCATCTTCGGCATCGCCGACTTCGCCGGCGACATCGGCGCCAAGGAGCTGACCAAAGAGCAATTTCAGGTCTACCACTACCCCAAGATGCAGACGATCTGCGCGGCGCGCGCCGCCGGCATCGACTGCATCGACAACGTCACCTTGCAGTTCCGCGATCTCGACCAGTGCCGCAAGGACGCCGAGTACGCGTCGAAGATGGGCTTCGATGGCAAGTGGGCCATCCATCCCGACCAGGTCAAGATCATCAACGAGGTCTTCACGCCGTCGAAGGACGAGCTGACGCGCGCCACCGAGATCCTCGAGCTCTACAAGAAAGCGGACCTCGACAACGGTCTCGGCGCCATCGTCTACAAGGACGAGATGGTCGACGCCGCCACCCTGCGCGTCGAGTGGAAGAAGGTCGCCGTCGCGCAGAAGGCCGGGCTCCTCTAGAGGAGACGATCCGTGGCGGAGCGCGAGAAAAAGCCGTTGCCGGAAAATCGGACCCGATCGGGGACCGTGATCAAGCCGTTGTATGAGCCGGACGGCGGCCCGCCCGCCGACGTCGGCAAACCGGGAGAGTATCCGTTCACGCGCGGGATCTACCCGACGATGTACCTCGGCAAGGTGTGGACGATGCGGCAGTACGCCGGCTTCGGCACGCCGGAGGAGACCAATCAGCGGTTCAAGTATCTATTGGAATCCGGCCAGACCGGATTATCGGTCGCGCTCGATCTGCCGACCCAGCTCGGGTTCGACTCCGACGCGCCCGACGCCGTCGGTGAAGTGGGCAAGGTCGGGGTCGCCATCGATTCGTTGGCCGATATGGAAACCATATTCCAGGGGATCCCTTTGGATAAGGTTTCCACGTCATTCACCATCAACGGCACGGCGACGATCCTCTTGGCCATGTATCAAGCGGTCGCCGCCAAGCAGGGCGTGGCCAAAGAGCGCATCTCCGGCACCATCCAGAACGATCTGCTCAAGGAGTTCGGCGCGCGCGGCGCCTGGATCTTCCCCATCGCGCCGTCGATGCGCCTCGTCGTCGACGCGATCCAGTACTGCACCGAGCACCTGCCGCGCTTCAACCCGATCTCCATCGCGTCGCACTTCCGCGACGCCGGCGCCACGCCCGCCGAAGAGGCCGCCTACACGCTCTCCGACGGAGTGGCCTACGTCAAGGCGTGCGTCGACCGCGGCATGAAGGTCGACGCCTTCGCGCCCCGCCTCTCGTTCTTCTTCTATACCTACGTCAACTTCTTCGAGGAGGTCGCGAAGTATCGCGCCATGCGCCGCATCTGGGCGCGCCTGATGAAGGAGACGTTCGGCGCCGAGACGGTCGAGTCGTGGCGCCTGCGCATCGCCTGCGTCTGCGGCGGCCACTCGCTCACCAAGGCCGAGCCGCTCAACAACATCGCCCGCACCACGATCGAGACCATGGCCGTCGCCGCCGCCGGGCTGCAGTCGGTGTTCACCGCCGCCTACGACGAAGCCTTCGCCATCCCGACCGAGCTGTCGGCGCGCACCGCGCTGCGCGTGCAGCAGATCGTCGCCTACGAGACCGACATCGCCAAGACCATCGATCCGCTCGCCGGCAGCTACTTCGTCGAGGCGCTCACCGACGACATGGAGAAGGCGATCACGACGATCATGGACGACATCGAGCAAAAGGGCGGCATGGTGCGCTGCCTCGAGGAAGGCTTCATCCAGCGGCGCATCGCCGAGCGCGCGTTCGAATATCAGCGCGATCTCGATTCCGGCCGGGTGCCGGTCGTCGGCGTCAACACGTTCAAGGCGCAAGAGGAGGAGCCGATCCAGATCCACCGCGGCGACGAGGCCTCCGAGCGCGCCAAGGCCGAGGGCGTCAAGCGACTGCGCGCCACGCGCGACAACGCGGCGACGACGCGCGCGCTCGATACGTTGGAACAGAGCGCACGCTCGACGACGCAGAACCTCATGCCGCGGATCTACGACGCGGTCATGGCCTATGCGACGGTCGGCGAGATTACCGACCGGCTGCGCAAGGTGTTCGGCGTCTACACGCCCTCGACGGTGTTTTGATGGCCGCTCCGGACAAGAGCGCGCGCAAGATCCGCGTCCTCGTCGGTAAGCCGGGGCTCGACGGTCACGATCGCGGCGCCAAGGTCGTCGCCTCGGCGCTGCGCGACGCGGGCATGGAGGTCATCTACACCGGGCTCCGTTGCACGCCCGACGTCATCGTCTCGACGGCGATTCAGGAGTCGTGTGACGTGATCGGCCTGTCGGTGCTCTCGGGCGCGCACGAGTCGATCGCCAAACGCACGCTCGATCTGCTTCAGGCACGCAACGCGCATGTACCGATCTTGATGGGCGGCGTCATCCCGCCCGAGGACCGCGAACGACTGCGCGCGCTCGGGATCGGCGCCATCTACGGTCAGGAAGCGACGTTGGAAGAGATCGTCGAAGGAGTTCGAACGCTCGCGGCGCGAGCATGGGAGGCGGACAAATGACCCTGCGATCGATTGGAATCGTCGGCACAGGCGCGATGGGCCGTGGCATCGCCGAGGTGTGCGCCGCGCACGGCCTCGAGACCACGCTCGTCAAGGCGACCCCGGGCGCCCTCGACGGGCCGCGCCGCTACATCGCCGAATCGCTCGGCCGCGCCGTCAAGAAGGGCAAGCTCACGCCCGAGGCGCTCGACGATACGCTCGGTCGGCTGACGCTCACCTCCGACCTCGACGCGCTGTCGAGCTGCGACGTCGTCGTCGAATCGATCATCGAGGATCTCGACCGCAAGCGGCGCCTCCTGGCCGACGTCGAGGCGCGGGTCACGCCTGCGACCGTCCTGGCCTCGAACACCTCGTCGCTGCCGCTCGGCCTGCTCGCCGATTCTTTGCGCGCGCCCAACCGCTTCGTCGGCCTGCACTTCTTCTCGCCGGTGCCGGCGATGAAGCTGGTCGAGGTGGCGACGACCTCGCGCACCTACCCCGCCGCCGTCGAGACGGCCCTCGAGCTGGCGCGCATGCTCGGCAAGACCCCCGTCATGGTGGGCGACAGCTCGGGCTACATCGTCAATCGCCTGCTCGTCCCCTACCTCCTCGACGGCATCAGCGCGCTCGAAGAGCGGGTGGCGCCGGCCGCGTCGATCGACACGGCCATGCGGCTCGGCTGCGGCCACCCGATGGGCCCGCTCCAGCTCGCCGACGCCATCGGCCTCGACATCGTCTACGCGATGGCCAAGACGATGCACAAAGAGCTCAACGACCGTCGCTACTCGCCGCCGGCCTTGCTCCGGCGCCTCGTCTTGAATCATCATCTGGGCAAGAAGACCAAGCTCGGGATCTTCGACTACACGACCGACCCGCCACGCGAGAACCCCGAGCTGTGGCCGGCAGAGACTCGCCTAGGAGCCTGACTTGCGAATCACGCGTATCGACCACGTCGCCGTCTGCGTCGCCAACATCGACTCCGCGCTCCCCTCGTGGCTCGAGCTCCTCGGGCTATCGCCGGGCGCGCGCGAATACGTCGAGACACAGAAGACCGAAGCCGCCTTCATCCTGACCCCAGAGACGGCAGGCTGCACCGTCGAGCTCATCGCGCCCAAGGGCGGCAACCCGGGGCTCGACAAGTTCCTCGAGAACCACAAAGGGCGCTCGGGGATCCATCACATCGCCTTCGCCGTCGACGATCTGGCGGCCGCGCTCAAGGAGCTCGACGCGCGCGGCGTACCGCTCATCGACAAGACGCCGCGCCCCGGTGCGCGCGGTCACACCGTCGGGTTCCTCCATCCCAAAGCGGCCGACGGGGTGTTGATTGAATTGGTTTCGGACCACGGCCACGCGCACACGCAGGGGAGACACTGATCATGAAATCGATACCGCTGCACACCGTTCCGACGACGCTCGGCGAGACGCCGGAGATGATGCAGGCCATCGTCATTCGCAAGGAGCGCGAAGGCGAGCCGATGAAGTCGATGGTCGTCGAAGAGGTCCCGGTGCCGGAGCTCGGCCCCAACGAGGTCCTCGTGCTGGTGATGGCCGCCGGCGTCAACTTCAACGGCGTGTGGGCCGGTCAGGGCAAACCGGTCTCCGTGTTTCGCATGCACAAGGAGCCGTATCACATCGCTGGCTCCGACGCGTCCGGCATCGTCTGGAAGGTCGGCAAGGAGGTCCGTCGCTGGAAGGTCGGCGACGAGGTCGTCATCCACTGCAACCAGTCGTGCGGCCAGTGCCCCGAGTGCAACGGCTACGACCCGATGGCCTGCTCCGAGCAGAAGATCTGGGGCTACGAGACCTCGTGGGGCTCGTTCGCGCAGTTCACCAAGGTCCAGGCGCAGCAGCTCGTGCACAAGCCCACGCAGCTCGGCTGGGAGGAGGCGGCCTCGTACGGCCTCACCTACTTCACCGCGTATCGCATGCTCGTCGGCCGCGCGCAGGTCAAGCCGGGCGACAACGTGCTGGTGTGGGGCGCGGCAGGCGGCCTCGGCATCTTCGCGCTGCAGATCTGCAAGATCCTCGGCGCCAACGCGATCGCGGTGGTCTCGTCGCCAGACAAGTACGATCTGGTCAAGTCGCTCGGCGCCACCGGAGTCATCAACCGCAAGGAATTCGCCTTCGGATTCAAGCCGAACGAGACGCCCGCGGAGACCAAGAAGCGCATGGACGAGACCAAGCGGCTCGGGGCCGAGATCCGCAAGCTCACCGACGGACGCGATCCCGACGTCGTCTTCGAGCACGTCGGGCAGGAGACCTTCCCCGCGTCGGTCTTCTTGTGCAAGCGCTTCGGCAAGATCGTGATCTGCGGCGCGACCTCGGGCTTCGATCTCTCGTTCGACGTGCGCTACCTGTGGATGCGGCAGAAGGAGATCCTCGGCTCGCACTTTGCCAACGCCTACCAGGCGGAGCGCGCCAACGAGCTGGTCGTGTCGGGCAAGATCAAGCCGGTGCTCGATCAGGTGTTCGACTTCGCCGAGACGGCGCACGCACATCAGCTGATGATGGAGAACAAGCACAAGGGCAAGCTGGGCATCCGCATCCAAGCGCCCAATCCGTAAGCGCCGTCGTCAGGGCTGTCGTCGTCAGGGACGTCGTCGCCCGCGTCCCCGTCGCTGTGTAGCCCGGCCGCCACACTGTAGTGGGAGTGGCTCACGGGTGCGACCTGCCACCCGTAACAATCTCCGACGGTTGGGCTCGCGATCTTCTGGCCCCATCGTCGCAATGGTCCGGCCACATGACACGCTTCGTGGCCTACGCCTCCTTGTTCGTAGTGATGACTGGATGTAGCAACGGGCTCACCGTCGAGGAGGAGCGCCGTCGCCATCCCGACATGTCCCAGGTCGTCGACCTCGGCGACGGCACCGGCGGCAACGGGTCGATCGATATGGCGGGTGGCGGTGCGGGTGGCGGTGGCGGCGGCGTGGGTGGTGGTGGCGGCGGCGGCGCGGGTGGCGGCACCGGCTCCGGCCTCTTCCCGTCGACGGCGCCCTGGTACAAGGACATCACCGGCGCAGCCAAGGATTCGCAGTCCGACGCGGCGATCGCCGCGCTCCAGTCCAAGGGCGGCTGGGGCAGCGGCCGCATGCAGGTCGACTTCAGCATCACCGTCATGCACGCCAACGCCGCGACGCCGATGCAGAGCTTCACTCCGACCGGCGACTTCTACAGCCCCGACTGCGACCAGATCGCGATGCCGGTGCCGCCGAGCGGCGCCATCGAAGGCGAGAGCGGCTACGCCTGCACGCAAGACGGCGATTGCCACCTGCTCGTCATCCACGACACGCAGAAGAAGCTCTACGAGATGTGGCGCACCAACATCGCCGGCGGCGCCTTCTCCGGCGGCTGCGCGACGGTCTGGGATCTCACCAAGGACTACCAACCGCACGGACGCGGCGAAGGCTGCACCAGCGCCGACGCCGGCGGCTATCCGATGACGGCGCTCCTGTTCGACGCCGACGAGGTCGCCACGGGCGCCATCAACCACGCCATCCGCTTCATCCTGCCGAACGATCGCATCGGCAAGGGCAGCTACGTGCATCCGGCGACGCACTCGACCAACGCGTCCGCCTCGACGACGGCGCCGAATTCGCCGCCCTACGGCGCGCGCCTGCGCCTGCGCGCCGACTACCCCGTCGACAGCTTGCCGTCGGCGGGCGCCAAGGTGGTCGCGCGCGCGATGCAGAAATACGGCATGTTCCTGTCCGACGGCGGCAACATCGCGCTCACCGCCACGAGCGACAAGTTCACCACGCACAAGTGGAGCGGACAGCTCGGGCCGCTCGACCTGCAGGCGCTCAAGGTCACCGACTTCGTCATGGTCGACGGCGGCGCGCGCATCCCCTACGACAGCTCGACCAACTGCGTCCGTCAGTAGCGGGCGACGTCCTCCATCGACAGCGCGCTCTCGAACTCGTGGCACAGCACGTCGGTGAGCGGATCGAGCGTCAGGTTCAAGTGAAAGCGGCCGTTCGACGGCACGCAGCTCTTGACCTGACCAGGCAACAACAGGCGGCGCGCGCCGACGCGCAGCACCAGCTCTACACGCTCGTCACGGCTCATGCGGGCCGGCCACTCGACGGAGAAGACACCCTTCGAGATATGCACCAACCACAAGAGACGCAGCGTCGCGACGGACGGAACGATGACGGGAAGCTCCACGGGTCGGTTGTAGTAACCCCGACATGTAAGGGCAAGTCCGTAGTGCAAAATATCGCCGTTTTGGAGACGATGGTTACTTGGAAAGCCGGCCGCGTGCGATGAGCATGCCGTGGTCGCGGTACTCGTACTCGGCGGCGCGCAGGAGGTGCGCCTGCGTCAGGCCGTCGGTGCCGTCGCCGGCGGCGAGATAGGCGGCGCGCAGGACGATGTTGCGGATGTGTCCGCCGGCCAGCTCGAAGCGCGTAGCCAGCATCGGATAGTCGATGTCTCCGGCCAGCGGCAGCTCGGCCGGCATCATGCGCCGCCAGATCTCGGCGCGCTGCTCCTCGTCGGGGAAGGGGAAGCGCAGCTCGAACGAGAGGCGGCGCGAGAGCGCGGGATCGATCGACGACTCGAGGTTCGAGGTCAATATCGCCACGCCGTGAAAGGCTTCCAATCGCTGCAAGATATAATTGGTTTCGATATTGGCATATCGATCGTTGGCGCTCTTGACGTCGGTGGTGCGCTTGCCGAGGAGCGCGTCGGCCTCGTCGAAGAGCAGCACCACGTGACCGGTCTCGGCGGCGTCAAAGACCTTGGACAGGTTCTTCTCCGTTTCGCCAATCCATTTCGAAAGCACGCGCGATAAATCGATTTGATACAGCTCGAGGCCGAGCTCCTTGGCGATGAGCCCCGCCACCATCGACTTGCCGGTGCCGGGCTCGCCCGAGAAGAGCGCGGTCGTGCCGAGGCCCTTGCCGAGCTTGCGCTGAAAGCCCCAGCGTCCGAGGACGGTCGAGCGATGGCGCAGCTGATCGACCAGCTCGGCGATGGTGCGGCCGGTGTCGTCGGGGACGACCAGGTCTTCCCAGGTCTGCGAGACCTCCACCTTGGTGGCGACGGTGCCGAGATCGGTCTCGAACTCGGCGCGCACGGCGCCGGCCACGTCGACGTGGCTGACGGTCTCGGCCTGGCGCACGTCGGTGCGCAGGCGGGCGCCTTCGGCGCAGCGCAGGATGGCGCCGACACCGACGCGGTACAGCGAGGCGATCTCGCCGGCGTTCACGTCGGGGACGACCTGGCGCCAGATCTCCTCGCGCTGGTGGGTGGCGGCGATGCGCACCTCGCGCGTCACCAGGTGGCGGCCGGTGGCGAGGCGCGGCTGGTCGACGCCGTTCGACGTCAGCAGCAGCGGGCGCGACGACGAGGCGAGCGTGATGCGCAGCCGCGAGGTCGCTTCGTCGGCGCCGGCGAGCGACTCGGCGCCCTCGAGCAGCACCTGGGCGTCGAGCAGCAGCGCTTCGCGTAGGAGCGCTCCGGCAGCGTCCGACGCGCTCGACTGCCCGAAGAGGGCGCCGACGTGCGCGGTGAGCAGAGGCAGCCCCAGCCGGCGGCACGCTTCCTTCGCGATCTCGCCGCGGCCGGTGCCGCGCGGCCCGCGCAGGACCAGGTCGATGCGCCCGCGACCCGAGCGCTGGGTTTCGAGGAAGGCGCGCACCTCTTCGACTGCCTCTTCGACGGTGGCAAGCGCCGCCTCGGGCAAGAACGGGCGCGGCTCGGGGAGGTAGAGAGAGGCGAAATCGGCGACCTCGTCGTCGATCTCGCTGGGATCGACCAGCCAGCGCAGGAGGCGCGGCGCGGCGCGGACGGTGGCGTTGGCCACCAGCTCGTTGCCCTTGTCGCTGAGCTCGACGATGCGATGGCGGCGCAGCGGCGCGCCGTCGCCGAGGGTCATCAGCAGCTCCGCGACCGCGTCGTCGCCGAGGGCGAGCGCCAGGGTGCCGAGGTTGAGCGCGCCGGCGCCGGTGCCGCCGCGCACGTAGGTGGCGAGCGAGCGGGCGGTCGCATCCAGCTCGATGGCGAGCGCCGCGGCCACGACGTCGGCGGCGACGGGCGTACAGCCGATCGAGTCGAGGAGCTGCGCGAGGCGCGGCGCCTCGAGCCGTTTGCGCGGCGCGGTCTCGCCGACGGCGGGGAGAGCGATGGCGGCGGCGGCCAGGGCGGGGTCCGGCGTCTCGAGCGAAGCCAGGATCTGCTCGACCTCGGCGATTCCCGCCATTCCCGGGAAAGCCTCGGGATTCTGGGTGAGCAGGCGTGCCTTCCAGGCCGCGCGAACCGCCCGCCCGAGGAGCGCCCGGCCGTGGGCGACGATGGTTCGCACGTCGGGCGCCGCCGCCTCCCCCTGATAGCGCATCGCCGGCAGTGTATCGCGTGTTGCGCCCTGCCGAAACGTGTTAGATCTCCGGCCCATGAAGGCCCTGCAATTCCTGGTCGGCAAGGAGGTCGACATCTTCAACCCGCACGACACCGAAGAGGTCGACGGGCTGATGGCGTCGGGCCGCATCATCGGCATCAACGAGGGCTGGCTGATCCTCGCCAACCCGAAGACGAGCGAGCCTGACTTCGCGGTGAACCTCTCGCACGTCGGGATGATCGCGGTGCGCGAGATGGCGCCGCTGATGGAGGCGCTGCCCGGCGGCAAGCTCCACCGCCTGCACCGGCCCAACGCGCCGGACGAAGACAAGTAGCCCGTCTCCCGTCAGACCCCATAGCTCAACTGGATAGAGCAACGCTTTCCTAAAGCGTAGGTTGCCTGTTCGATTCAGGCTGGGGTCACCGCTCCGCGGCTCTGTAACAGAAACTCGTAGATCTCGGGATCGCGCATGACGGTGGCGCCGGCTTCGGTGACGCGGCGGCGCAGCGCTTCGGACGCCGTGACGTCGGCGCGAGTCATGGCGCGCTCGGAGCGGCGCGCGAGCTCGTCGAGGAACGGCGAGCGCGACGGGTCGACCATGCCGATGTGGAGGTTGTCGCCGACGATGCGCGCCCGCACCGTCACCCACGCCGACTCGTTGTCGCGGGCGAAGACGAGCGCGGCCCACGCGGCGGCATCGTCGCCGTGGGTGCGCAGCTGCGCGATGAACGCGACGGTCGAGCCGTGCAGCTCCAGCTGGCCGCGAAACGAGCGAAAGCTCACGCCGCAGCCGCAGGCGCAGGCCTCCTCGGTCGTCGGCTCCCGCGAGATGATCACCGCCGCCACCGACGGCGCTAGTAGTGGATGAGCGCGTGCAGCGGCCGACTGCCGAGCCGCGCCCGCCCCTTCAGGAAGTCCAGCTCGATGACGAAGGCGAAGCCCTCGACCGTGCCGCCGAGCCGCTCGACCAGCTTGCCCGTCGCCGCGGCGGTGCCGCCCGTGGCGAGCAGATCGTCGACGACGAGGCAGCGCCGCCCGGCGACGGCGTCCTCGTGCATCTCGAGCGCGTCGGTGCCGTACTCGAGTGAATAGGTCTCGCGCACGCTGCGATAGGGCAGCTTGCCGGGCTTGCGCACCGGCACGAAGCCGACGCCGAGCCGCTCCGCCAGCGCCGCGCCGAAGATGAAGCCGCGCGATTCGATGCCGACGATCAGCTCGGGCTTGGTGGCGCCCACGCGCTCGGCCAGGAGATCGGTGACGATGCGAAAGGCGGCGCCGTCGCCGAGGAGCGGCGTCACGTCCTTGAAGACGATGCCGGGCTTGGGGAAATCGGGAACGTCGCGGATGCGCGACTGGATGCGCTGGATGCGGTCGTCGCTGCTCATTTGGCGGGAAGATACCCGAGGGGATCGCGCGCGATCGAGTCCTTTCGTACTTCGAAGTGCAGATGCGGCGCCGAGGCCCGGCCGGTCTGGCCCGACCGGGCGATGATCTGGCCGCGGACGACCACCTCGCCCTGTCGGACCTCGAGCGCGCGGTTGTGCGCGTAGACCGTCGCCAGCGCGCCGGAGTGGCTCAGGATGAGCACGTTGCCGTAGCCGCGCAGGCCGTTGCCGGCGTAGGCCACGACGCCGTCGCAGGCGGCGCGCACCGGCGTGTCCTCGGCGACCGCGAGATCGATACCGTCATGCGCGCGTCCCTCGCGGCGGCCGAACGGCGACGAGAGTGCGCCGTCGACGGGCCAGAGCATGGCCGCGCAGCCCGCGGTCGGATCCGACGGCGTCACCGTGAGCTCGCGGATCGTCGACAGCGGCGCCGATTGCTCGACGGTGGCGCAGCCCGCCAACGAGGCGACGGCCAGCCACGCCGCGCCCCGACGGGCTAGGCGCGCGCCGGCCCTTCCCCACCCCATCCGTATCTCCCCACGAGGTCCACGAACGAGCATGGCGTCGCCCACTCGGTGACGAACTCGGTGCCCTGGCGCGTGACGATGGCCAGCCGCTGCCCCTGACGCGGCCCGATCGGAATGATGAGCCGCCCGCCGTCGGCCAGCTGGTCGACGAGCAAGGGCGGGATGTCGGGCGCACCCGCGGCGACGACGATCACGTCGAACGGCGCGCGCTCGCGCCAGCCGTAGGTGCCGTCGAAGACGCCGACCTCGACGTTACGCTTGCCCAGCATCTCGAGGCGCTGCTGGCAGAGCCGCCCCAGCTCCGGCCGCAGCTCGATCACGTAGACCTGCCGCGCCAGCTCGCTCAGGACCGCCGCCTGATAGCCCGAGCCGCCGCCGACCTCGAGCACCGCCTCGTCGCCGGAGAGCTCGGCCAGCTCGCACATCCGCGCGACCATGTAGGGCTGGGAGATGGTCTGGCCGAAGCCGATGGGCAAGGGCGCGTCTTCGTAGGCGCGCTCGCGCATGCTCTCGTCGACGAAGCGCTCGCGCGGCACCTTGCGCATGGCGTCGAGGACGCGCGCGTCGCGGATCCCGCGCGCGGCGAGCTGCTCGGAGACCATGCGCTCGCGACGCGTGGCGGCCTCGTTGCCGGTCACCGCGTCGCCTCGTGCGCCAGATCTTTTTCGAGGACGCGGTCGAAGCCGTCGACGTTCCACTCGGGCAGGCGCTCGAGCAGGCCCGCATGCGTCAGATCGAGATCGAGCGGCGTGACCGAGACGATGCCGTCGCGCACCGCGTGGCAGTCGGACCCCGGCACGTCGCCGTAGCCCATCGCCGGACCGCCGATCCAGTAATAGCGGCGGCCGCGCAGGTCGGCGCGCTCGTCGACCTGGTCGCGATAGAGCCGCTTGCCGAGCTTGGTCCAGCGATAGCCGGCGGGCGCGGTCTCGACGGGGACGTTGACGTTGAGCAGCGTGCCCGGCGGCAGCCCCTCGGTGAGCACCGCGCGCGCCAACGCATGCGCGAACTGGGCGGCGCGCTCGAAAGGCTCCTCGGTCTTGTGCATGCCGCGCTTCCACTCGAGCGACATGGCGATGGCCGGGACGTCGCGCAGCGCGGCTTCGACGGCGCCGGCGACGGTGCCCGAGTAGAAGACGTCGGACCCGAGGTTGAAGCCGTGATTGATCCCGGAGACGACCAGGTCGGGCTTGCGCGGACAGATCTTGAGGATGCCGAGGTAGACGCAGTCGGCGGGCGTGCCGTCGACCATGAACCAGTTGGTCTCGATCTCCTCGCAGCGCAGCGGCCGATCGAGCGTGAAGGCGTGGCTGGTCGCGGAGCGCTCGCGGTCGGGCGCGACGACGTAGAGGTCACCCAGATCGGCGAGGCGCTTGGCGAGGGCGGTGATGCCAGACGAGCGGATGCCGTCGTCGTTGGCGAGCATGATGAGCGGGCGCGTCACGTGGCCAATGCTACCGCCAGCGCCCGGACGGCGCAAAACTACGCAGGCGCGATGGCGGCGGCTATCGGACCTCGACGCCGAGGATCTGGTGGCGTCCGCCGGCGAAGGTGAGCCGCAGCTTGCTCGAGCCGGCGAGGAGGCCGCGCACGTAGACCTTCTGCCCCGGCGTGAACCAGGCCGCCGCCGCCCGTCCCGCCACCTCGACGTTCCGCACCACGCGCGCCGCCTCGAAGACCGCCACGTTACCGACGGCGACGACGATCGGCAGGCCGCGGCCAGGCAGATCGGGATGGCGGACCAGCACGCGCTTCGAGCCACCGGGCTCGGCGCGCGGAACGACCGCCACTCCGGCGGCCGGGTCCGACACGATGTCGAACTCGCCGCGTGGCGCCGCGACGTAGCGCGCGCACCCGACGAATGCGAACGCGCACCCGACGAATGCGAACCGCAGAACCGCGAGGCCCACGCGCCGCCGCACCCGTCCATGTTGGCATAAGATGCGCGCATGGCGCACCGAAGCCGCTTGTCCA
>JAQBQH010000243.1 GCA_028287105.1 Myxococcales bacterium
GTGCGGCTCGTTCACCGCCGACGGTCACTTCACCAGGCTCTGCTCCAAGCAGACCGACGCGCTGCCGGCCGCGCTCGATGCGGCAAACCCCGTCGAGCTGACGCTCAGCGACGATCCGCTGCTCGAGCGCTTCGCCTGCAATCAGTTCTGGGGACCGCTCGAGTACGCCGACTGGGCTCGCGGCTCGGCGACGGACATCTGCGACGGCGGCGCCTGCCGCTATTGTCAGGGCTATCAGTGTCCGCTCGACGTGCCGCCCGCGGGCGTCGTGCCGCGCTGCTCGCCCGACGGAGCTTCCTACGTCTACAAGACCTGCGTCGACGACGCAGCGTTGTGCGATACGCGCTTCTGCCATTTCGGTCATGGCGAGCGTGCGATCGCGGATCCGGCGCCGGCCGGCTGGCCCTGCCCCTAGCACGACGCTCGCCTGAACGTCGTGGATGGGGCGTGGCCATAGCCGTCTAGCGGCGGCTTTGTCGCGTGGAGGCAGCGTGCTCCGGCCCGCTGCCAGGCCGCGCCTTTGCCCAAGGAGCACCTCATGCGTACGCGGTTCGGCAGCTTCGCCATCATGGTCCTCGTCGCCGGCACCGCTGCCGTCGAAACGGGCTGCGACGACCTCTCGACCGGTCGTCCCGCCGACCCGGCCGGTGCGCCGCGGCTGGTGCGGGTGCTCATCCAGGATTCGACCTTCGTCGGTGGGCCGCCGGCGCAGCGCGGCTCGGTCGTCGATCTCCTCGACACCGGCCCGCCGACCAGCTGCAGCGACGTCAACCCGTGCGTGACGCAATACTTGATCGCGCAGGCCACTCCGCCGCTCGAGTGCTCGGCACCGACGGCCGGCGTCTGCTTCGATCCGCTGAAGCTGCCCGCCGCGGGCGTCCCGCTCAACAACGGCGCCACGCACATCCGGCTCGTCTTCAACAAGCTCCTCAGCTCCGACATCGAGACCGTGATGGTCGATCCCAACGGCGCGCCGCTGCCGGGGATGCCCTACGCGCTCGAGCCCGGCCTCGTCGAGCTCATCGGCCCCGACGGCAAAGCCGTCGCCGGCACCACCGCCGTCTGGGACAACGCCGGCTCGCCCGAGTTCACCTCCGACATCATCCTCATCCCGTTCGGCCCGGCCATCTTGATCACCCCGGGCGATCTGGCGCCGTCCGCCAGCTACACCATCCGCATCCATCCGTCCTCGATCAAAGACCGCGCCGGCAATCGCCCGGCCGACGTCAACGGCGTCGCCCTCGCCGATCCGACCGACTTCAAGTTCACCACCGAGCCAATCACCCCCAACCCCGACGCGTCGTTCCCGAGCTTCGCCGTCACGCCGAGCGAGATCGCGCCCAACGACATCCTGCAGCTCGCCTTCTGGACCTCCATCAACGAGAAGACGGTCGCGCTGACCATCAGCGGACCGGCCGGATTCGACCCCGCCGCCGTGGAGGCGTTCGCCGATCGCGGCAGCTCTCCCAAGGCCAAGGACTGCAGCGCCAACAAGAACAACGGCCTTCTCGACATCGCTTACACCAGCGGCTCGGGCGCCACCCGCGCAGCGGCCGACTGGCCTTCTGGCGACTACACGCTCGGCTTCACGGTCAAGGATCTGTCGAGCGGCGCGGCCACGTACACGTCGCCGACGTTGCAGTTCACCGTCACCGGCGCGGCCACCAACCCGATGGACGACGCCAACGCCGCGGCCAACCACGTTCTTCCCGAGCAGTGCCTGTGAACGGCAAGGAGATGGTCATGCGAACCCTGATGCGCATCGCCGCGACGGCGCTCGTCGCCCTCGCCTTCATCCCCAGCGTGGCGCTCGCCGCCACCACCGGCACCATCGAAGGCCGCGTCACCGATCAAGCGACGGGCAAACCGCTCGCCGGTGTCACCATCACGGTCACCTCGCCCGCGCTGCAAGGCGAGCAGACCGAGTTCACCGAGGCCGACGGCCACTACACCATCACCGAGCTGCCGCCCGGCGAGTACCTGGTGCGCATGTACTTCTCGGGTATCAACGTCGAACGCCCCGGCGTCATCGTCGGCGCCGACCGCACGCTCGCCGTCAACGTGGCCTTCCCGACGCAGAAGGCCGAGGTGAAGATCTATCGCATCACCGAAAAGGCGCCCAGCGTCGACGTCGGCAACACCCAGTCCCAGACCACCGTCACCAGCGACCTCGTGCGCAACACCCCCGTCATCGGGCGCACCTATGATGCGATCATGACGCTCGCTCCCGGCGCCGTCGCCGGCAACGGCGAGGCCGGCATCGGTAAAGGCGCGAGCGTGTCGTTCAGCGGCTCGACCGGCCCCGAGAACAACTTCCTCATCGACGGCGTCAACTCGACCAACCCCGCCTTCGGCCTCGTCGGCACGCAGCTCACGCTCGAGTTCATCGGCGAGACCGAGCTCATCACCGGCGGCTACAACGCCGAATACGGCCGCGCCACCGGCGGTGTCGTCAACGTCATCACCAAGTCCGGCTCCAACAACTTTCACGGCGGGCTGTGGTTCTTCGCCACGCCCTTTCAGCTCGAGCCCACGCTCGTCGCCCGCCTGGGCGAGGCGATCGGCGGACGCACGCGCCAGAAGTACGGCTTCGACTTCGGCTTCGATCTCGGCGGCCCCATCGTCAAGGACAAGGTCTGGTTCTACGTCGGCTTCGCACCGACGTTCACCACGTTCGAGACGACCCGCTCGTTGCGCTCGCGTCTGGCCGAGAACATCCCGGCCGGCTTCACCGGCGCCTACAAAGGCGATCTCGACGCCAGCGTCGCCTGCCCCGCCTATCTCGACAAGCGCTACTGCACCACACCCGGATTCGCCACGCGCGATCTCGGCGGCGACTACACGCGCAAGTACGACACCGACAATCGCCTCTACAACTGGATCCTCAAGCTCAACTTTCAGCTCAACCCGAACAACTCGCTCGTCTTGCAGTACATCGGCAGCCCGCAGACCCTCAACGGCGTGCAGGGAGCGCTCAACGGCTCCGAAGGCCAGCGCATCGCCTCGACCTTCGACAACACGCACGACGCGCTCGTGCACTTCGTCTCCAAGCTCGCCGACCGCAAGCTGCAGATCGACGTCGTCGCCGGCTACCACTACGAGAACGCCCAAACGACGCCGACCGCTCTGGGAGCCGCCCCCGGCACGCTCTACGCGGTCACGGAGCCGCTCTCGATGTTCGAGCCGAACGTGACGCCCTGCGCGCCGCAAGCCCCCGCCGCGGGCGTCACCTTCAATCCCTGCCCCGTGCTCAACTACGTCGACGGCGGCTTCGGACAGATCGCCAACACCGTCGCCCAGCGCATCTCGGCGTCGGCCGCCGCCACCTACTTCGCGCGTCTCGGCGGCACGCACGCGCTCAAGCTAGGCTTCGACTTCGAGGACAACATCTACAAGAACACCCGCTTCTACACGGGCGGCACCTTCTATCGCGTCCGCGCCGGCGGCCCCGAGATCTATCGCGAGTACGCCACCAAGCTCACCGAGAACGGCCCCAACGGCGCGGGCCTGGTGCTCGACGGCTTCTCCGCCGAGACCAGCACCTACAACTACAGCGCCTATTTGCGCGACAGCTACAACGTCGGCTTCGTCCCCGGCCTCACGATCAACGCCGGCGTGCGCTGGGAGGGTCAGCAGGTCCACGACACCGCCGGCAACACCGCCATCGCCATCTACGACAACTGGGCTCCGCGCATCGGCGCCATCTACGACTTCACACGGAAGGGCCGCTCCAAGCTGTTCGCCAGCTACGGCCGCTTCTACGAGTCCATCCCGCTCGACATCAACGACCGCCAGTTCTCCGGCGAGGGTCTCGTCTCCGGCGTCGGCGTCGCCTGCAGCACCGACCCCAACGGCCGCATCGACGCCGGCACCTGCAAGGGTCCGCCGATCACCAACTCGCAGATCAACGGCGGCGCCCCCGGGGTCGTCGCCCCGGGCCTGAAGGGCATGTACTCGGAAGAGGTCTCGGCCGGCATCCAGTACGACGTCGGCCTCGATCTCGTCCTCGGCGCCTCGTACATCCATCGCGACCTCGGCCGCATCATCGAGGACGTCTCGCCCGACGGCGGCGCCAACTACATCATCGCCAACCCCGGCGACTCGATCGATCAGGGCGTGGTCCACGACCTGGAGAACAAGATCAGCTCGCTCGGCCCCGATCCGTCGACCTGCAACGGCAACCCGGGCCCGTCGTGCCCGCGCGCCAACGCGCAGCAGCAGCTCGGCCTCTACAAGAACATCAACAGCGGCTTCGCCAAGCCGAAGCGCACCTACGACGCGCTCGTCATCACCGCGCAGAAGCGCCTCTCGCACAACTTCCTCGTCCTGGCCTCGTACACCTACTCGCGCACCGTCGGTAACTACCCTGGCCTCTTCCAGGCGTCGAACGGCCAGCTCGATCCCAACATCTCGACGCAGTACGATCTGCGCGAGCTGCTCATCAACCGCGACGGCCCCTTGCCGAACGATCGCCCGCACAACTTGAAGCTGCAGGGCTCCTACTTCATCCCGCTCGGCGGCAGCACCATCGTCATCGGCGCCGCGCTCAACGCGTTCTCGGGATCTCCCATCGAGGTGCTCGGCGCGCATCCGTCGTACGGCCGCCGCGAGACCTACGTCCTGCCGCGCGGCTCGGGCGGGCGCCTGCCGTTCTTCTCGCAGCTCGATCTGCACGTCTCGTATCGACGCCAGCTCTCGCAGACGATGGGGCTCGAAGCGTCGTGGGACGTGTTCAACGTCGCCAACCAGCACGAGGTCACCGCGGTCGACATGGAGTACACGACCTCGAGCGTGCGGCCCATCCCCAACGGCTCGCCCGCCGATCTCGCGAGCCTCAAGACGGTCAGCGGCAACGTTCCGATCTTGAACCCCAACTACGGCCGCGCCACCGCCTTTCAGGCGCCGCTGTCGATGCGCTTCGGCGTCCGTCTTTCGTTCTAATCATTAGCCAGCGCCCCCGTGCGCGTGCTCAGATGCGCGCATGCCGAAAGCCTCCGCCAACGGAATCGAGCTGGAATACGAGTCGATGGGCGACGACGCGGCGCCCCCCGTCCTCATGATCATGGGCCTCGGGTCGCAGATGATCGTATGGCCCGACGAGCTCTGCGCCCTCATCGTCGAGCGCGGCTATCGCGTCATCCGCTATGACAACCGCGACGTCGGCCTCTCCACCAAGCCCGCCGGCCACTACACGCTCGACGACATGGCCGACGACGCCGCCGGCCTCCTCGACTTCCTCGGCATCGCGCGTGCGCACATCGTGGGCGCGTCGATGGGCGGATACATCGCGCAGCTGGTCGCCATTCGCCACGCCGAGCGGGTGCGCAGCCTCTGCATCATCATGTCGTCGACCGGCTCGCGCGCGGTGGGCGGCGCCGATCCCGACATCCTGCCGCTGCTGTTGACGCCGCCGCCCGCGGACAAGGAGGGCAACGTCGCCCTGCGCCTCAAGATCGCGCGCCGCCTCTCGTCGCCGGCCTATCCCTTCGACGAGGCGCGCATCCGCAAGATCTTCGAGGCCGCCCACGACCGCTGCCATTTTCCGCTCGGCGGCCAGCGCCAGCTCGGTGCCGTCATGACCTCGTACGATCGCACCGCCGCGCTGGGCGCAGTGCGCGCACCGACGCTGGTCCTGCACGGCTCGGCCGACGCCATCGTGCATGCCGACGGCGGCGAGGCGGTGGCGCGCGCCATTCCCGGCGCCGAGCTGCGCATCTTCGACGGCATGGGCCACGACCTGCCCGCGGCGCTGTGGCCCACCCTGGCCGACGCCATCGCCGCCAATGCACGACGCTATGATGCATCTGCATAATTAACTTGACGCGTATGCACATTAAATATTACGCATCGCATCATGAAGAACCAAACGTTCGCCATGGGTGCGCTCGCCGCGATGCTGGCCGGCTGCGCTCCCCCCGCCCCCGCCTCCGAAACCGCTGACCCTCTCACCGTCGCCGTCCGCGTCGACGCCGCCGCCGGCGCCCAGATCGTAGGCTACAGCGCCGATCGGCGCCGCGTCGCCTATGCGGCGCCGTGCAACCCCGAGCCCGAGACCGCACCGACGCTCAAGATTTACGACGCGCAGACCGGCCTCGTCACCACCGTCGGTCACATCGCGCACTGCGCGCCGAGCCTGCAGTTCAGCCCCGACGGCCAGCTCGCCGCCTTCCCGTCGTCGGACGGCGTCATCGCGGTATGGAGCGCGCGCACCGGCACCGTCGCCACGGTCTCGCGTCCTGCGGTCTCCGGCATCGCGGTCGTATTCGCGCCCGACTCGCGTTGGCTCGTCGTCGCCTCGGCGGCCGAGACCCCCGCCGCCGTCCTCGACGCCTGGGATGCCGACCTCGTGCACCACGTCGAGGTGGGCGCCAACGTCTACGTCAATCCGTTCAGCGCCAACGAGGCGGTCAAGATCAGCCCCGACTCCACGCGTCTCCTCTACATCGGCGACCTCACCACGCAGCTGCCCCTCGGCAACCTGAAGCTGTGGGAGCGCGCCGGCAACCGCACGCGCACCGTCGGGCAGAACGTGCCCGGCTATCTCGTCAGCGACGACTTCCGCCGCATCGCCTATCTCGACGGCGTGCACTTCATCGAGGGCGAGCCGCCGTCGGTCTGGTTCCACGGCCGCTTCGTCCTCGAGCGCCTCGACAGCGGTCGCGTCGACGTCGTCGAGCGTGACGCCGCCGCGCAGCCGCTCCTCTTCGCCCCCGACGGCACGCTGGTCTACATCGTCGGCGCGCCCGGCGGCCCCACCGCCGATACGACGCTCGAGACCGTCGTCGCCGGCGCCGCCCCGGTCGTCGTCGATCGCGGCGTCTTCCAGGGCTACGGCCCGGCCACGACGGTCGCGCGCGCCGACGATGGCTCGCTCGCCTACGTCGCCGGCTTCAACCCCGACACCTTCTCCGGCGAGCTGCGCGTCGCCACCGGCAGCCGCGTGCGCGTCGCCGCGCGCGACGCCGTCCCGATGACCTTCGGCTTCGTCGATCGCACGCTCGTCTATCTGCACGCCGCGACCTCGACCTTCCCCGGCGCCGCGGTCGGATCGCTCGCCGCCTGGTCGCTCGACAGCGGCAGCAGCCGTGAGCTCGGACGCGACGTCACCCAGGTACGCCTCACGTTCGACCGCGCCGCCGGCCGCGTCCTCTACCTCGACCACTGGGACGCCGCCCGCGCCGCCGGCGATCTGCGCCGCTTCACCGTCCGCACCGGCCAGACCGCGCTCGTCGCGCACGACGTCTTCGCCATGGTGACCCAGCTCAGCCCCGACGGCGCCAGCGCCGGCATCGTCACGCTGGGCCCGCAGCACGATCCGAGCACGCCGCCGCCCACCACGCTCAAGCTGGCGCCGCTCGGCAGCACCGGCGCGATCCGCACCATCGACAAAGACACGACCTCGTTCGCCGTCGCCAACGGCGGCCGCGTCGTCTACACCACCAACGCGGGGCTCTTCTCCGCGCTCACGTTCTAGGGAGGGGGAAATGACCACACGCATCGCCACGCTCGCCGCAGTCCTCGCCGTCGCCTCGGCATTGGCCGCTTCCGGTTGCGACGCCAACGGCGCCGGCGCCGACAGCGAATCCACGCTCACCGCCGCCGCCGTCAGCGCCGTCGTCATCGCCGGCAATCAGGACCAGCCCGGCAGCCTCGTCGTCGACGACAGCTATGTCTACTTCCTCGCCTTCGGCGACGCCGTCACGCACGGCTCGGTGCGGCGCGTTCCCAAGCTCGGCGGACGGGTCACCATCCTCGCCGACGGAGAATCGATCCCCGGCACGCTCGTCGCCGACGCCACGCGCCTGTACTGGACCTCCAACAACTACGAAGGCAGCCACAACGGCGCCGTCCGCTCGGTGGCCAAGAGCGGCGGGCGCGTCACCTCGCTCGCCAGCGGCCTCTCGAGCGCGCGCGGCCTCACCGCCGACGCCAACCGGCTCTACTTCGCCACCGACGAGTACATCGTCGCGCTCTCCAAGCTCGGCGGCGTGCCGGTGCCGCTCGCGGCCGCGCGCTGCGTGAACGCCGGCGCCTCCGACTCGACGACGATCTACTGGAGCGAGAACTGCGTCATGTTCCCGCCGCAGGGCGTCTTCGCCGTCTCCAAGCTGGGCGGTGTCGCCGTCAAGCTCTCCAACGACGCACCGGGCGCGCTCCTCGCCGACGGCGCCAACGTCTACTGGGTCGACGCCGGCCTCGTCAAAGCGCA
>JAQBQH010000249.1 GCA_028287105.1 Myxococcales bacterium
CGGCTCCCTGGCGTCGGCCGGCGGCGGCGGCGGGTCGGGCGGGCTCGTCTTCCTCGAAGCGCCCGTCGTGACGGTGCTCGGCAAGCTCGCGGCCAACGGCGGCGGCGGCGGCGGCGGCGGGTCGGGCAACGGCTCCAACGACGGCAAGGACGGCGGCAACGGCGCGCTCTCGACCGCGCAGGCGACCGGCGGCGCGGCGGGCGGTGGCGGCATCTTCACGTCGTCGAACGGCGGCGACGGCGGCAAGGGGGCGGCGGGGGCCAGCGGCTCGACTCGCGGCGCCACCAACCTCAACGGCGGTGGCGCCGGCGGCGGCGCAGGACGGATCTGGCTGCGCACGCCCGAAGGCGCGACGCCGATCATCGGCGGTCAGTCGATGATCAGCCCGAGCCCGACGATCGACGCCTCGCTCTGACGGCAGCGACGGCGCAGGCGAGCGCGAGCATCACGCCGGGCCACGAGGTTTCTCCCGGGTGCGCGACAGCGTTCCCGGGCGGAGCGATGGAGCAGCCGCCGCTGCGTCCGCTCGGCACCGGATCGCTCACCGCCAGATCGCCGGCGGGCGCCACGCCGCCGTCGCTGCCGCCGGTCGGGGCCGAGGCGGCGGTGAAGATGCGCGTCTCGACGGCGCGGTTGGCGGCGGCGTCGATGGCCTCCACCGTCACGTAGAAGTGCTCGCTCGGCGTCGCCGAGATGTCGGCCTCGTAGGGCGGTGCGTCGAGTGACGCGATCAACTCGAGGTTCTTGTAGACCTCGACGCGCACCACGCCTACGTCGTCGCTGGCGTCGAACGCCACGCGGAAGCGCGTCGCCACGTCGCTGGCGGGCGGATTCCAGGTGAGCGACGGGGAGGTGACGTCACCGCCGCCGGCGCGGAGGCCCACGTTGCATGCCAATGCGGCCGCTTCGTCGATGGGATCGCCGCCGCTGCACAGTCGCGTGCCGGCGCCGTAGCTCGAGTAGCTGCCGCTGCCGAACGAGAGCCCGAACAGCTCCGGCAGTGTCAACGACGGGCTCGCGACCGCGTACATGACGTCGGTCGCCGCGGTCACATGCTCGAGGCCGAAGGCGTGGCCCGCCTCGTGCGCGGCCACGTTGGCCACGCCGACGACGCCGCCGTAGTCGGGCGTCAGCTCGCCCGCGAAGACGTAGGCGACGTCGCCGTCGGTGGCGTTGCCGCAGTCGAGCCGCGCCAGCCCCGCCTCGGTCGCGGTCACGCCGAGCGCCGAAGCCATGCCACCGACGAGGATTCGCGTGTACGGGGCCGCGACAGGACGCGTCGTCGAGACGCGAACATCGAAGGGCAAGAAGAGCGTGCGCACGCGGTCGACGACGGCGTCGATGGCCTGGCTGCGCGTCACGGCCGGCGCGCTCACCGTCGAGTCGAAGGGCGGGATCACCGCGCTCGTCGCCGCCAGCACCGACGTGACCGGCATCGCCGCCGCATCGTCGCCGTTGGCGTGCACCACCCCCGCGCCCTCGAAGTCGAGCCACAGCGCCGCCGGCCCGCCACGGCACGCCTCGGCAGCGACGACGACCGGCCGGTTCGGCGGCGCACACCCGCACGCGGCGACACACGCGACGAGCGCGTACTTCCTCATCTTACCAATGGTACACGCGCGGCGGCCGTGGTAGCAACGCGCCGTGCGGATCGCGCTTTTGTCGCGCAACCCGAAGCTCCACTCGACTGCCCGCATCGTCGAGGCTGCGCGCGCGCGCGGGCACGAGATCGACGTCATCGATCCCATCGCCTGCGTGCTCACCATCTCGCGCTTCACGCATCGCATGTTCGCCCGCGGCCGCGAGATCCATGGCCACGACGTCGTCATCCCGCGCATCGGCGCCTCCATCACCGACTACGGCCTCGCCGTCCTGACCCACTTCGAGCGCGCCGGCGTGCCGAGCGTGAACTCGACGCTCGCCATCTCGCGCTCGCGCGACAAGCTGCGCGCGCTGCAATATCTGTCGGCGCACGACGTCGGCATCCCGCGCACCGCGCTGGCGCGCACGCCCGAGTCGGTGCGCAGCGCCGTCGACGCCGTCGGCGGCACGCCGGTCATCATGAAGCTCCTGCAAGGCACGCAGGGCGTCGGCGTCATGAAGGCCGATACGCCCGAGGGTGTCGAGTCGATCATCGACACCTTGTGGGGGCTCGGCCAGAACATCATCCTGCAGGAGTTCATCGCCGAGTCGCGCGGTCGCGATCTGCGCGCCATCGTCGTCGGTGGCGAGCTGGTGGCGGCGATGCGACGCACCGCCAAGAAGGGCGAGTTCCGCTCCAACCTGCATCGCGGCGGCGCCGGCAAGCGCGCCGAGCTCCTGCCCGCGTATGCGCGCGCCGCCATCGACGCCGCGCGCATCATGGGGCTCGGCGTCGCCGGGGTCGACATCCTCGAGTCCAAGGACGGCCCGCGCGTCATCGAGGTCAACAGCTCGCCCGGCCTGCGCGGCGTCGAGCGGGCCACCGGCATCGACGTGGCCCAGCGCATCGTCGCCCACGCCGAGCGGCTGGTGGCGCGCCGGTGAGCGAGCGCAACGCGGCGCTGTTGGTTCCGCCCGGCGAGAGCGCGACGCTGCAGCTCGACCGCTCGCTCTCCGCCTACGTCGTGCGCGGCGAGCGGCCGGGCCCGGTGGTCTGGGCGTGGGCGCCGCGGGGCGAGAGCGATCCGTCGATGGCGCAGGCGCTCGGCGAGCTGCGCGACCGCTTGAGCCCGCGCGAGATGGCCGGCGCGGTGGGCCTGCTGATCGACGGTCCGCCGCCGCCGGTCGCGCGCGAAGCCTACCAGTGGTCGGCCGCCATCCGCGGCGTCACCGACGGTGCCGACGCCGTCGTGCTCCTGGCCGGTCCGCCCACGCCCTACGTGGCGATGGCGCACGCGGAGCTCGACGTCACCGACGGCACGGCGCGCAGCCTCGGCCGCGCGCTCGGCGCCCGCTTCGTGTTGCCGATGAAGCTGCCGCTCAACCGCAGCATCATCACCGCGCCGGCGGTCTGGTGGCTCGACGGCGAGTCGGAGCGCATGTCGCGCGCCGTCATCGATCGCGCGTCGGCGGCGCTCGGCTCACTCCTCGGCACGCTGGGCGTGACGCGCGATCCGCTGGTCAGGCCGGACGTGCGCGTGGTCATCAAGAGCGTCGTGACCGTCGAGACCGGCGGCGGCGTGCTGGAGCCGGTCGTGGCGCCCGGCGACATCGTCGAAAAGGGACAGGCGCTCGCCTACCAGGGCCCGCCCGGCTCGCGCGAGCGGCGCACCTTGCGCGCGCCCGTCTCCGGCGTCGTCCTCTATTTGCCGGCGGTGCCGATGCCGGGCGTGACCGAGATCGGCATCGGCAAGCTGGCGCGCGCGCTGCCGACGGTACAGCGGACCCGTCACAAAGCGACACCGGAGTTCGACGTCGGCTGGTGCGAGCATGTGGCGCTGCCGGAGCTCGGCGTCCGCCTGAAGGCCAAGGTCGACACCGGCGCCCGCTCGTGCGCGCTCCACGTGACCGCGATGCGCGAGGTCGGCTTCGACGACGACGGCCACGTCATCCTCGACATCGAGCTGCCCGACGACCGCGGCGTCTCGCGCACCATGCGCGTGATGGTGGTCGAGTACACGCACGTCAAGGACTCGGGCGGCCACACCGAGCGCCGCCCCGTCATCGAGACGCTGCTCGCGCTCGGCGCGCGCGCGTGGCGTGTGCGTGTCACGCTCACCGATCGCGGCGACATGCGCTTTCCGATGCTCGTTGGTCGCACCGCGCTCACCGCCGACATGCGCGTGCACCCGACGCGTCAATATCTATGGGGGCGTTGATAAGGTGCGCTCGCCGAATTACCCTATCTGCTAGTGGGTGACCATCACCAACACGATCACGCCGCAGGGCGACACGCCGATCGCAAGCGGCTCGTCGGCGCGCTGATCATCACGACCGCCATCCTCGTCGCCGAGGTCATCGGCGGCTGGCTGGCGCACTCCTTGGCGCTGTTGTCCGACGCCGGGCACATGTTCTCCGACGCGGTGGCGCAGGCGCTGTCGCTGGCGGCGCTGGTGATCGCGGCGCGCCCCTCCGACGCGCGGCGCACCTACGGCTGGCACCGCGTCGAGATCCTGGCGGCGCTCGGCAACGGCGTGGCGCTGGTGGTGCTGGCGCTCGTCATCATCTGGGAAGGCTGGCTGCGGCTGCACGCGCCGGTGCCCGTCGACACGCGCCTCATGATGCCGATCGCGGCGCTGGGCCTGTGCGCCAACCTCGGCGGCGTGTGGCTCCTGCACGGGTCGCACAGCCTCAACGTCAAGGGCGCCTATCTGCACATCCTCGGCGACACGCTCTCGTCGCTGGCGGTGCTCATGGGCGGCGCGGTCATGTACTTCCTGCGCGGCTCGTACTGGCTCGATCCGGCGCTCTCGATCCTCATCGGCCTCTTCATCCTCTACAGCTCGTATGCGCTGGTGCGCGACGCGGTCGACGTGCTGCTCGAGGCGGTGCCGCGCGACGTCGACCTCGCCGGCGTCACGCACACCATCGACCGTCTGCCGCACGTCGTGGCGGTCCACGATCTGCACGTCTGGACCATCACCAGTGGCCTCTTCGCGCTGTCGGCGCACATCGTCGTCCGCGGCGTCGACACCGACGCGCGCGACCAGCTGATCACGACGCTGAAGACGCTGCTGGCCGAGAACTTCAAAATTTCGCACACGACTCTGCAGATCGAGTCGGAAAGCTTCGATCACGAATGTCACGTCTGCTGACCGAAGAGCTGGAGCGCCTGCTCGACGAGATGGTCACCCACCAGCGCAAGCGGGTGCTCGAGCATGCACGCCGGCTCAACGGCCGGGTGACCGAAGACGACGTGCAGCAGCCGCACGATTTCCCCGAGCTGGCGACGAGCCCCGAGTGGAACTACGAAGACGGGGTGCTCGCCGGGTATCAGGCGGTCCAGGCGGCCATGCGCGCGGCGATACGAAAGATCGAGTAACCGCTTGTTAGTAACTCAGATCTGAGTTACGTTTGTATTGCCTTCGCGGGTGCTTAGTCATAGGATGCCGCGCGACCCCCACTGCTGAGGAAATCATGTCCAAGCCGACCGATCGCGTCCGTCAGATCTTGTCCTGGTATGCGTCCGACAACCCGGGCGTGCAGACCAACCTCGCGCGCCTGCTCAACCACGGCACGCTCGCCGGCACCGGCAAGATGGTCATCCTGCCCGTCGACCAGGGCTTCGAGCATGGCCCGGCGCGTTCGTTCCAGCCCAACCCGGCCGGCTACGACCCGGATTACCACTTCCAGCTGGCCATCGACGCCGGCTGCAACGCCTACGCGGCGCCGCTCGGATTTCTCGAGGCGAGCGTGGTCAAGTTCGCCGGCCAGGTGCCGCTCATCCTCAAGCTCAACAACTCCGACTCGCTCGCCAAGCTCGAGCCCCTGTCGGCGGTAACCGGCTCGGTGCGCGACGCGCTTCGCCTCGGCTGCACGGCGATCGGGTTCACGATCTATCCCGGCTCGTCGTCGCGCAACACCATGTACGAAGAGATCCGCGAGCTCATCCTCGAGGCCAAGGAGCATGGCCTGCCGACGGTGATGTGGGCCTATCCGCGCGGCGCCAACCTGGCCAAGGAAGGCGAGCAGGCGGCGGACGTCACCGCCTACGCGGCGCAGATCGCGTGCCAGCTCGGCGCGCACATCGTCAAGGTCAAGCCGCCGAAGGAGAACGTCTACCAGGACGAGGCCAAGAAGGTCTTCGACAAGTTCCAGATCCCGGTGAAGACGCTGGCCGACCGTGTGCGCCACGTCGTGCAGTCGTGCTTCGCCGGCAAGCGCATCGTCATCTTCTCGGGCGGCGAGGCCAAGGACGACGCCTCGGTGCTGGAGGAGGTCAAGCAGATCGCCCAGGGCGGCGGCTTCGGCTCGATCATGGGACGCAACGCATTCCAGCGGCCGCGCGACCAGGCTCTCAAGCTCCTCGGAGACGTGATGAACGTCTTCAAGAACGCTTGATCCTTTAGCTTCTGCTCGATCCCCCACCGAGCACAGATTGTCGGGCAGTCGGGGTCCCCAGCCGCTATAATAAGGGCAATGCACAGCGTCGCTGCGCCGCTCTTACGGCGCTCCCGCCTTCAGACTCGCAAGCCGCTGGGTCCGCGTCTCGTCGAGCGCGAGGTCATCGTGCCCGGGCTGGACCCGGCCCATGATGGCATCAAGATCGCGCATTTGACCGACCTGCACGTCGGCATGCTGACCCCTGCGCGCAAGATCCTGCGCGCGCTCGAGATGGCGCAGGCCGCCAAGCCCGACCTCCTGCTCATGACCGGCGACTTCGTCTGCTACAGCCCGAAGTTCGTCGGGCGGCTGGCGGAGCTGACGCGCGGTATCTCGGTTCCGACGTACACGGTGCTCGGCAACCACGACTATTGGACCGACGGCGCCGGCGTGCGACGCGCGCTCGAGCGTAACGGTATGGCCGTCCTGCGCAACGGCCACTCGGAGATCCAGCTCAACAATGCGCCGCTGACAGTGGTCGGCATCGACGACGCCATCACCGGGCACGCCGATCACAAGAAGGCGTTCACGGGCGTGCGCAAGGCGGGCAGCCGCATCGTGCTCACGCACGTGCCGAACATGGCGGACCGCGCGGCGGAATACGGGCAGGGGCTGATCTTGGCCGGCCACACGCACGGCGGGCACGTCAAGATCGGCAGCTTGACCGAGAAGATCGCGGCGCGGTTCGGCAATCGCTATCTGGCGGGGTTCTACGGGGTCAAGCAGGCGCTGCTCTACGTCAATTGCGGCATCGGCTCCTCGTCGGTGCCCATCCGCGCCGGCGCCCCCGCCGAGTGCGCGATCTTCACGCTCCGCGCACCGCAGCAGCGCTAGCCGCAATGCCCGTCAGTTAAGAACGAATAGCTTCGCGACGGCTGGGTTCGCGGACGCAGTGCGGCGTCCGCTCTTGCGCCTGGTACCAGGGTGCTCCCTCGCTCATTTGCAACGTGCCCGACGCGCAGAGCGGAGGTAGCAAGGCGCGCTGCCGGCGGCGTAAATGACCCGCGTCGCGCGCAGCGCGACATCAGCGGGTCCGCTGGAGGAGCACGCCGCGCAGCGGCGACTGCGACGAATTCCGACGCCGGCAGCGCGCCTTGCTACCTCCGCGACCCCAGCCGTCTCGCTTGACTGACCGCCGTTGCCGCTAGCGCTTGCGCTGCGGCTTCTGGCGAAATCCGGGCCGCTGGGCGAAGCCGCGCATCTGCTTCGGGACGCCGGGCTTCGAGCCGTCGAGGCCGAAGCGGGCCCAGCGGTCGCCGTAGACCGCGACCTTCATCTTCTTGCCGCCCTCGACGAGCTCGAGGTTGTTCTTGAGGCGCTCCGAGCCGGGGATCTTCTCGACGGCGCGCTTGAGGACCGCCACCGCTTCGGCCTTCTTTTCGCGCGAGGCGAGGCACCAGGCGTAGACGGTCCACGAGAGGTCGTCCTTCTCGCCGACTTTGACCGCCTTTTCGAAGGCGGACTTCATCTGCTCCTCGTCCTTCTTCTTGAAGTACGCGCAGCCGAGGAAGGCCGGCGATTCCCACGGCCGCGACGAGGCGTGCTTGAGCTCTTCCAGCGCACCGTCGATGTCGCCCTGGTCGTAGAGGAGCAGACCGATCTGGGTGCGCAGCTGCGACGCGAGCAGCGGGTGCCACATGCGGAAGCGCAGCCCTTCGCGCAGCGCCTTGAGCGCCAGCTCGCGCCGGCCGCCCTGCAGATGGCGCTGGGCCTCTTCGACCACCGGGTTGATCATCTTGCCGATGCGTCGCATGAGGACGATGGCCGCGATGATGGTGGCGATGACGCCGGGCGTGATCGCGCCCGCGATCGAGTGGGTGACTCCCGTCAGGCGAAACAACCCGCCGACGACGACTCCGCTTAGGATGGCGACGACGATGGACAGCACGAGGATCTCCTACCACATTAATAGGCAGGATCCATGACCCGCCGCGTCCTCGTGCTGTCGTCGACCACGTCCTATCGGACCGACGATTTCATGCGTGCCGCCGCCAAGTTGGGGGTCGAGGCGGTCCTCGGGACCAATCGTTGCCACGAGCTGGCCGAGCTGTGGCCGCGCGAGGCCTTCGGCGGCTCGGTGCCGATCGAGTTCCGACAAGAAGCGGACGCCGCCGACCTCATCGTGCACGAGGCGGCCACGCGCCCGTTCGACGCCATCATCGCCACCGACGATCCCACCGCCGACATCGCTGCGCGCGCCGCCGAGCGTCTCGGGCTGCGCGGCAACAGCGTCGGCGCCGCCCACACCGCGCGCAACAAGCGCCTCATGCGCGAGGCGGTCGCCCGGGCCGGCGTCCCCTGCCCCAGGTTCGCCGCCTTCGCCGAAGGCGACGATCCCGCGCGCGTCGTCGCCGAGCTGCGCGACGCCGGCTGGCAGTTTCCCGTCGTCGTCAAACCGCTCTTGTGCTCGGCCAGCCGCGGCGTCATGCGCGCCGATTCGCCCGCGCAATTCGCCACCGTGTGGCGCCGCCTGCAGCAGCTCCTGCAGACCCCGGCCCTCCGCGCCGTCGAGGATCCCGACGGACATCGCATCCTCGTCGAGTCGTTCGTGCCCGGCATCGAGGTGGCGCTCGAGGGCATCCTGCGCGATGGCGCGCTCACGACGCTGGCGCTCTTCGACAAGCCCGATCCGCTCGACGGCCCCTTCTTCGAGGAGACGATCTACGTGACGCCGTCGCGCCACGCGCCGCCTTTGCAGCGCGCCGTCGAGGAAGCGGCCGGCCGCGCCGCCGCCGCCATCGGCCTCGCCAATGGGCCGATCCATGCCGAGCTGCGCCTCTCGCCCGACGGACCGGTGGTGATCGAGGTGGCGGCACGCAGCATCGGCGGGCTGTGCGCGCGCACGCTGCGCTTCGGCCTGGCCGGCGCGTCGCTCGAGGAGATCGTCATTCGCCACGCGCTCGACCTGGAGCTGGGCGCGCTCGATCGTGAGGGCGCCGCCGGCGTCATGATGATTCCCATTCCCGCCGGCGGCGTGCTGGGCGACATCGCCGGCGTCGACGACGCGCGCGCCGTGCCGCTCGTCGAGGATGTGCAGGTGACCGCGCGGCCGGGCGAGGTGCTGGTGCCGCTGCCCGAGGGCGCCGCCTATCTCGGCTTCATCTTCGCGCGCGGCGACGCGCCCGCTGCCGTCGAAGCGGCGCTGCGCGAGGCACACGCCCGCCTGCGCTTCGGCATCACGCCGTTACTTCCCAAGCTCGCCTAACTGGCGGCTCGTGGGCTCCGCTCAACAGAACCAGGATTCGGAGAGCCGCGGCGGCCGGCCGCGCACGCGTCCATGCTCGACCGGCGTCACCGACGGTGGGCGCTGCGCGGCTGCCTCGGCGAGCGCGCGCACCTCGGCAAACGTCGCGCCCTTCTCGACGGCGGTGAAGACGTCCCGCGCCAGGCGATCCATGCGCGGATCGGGATGGCTCCAGTCGTAGCTGAGCCGTTCGGGCACGAGCGCGCCGAGCGCCGCCTGCGTCTCCGGCAGCGCCAGGAGGAGCGAGCCGGGCGGGATGAGCAGCCGGATGGCGAGCTGGATCGGATCGACGTGATCGACCATGCCGCGCGCGTCGATCCAGTCGACCAGTGCCAGGTAGTCTTCCATCGTCGCCCACGGCGTGAAGGCGACGAAGGTGGGGCGTAGCGGCACGCCCGCCGCGTCGAGGATGTCGAGAGCCTCGTCGACGTCGGCGCGGGTGTGCCCCTTATCGAGGATGGCGAGCACGCGGTCCGACAGCGACTCGACCGCGCTGACGACGAAGGCGCAGCCGAGCGCGCCCAGCTCGGCGAAGAGCGTGCGGTGCTTCAAGATGTGCTCGACCTTGATGGTGACGTCGAACGTCAGCGTCGGGTGCGCCGCGTGAATGGCGCGCGCGACGGCGAGCGCGTGCTTGGGGCCGTTCAAGAAATCGGGATCGCCGAGCGTGACGTGGCGCGCGCCGGCGGCCACCTGCGCGGCGACGTCGGCCAGCACGGTCTCGACGGGGACGACGAAGAAGCGCCCGCCGTAGACCGGCGGAATCGGGCAGTGGCGGCAGTGATGCAGGCAGCCGCGGCTCGCTTCGACGTAGCCGGCCAGGCGCGGCCCCTCGGCGGTCTCGAGCCGCGCGTACTTCTCGAGCGGCGGCAGCGTCGACCGCGACGGCGCAGCGAAGCGCAGGCGGTCGAGCACCACGTCTGGCGTCGAGCCGCCGGCGACGAGCGCCAGGAGGCCCTCTTCATACTCGCCGCCCAGGATCGAGTCGGCGCCATGCGCCATCAAGTAGTCGCGATTGAGCGGCGCGTAGAGCCCGTAGTAGCAGAGGTGTGCGCCGGGGCTCAGCGCCTTGACCCGCGCGCCCACCTCCGCGCCCAGCCTGAGCGCGGTGTGCATCGGCACTGCGATGCCCACGAAGTCCGCGGCGAGGACGGCGGCTTCGTCGAGCGGCTCGACCGCGAGATCGATGGCGCGCACCGTCACCCCCGCGCGCTCGAGGAATCCGAGCGGCGAGGCCAGGTGCAGCGGTTGATGCCCTAGCTCGTAGGTGGATAGAAGAAGAACAGCCACGTCACAGCTACGTCGCCGCTACTTGGCCTTGGGAGCGACGAAGTCGGGCGGCAGCGCCGACCCTTCTCCGAAGAAGTACTGCTCCAGCTGCTCGCGCAGGATCGTCTGCGCCTTGGGCGTCATCAGGTCGAGACGGTACTCGTTGATCAGCATCTTCGAGTGCTCGAGCCACATCTTCCAACCCTCTTGCGAGACGTTGTCGAAGATGCGCTGCCCCAGCTCGTCCTCGAACGGCTTCCACTTGATGCCCGGAAGCTCCTTCGAGAGCTTCACGCATTTGACCATTCGTGCCATCTCACGTTCTCCTTCTGACACCCACCCAATACACCAATGGGCCCGCTACCACCAGCATGGCGCCGAGCCCGAGCGTGGGCAAGCTCCCCGTTTGCTCGTGACGCCCCTGATAGAGCGCGGTGGCGATGAGCGCCATCGGCACCACCCCGAGGAGCGCCGCCGTGACGGTGCCGCCGGGCACACGGAACGGCCGCGGCAGCGACGGCTCCTTGATGCGCAGCCCGACGAGCGCGACGAACTCGAGGAGGAGGCTGAGCCCGTAGATCAGCACGTCCAGCTCGATGAGCCGCTGAAATCCGAGCGTCAGACAGGCGGTCCACGCCACGCAGCAGACGAGGATCGCGACCCAGGGCGCGCCCGTCGGCAAGGTGAGCGCGAGCCAGCGCGGGAGCAGCTTGTCCTGGGCCAGCACCAGCGGCAGGCGCGAGTACGACAAGAGCAGCGCGTTGAACATGCCGATGCCGCAGACCACGCCGCCGAGGGCGATGGCGCGCGCCAGCCACTCGCCGCCGAGGATGCGCCCCACGTCGACCCAGCCGCCGGTGGTCCAGCCGCGCGGATCGAGGCCGGTATGGGCCACCGCCGCGACGGGAAGAATGTAGGTCAGCGCCACCAGCGTCACGGTGATCAGCATCGCCAGCGGATAGGTGCGCTGCGGGCGGTCGACCTCGCCGGCGATCGTCGAGGCGTTGTCCCAGCCCATGTAGTTCCAGATGGCGACCAGCACGCCGGCCCACAGGCCGGACATCGCCGGCGGCGGCGCGGCGCCGTCGGGCGCGTGCGCCAGCGACGAGAAGCCGAGTACCACGAAGGGCGAGAGCAGGATGACGCTGAGGACGACCGCACCCCAGCCGACGGAGCGCGCGCCGCGCAGGTTCCACAGCGCGCAGACGGCGATCATCGCCGCGCCGAGGAGCAGCGGCCGGTGGCCGACCGCCAGCGCCGGCCACAGGCGGCCGAGGTAGAGCGTGAACAGCGTCGGGTAGATCGCCATGTCGAAGACGCTGGCGACGAGCGAGAGCCAGGCCTCTTGAAAGCCCCAGAAGGGGCCGAGCGCGCGTTTGACCCAGGCGTAGTAGCCGCCCTCCTCGGGGAGCGCCGAGGCGAGCTCGCCGACCATGAGCACCGTCGGCAGCGACCAGATGACCGGGGTGATGGCGAGCACCAGGATGGCGCCGACGTAGCCGGCGCCGGCTACGATCTCCTCGAGCCCGTAAGGGCCGCCCGAGACCATGAAGTAGGTGGCCGCGACGAGCGGCGCGACGGTGAGGCGCTTCACGTCCCGTCGCCGGCGATGAGCGTCGCCGGCAGATGCGAGGTGTCGCCGAGCACCTGGAGCAGCGGGCCCGACGCCTTGAAGTCGATGATCGAGACGGCGCACACCTTCTGCGCGATGCGCGAGCGGAAGAGGTCGACGTCGAGGCCGACGAGCGCGCAGACCAGCACGCGCAGGGTCGCCTTGTGCGAGACCATCAGGACCTTGCCACCGTCGGGATGGCGGGCGCGAAGGCGCTCGACGGCGGCGCACGCGCGGCGGGCGATGTCGGCGCCGGTCTCGCCGCCGGGCGGAGCGACGCGGCCGGGGTGCGCTTCCCAGGCGTGGAAGCGCTCGGCGTCGGCGGTCGCCACCTCGCTCTCGGCGCGCCCCTCCCACTCGCCGTAGGCGATCTCGACCAGATCCTCGTCGGTGGTCAGCGGCAGGCCGGCGAGCTGCGCCGTCGGCTC
>JAQBQH010000251.1 GCA_028287105.1 Myxococcales bacterium
CCGAGGGCCAGCCGCTGCGCGATCGCGTCGCCCGCCTCGGCCTCGCGCGCCCGGCCCACCTCCTCTGCAGCGTCGGCGCCGAGCTCTACCTCCTCGCCGACGACGACCCGCCCCCCGCCGCCGACGCGCGCGCGCACCTCGACGACGGCACGCTCACCGCCGGACGCCACGAGTGGCCGGTCGCGCCGCAGCTGTTGTCGCTGCTCGCCGCGATCTGCGAGGCGGGCCCCGCGGGCGTGACGCCCGAGGAGCTCTATCTCGCGGTGTGGGACGCGCCCGACTATCACCCGCTGCGCCACCGCAACGCGGTCTACGTCGCGGTCAATCGCCTCCGCGGCGCGCTCGAGCCGATCGCCGGCAAAGAGGCGGTTCGCTCCAGCGCCACGCACTACACCCTGGCACCGACCCTGCGCATCGCGCTCGTGCGCGCAATCAAGCGACTCCCGCACGACGCGCGCGCGTCCGTGGCGCAGGCGCGCTGGCAGGCCGCGCTGCGGGCCGCCGAATCGTCGTGACAGCCGCTGCAGTGGGTTGCGCACCGTGTTGGGCGACGTGCATCCAGAACACGAGCCCGATCGTTCGCGGCACCGGCATCTGAGCCGGTAGGCGCGCTCCATCGATCTACCGTCGAGCAACCACCGAGTTGTTTCACCGTCGCATCTGCGCACGACCCGCTTGTACTTCCACGGGTGCAGGGAGGACGCGATGCGTGCATATGCGACGATCACGGTCTGTCTCTTGTTCGCGACGGGCGGTTGTGACGAGACGAACCCCAATCCAAACCCGGGGCCTACGAGCGTACCGCCCGCCGACCTCGCGGCCACGCAGGACCTGAGCGCGACGGCGTCGACGGACATGGCGACCACTTCGCCCGATATGACGACCGCACCGTCGCCCGTGGTCGTCGAGGTCCGCACCACCGACGGTCTGATGTTCGTGCCGTCGTCGGTCACCATCCCCGTCGGCGGCACGGTGGTCTGGCGCAACAGCGGCGCGGTGGCGCACACGGTCACGTCGGGCGCGAGCTCCACGGCGTCGGACAATCCAGGGATGCTGTTCGATCACAACCCGCTCATTCCCGGTCAGACCTTCTCCTTCACCTTTACCGTCGCCGGAATCGAGCCCTACTTCTGTCGCTTCCACGAAGCGATGGGCATGAAGGGAACCGTCGTCGTCACCCCCTGACGAGGCGCTCGGCTAGATCGTCCGGGCGAGCGTATCGAGCAGCGTGCCGATCTGGTCGAGGTTGATGGGCTTCACCAGATGCGAATCGAATCCGGCGCGCTCGCTGCGTGCGCGGTCGCTGTCCTGCCCGTAGCCGGTGATGGCGACGAGCCGCAGCCGCTCGCGACCGGGAACGCGTCGCAGGTGCTGCGCCAGCTCGTAGCCATCCATGACCGGCAGGCCAATGTCGAGCAGCGCGATCTGCGGCTCGAACTGCGCCGCGACGCGCAGCGCCTCGGGGCCGTCGTAGGCGATGGCGGTCTGGTAGCCCATCGTCCTCAAGCTCTCGGCCAACAGATCGGCCGCGTCGACGTTGTCGTCGACGACCAGCACGCGAAGACCGTCGCCAAGGGGCTCCAGCGCGGGAGCAGGACGCGCGTCGGCCGGGGCAGCGCGCTCGCCCGGCTGGATCGCCAGCGGCAGGCGCACGATGAAGTCGCTGCCCTGATCGCGACCGGCGCTCTGGGCGGCGACCGTTCCTCCATGGAGCTCGACGAGGCTGCGCACGATCGCCAGCCCGAGGCCGAGGCCGCCTTGCGACCGATCGATCGATTGCCGCTCCTGGACGAACAGCTCGAAGACGCGCGGCAGAAATTCCGCCGACAAGCCGACACCGCTGTCGCTCACCCGCAGCACGGCCCACTCTTGCTCGCGCAGCGCGGTGACGACGATGCGTCCGTTCGCCGGCGTGTACTTGGCCGCGTTGTTGAGCAGGTTCGACACCACCTGCGCGAGCCGCACCTGATCGCCGTCGATACACAATCCGCTGCGCGGCACGTTGACGTCCAGCGCGTGATGCCGCTCCTCCAGCAGCGGGCTGGCCATCTCGATCGCCTTGGCGACCACCTCGGCCAGCTCCACAGGCTGCCGCTTGAGCTCCACCTTGCCGCGCGTGATGCGCGAGACGTCGAGCAGATCGTCGACGAGCCGGACGACGTGGCTCACCTGCCGCTCGATGACGGTGCGCTCCTTGTTCAGCGAATCGTCGCCGCGCAGCCGCATGAGCTGCAGCGCCGTCAGGATCGGTGCCAACGGGTTGCGCAGCTCGTGGCCGAGCATGGCGAGGAACTCGTCCTTGGCCTGACTGGCGGTCTCCGCCTCGGCGCGCGAATGGCGCGCCTCCTCGTACAGCCGCGCCCGCTCGATCGCCTGCGCGCATTGCCGACCGGCCGCCAGGAGGAAGTCGCGCTCGGCGCCCGAGAGCGGGCGCTCCTCCGTGCACTGAAAGCTGGCGACGCCGATGGTCTTGCCTTCGAAGATCAGCGGCACCGCGCCCCAGGCCTTGGCGCCGATTCGTTTTTGCACGTACGCCAATTCGGGGTTGCGCTCGCGGATCGCCTTCGTCGTGGTCACCCAGACCAGCTCGCCCGTGCGCGCCGCGTCGCAGGCCGGTGACCTCTCTTCGATCGGGATCCGTTGCACGGCGCGCATCAGCTCGTCGTCGAGGAGCCCGTCGGCCGCGAAGACCTCGAGATGGGCGCCGTCTCTGGTGACCATCATGACCACGCCCGACGCGGCGCCGAGGATCGGCATGACCTCGCGAATGATCGTCTGCGCCGCGTCGGTCGGGGTGATGGCGTGCGACAGCGCGGCCGTGATCGCCTGCAGCTTCGCGGTGCGCGCCTCCGCCTGTTGGGCTTGCTGATAGAGCCGGGCGTTCTCGATGGCGGTGGCTGCCTGCGCCGCGGCGGCGGTGATGACCCGCTCATCCTGCTCGGTGAACGCTCCCGTCGACGGATGGCCGAAGAAGAGGCCGCCCAGCACGACGCCGCGGCTGATCACCGGGACCGCCAGGTAGCTGCGCAGCGGCGGATGCCCCTTCGGCATGCCGTGATAGGGAGCGCTCTTGCCGTAGCGCGGGTCCTTGGTGATGTCGTCGGAGCGCACGACGCCTTCGCCGCGGAAGGTGGGCCCGAAGACCGCCGTGTTCCGCGGCAGCGGGAAGTTGGCGAACGCTTCCCGCGGAATCCCGGCAAGCGCGTAGAGCATGTAGCTCTCGCCCGACTCGTCGACGACGTTGTAGAAGTAGGCGCCGAAGGCGGCGCGGCACAGCGCCGTCGCTTCGTCGGTCAAGGTCTGCAAGATCTTCGGGAGATCCAGCTCCGCGTTGAGGACGCTGCCGATGCGGTTCAACGTCTCGGTGATGCGATTCTGCTCGGTGAGCTTTTGCTGCGTGACCTCGAGCGCGCGCCGCGACCGCACCTGCTCGGTCACCTCGACGGCGACCGTCATGACACCGGTGACGACGTCGGAAGCGTCGCGCATCGGAGACGAGGTGAACTTGAAGAAGGCGTCCTCGAGCCGGCCCGATCCCTTGCGGTCGAGCGGGATACAGAACTCCTCGGCGGTGAACGGCTCGCCGGTGGAGCAGACGTTGCGCCACATCTGGAGCGCCGGCGCATCGTCGTTCAGCTCGGGGAACGCTTCGAGCAGCGTCTTGCCGACGATGTTCTTGCGGCCGAGCATCTCTTCGTAGAGCGGGTTGGCCAGCTCGTAGCGGAAATCGGGGCCGACGGCGACGGAGATCGCGACCGGCGCCTGCATGAGCTGCAGGTACAGCCGCGCGCGTGCACGTTCGGCCTCGCGCCTGAGGCGGGAGAGCTCGAGGTGCGTCGAGACGCGCGCCAACAGCTCGCGCGCGGAGAACGGCTTGGCCAGGTAGTCGTCGGCGCCGGCGTGCAGCCCCTCGATGCGCGCTTCCTCGCCCGCTCGCGCGGACAGGAAGATCACCGGCACGGCCCGCGTTCGCTCGTCGGCGCGCAGCTCGCGCAGGAGCGCGAAGCCGTCGAGGCCCGGCATCATGATGTCGGCCAGGACCAGGTCGGGTGCATTTGCCCGGGCGTGCGCGAGCGCCATCGCGCCGTCGGCGACCGCGTCGACCGTCCAGCGATCGCCGAGGAGGCGCACGACGTACTCGCGCATGTCGGCGTTGTCGTCGGCGAGGAGGATCCGCGCGGTCGCCGGCAGCGCCGCGAGCGCAGGCGCCTCGGGCGCGCGCGCCGGCGTCGGCGACGAAGCGC
>JAQBQH010000419.1 GCA_028287105.1 Myxococcales bacterium
ACTTTCACGGGGATCGTTTCGAGTACAGCGCTCAACCGCCCTTTTGCGGTAAAAGCGCGCATGAACGTTCCGTCATTGAGCTTCGCTGCGATTTTCGGAGCAATGCCGCCCGCGACATAAACACCGCCGTGCGCCAGCGCAAGCAACGCCATGTTGCCGGCAAATGCGCCGTACGCGGAGACGAAGATATCGAGCGCGCGCACGGCGAGCTCGTCACGTTTTGCCAGCGCGAGCTCGGCAATGATTCCAGCCGGATCCCGGCCAGGCGCTGTATCCGGCAGCGCGTGTGCAGGTGCTGTCGCTGCCCGCTGCCTCAAGAAATCAAAGATGCGGGGAAGCCCGGGGCCGGACAGCACGCGCTCGTACGACACGCGCCCGAATTCGCGCCGCAAGTGCATGAGGAGCTCATCCTGTATCTCGTCCACTGGCGCAAAATCCGCGTGGCCGCCCTCTGACGGGTGTACAGAGTAACCACCTTCTCTCCACGTCAGCCACGCGACACCCAGTCCAGTCCCGGCGCCGATTACCATGCGATCAGCGTGGGCGACCGCTGTGCCTTCCTGCAGTGTCAGAACGTCGCTGCCCCCGAGATGGTCGATGCCGAGGCCCGCAGCGGCGAAGTCGTTGATCACGCTCATGCGCGGAATTGGAAAATGACGTCCCAGCACGGCCTCATCGACGTGCCACACGAGATTGGTGAGCCGTGCGCGCCCCTGCTCAACCGGGCCTGCAACCGCAAAGCAGGCGGCGGCAATCCCGCCGACGTACGGATTCACTTCCGGTTCGCGCAGGAAAGTCTCTATGATCAATTCAAGCGACGCATACGTACGGCTGGGGTACGCCTCGCGCTTGATGAGTGCGAGCGCGCCCGCGTCAAACCGCGCGAGCGCGACTTTGGTGTGGGTCCCGCCGACGTCAGCGGCGAGCACGATGGTCGGTGCCGCAATCACGCCGATTTCAATTCGACGGGCTCTCCAGTCGGCCCGCGCCGGATTTCCTCGGGCGAAGCTATGAAATAGCCCTGGGCATAATCGATCTTGAGCGCCTTGACCTTCTCGAGCGTCTCTGCGTCATGGACTTCTTCGGCTACTGTCTGCATACCGAGGATATGAGCGATGCGGTTGATTGCATCGACCATTGCGTAATCCATCTTGTCGGTCGCCATGTCCCTGATGAACACGCCTGCGATCTTCAGAACGTCCACCGGCAAATGCTTCAGATAAGCAAACGATGACATACCGGTGCCGAAGTCGTCGAGCGCGAAGCGGCAACCCAGCCCCTTGAACTCACGCATCAACGCAGCAGCCGCAGTCAGGTTCGAAATCGCAGTGGTCTCGGTGATCTCGAAGCAAAGAAGCCCCGGCGGTAGTTGATAGCGCCGCAGCAGGTTGCGCAGAAACTCAGGAACACTGGTGTCGTTGATGCTCGCGCCGGACAGATTTACGGCGTAGTAACCGCGCTGCGCCGGATCGCGTGGGATGGCGCCAGACGTCCACTGGGAATGGAGATACTCGATGAGCGAGCTGATCACCCATCTTTCGATGGAGGTCAGCAGGTTGTAACGTTCGGCGGCGACCATGAAAGCGCTCGGCGGAACGACGTTGCCCGCTTTATCCACCATACGTGCGAGCACTTCGTAGTTCGGCGCCTTGTCGGGTTGCGCGAGAGACACGATGGGCTGCCGGTAAAGGCGGAAGCGGCCCAGCTCGAACGCCTGGCTGATCTGCGAAATGACCTGCAGCTCGTCTTCCTTTTCACCGGCATCCGTTGCTTGCGGGTGATAAACCTGAACTTGGTCTCGGCCTTTGTTCTTCGCTTCGTAGCAGCACGCATCGGCGAGGTTCAGGACACGATTGAGATTGCCGCTTTCCGCATTGATCGGCACGAGACCGATGCTGACGCCGACGTTGAACGTCTTGTCTTCCCACACGAAGCGATATTCGCGCACCGTCTCCCGCAGTGCGTTGGCGATACGCAACGCCTGATCGAAGGGACAGGATTCCAGCAGGGCCCCGAACTCGTCACCCCCGAGGCGAGCGAGCGTGTCGCTTCCGCGCATGCGCGAAAGCATCAGAGCGGTCAGCTGGCGCAGGAGCTCGTCTCCGGCTGTGTGCCCGCACGTATCATTCACGGTTTTGAAGTTATCGAGATCCATGAACAAGAGTGCGTGCTCGCGGCCCTGCCCGCGCGCGGTGTCGATAAGCTCGGTGAGGCGTCGCTCGAACTCACGGCGGTTAACGAGGCCGGTGAGCGCGTCGTGGCTCGCCTGCCACAGGAGCTGTTGCGCCATCGCGCGAATCTGGCTGATGTCGTGGAACACAACGAACATGCCGAGCGCGCGTCCTTCGTGGTTTCGAATGGGCGCGTGCGAATAACGGATCGGGCATTCGCGTCCGTTGCGGTCGACGAGCCGCACCGACACTGCAGCCGCCTCTTCGCCCGGTAGCGGTGCAGGCTGTTGTGCCAGAGGGTCGAGTCCTTTGCCCGTGCGCTCATCGATCACGCGATAGATCTCCCCGAGCGGGCGGCCTCGCGCCTGGCTCGTGGTCCAGCCGGTGTACTGCTCGGCGACGGGATTGAGATATTCGACCCTGCCCTCGGCGTCTGCCGTGATCACGCCGTCGCCAATCGAGTGCAGCGTCACCTGCGCAAGCTCTTTCTCGTGCTGCAGCTCGCGTTCGGTGCGGTGCACCTCCCGGGTAAAAAGGACGGTCAGCAAGCCCGCCCCGAGCAGCACGACGGTGCCCACCAGCGCAACGAGGATCAAGGCGTTGTGCGTTGCCTTCCGCGCATTTTCTACGACGGCGATCGTCGCCGCGCCGCTTTTCTCGAGCATGTCATAGAGTGCCTGCTGCAGCGCGTCCTGCGCCGCCTCTTCCTGTGTATCGACCATCTCCCGGGCGGTCGACGTGTCACCCTTCATCACATTCATGACGATCT
>JAQBQH010000269.1 GCA_028287105.1 Myxococcales bacterium
TGATCGCCGAGAGCTGCCACCACAGGGAGCCGTTGCCCAGATCGCGGATGAGCAGCCACGAGGCGACGAAGGTCATCCCGACGGAGACGATCGAGGTCAGCCAGACGAGGATCGTCAGCGGGTGCTCGAAGTTCATCTTGTCGGCCATCTTGTACTTGGCCGACGCGAACGCCTCGTTGACGAGATACGAGAAGCCCGACGCGATGATCATGAAGACGCGCATCGCGAAGATCCAGACGAGCAGCTTGACTTGCAGGTCGGCCGACTCGGCCGGGATGGCGAGCAGGATGAACGTGATGAGCGCGACGCCGGTGACGCCGTAGGTCTCGAAGCCGTCGGCCGACGGGCCGACCGAGTCGCCCGCGTTATCGCCCGTGCAGTCGGCGATGACGCCCGGGTTGCGCGCGTCGTCTTCCTTGATGTTGAAGACGATCTTCATGAGGTCGGAGCCGATGTCGGCGATCTTGGTGAAGATGCCGCCGGCGATACGCAGCGCCGAGGCGCCGAGCGACTCGCCGATGGCGAAGCCGATGAAGCACTTGCCGGCGTACGCGGGCGGAACGAAGAGGAGGATGACGAGCATCATGAGCAGCTCGGTCGAGATGAGCAGCATGCCGATGCTCATGCCGGCCTTGAGCGGAATGGCGTAGGTCGGAAACGGCTTGCCGCGCAAGGAAGCGAACGCGGTGCGCGAGTTCGCGAAGGTGTTGACGCGGATGCCGAACCACGCGACGCCGACGGAGCCGGCGATGCCGACGACGCTGAACGCCAGGATGATCATCGTCTCGGGGATGCCGACTTTCAAGAGCGCGCCGAAGTAGACGCCGATGACGGCGCCGATGAGCACCTCGAGCATGACGATGAACTTCACCTGCGTGTAGAGGTACGTCTTGCAGGTCTCGTAGATGAGCTCGGAGACTTCGAGCATCGACTTGTGCACCGGCAGGTTCTTGAGCTGCCGGAAGATGACGAGGCCGAACACGAGGCCCAGGGCGCATACGATGAGCCCCATCGCCAACAGGTTCCACCCGGTCATGCCGAGGAAGGTGACCGACTTGAAGTTCGGCAGGATGAGATTCATCTCACCCTTCGGCTCGTCGGCGTGAGCGACGACGCTGACGAACAGCGCGCAGATGGCTGCGGCTGTGCTGACCAGGGAACGCTTGAACGTGGACATCATGGTAAGGGGTCTCCTCCGCGTCGCGGTGCGCAGCGTCATAACAATTCCCGCGCGCGGGCGCAAGGGCGCGATTACGTGGCGGACCTGTTAGTTTTGCGGGCTGGCTTGCGCAGTCGGTCGGACGCTGGCTCTAATTGCGTAACTACTGGCCGCGCTTGATGACGACCAGGTGGTAATTCTTGAACTCCGCCTGGCCTGCCGAATAGAGCACTTCCGTCAGCAGTCGATAGGGCGTGTTCTTGTCGACGAGGATGGTGGCGGTGCCGTCGAACTGCGAGCCGCCCATGGCCGCGATCTTCTTCAGGCGGTTGGCGTGCTTGTTGAGGACGTCGACGAGCGGGGTGATGTAGTAACCGTTGGCACCGTCGCGCTTCACCGACGGGTCGACCGCGCCCGCCCGGACCGTGGTGACGCCGTCGCCCTCGACGAGGATGGCCGACTGCGTGATGGTGACGTTGACCGCCAGCGGGCGCTGCGACTCGACCGACGACATCGGCAGCTGCAGGCCCTCGGACATCGACGCGGCCGAGGCCTGCACCGAGAACTGCTTCAAGAGGAACACCAGCAGGATGGTCATCATGTCCATCATCGGCGTGATGTTCAGGTAGGCCATCTGGTGCTCGATGGCCTCTTCTTCGACCTGCGCGCGGAAGCGCTTGAGCTGCCGCTTGGCTTCGCGGTCGGGGACGTCGTTGTCGGTCGGCTTGACGGCCATCAGTTGAGGCCCGCCGAGAGGAGCACATCGCCGAAGCGCTCGTAGCCCTCCATCATCTTACCGGGGTGGTCGGGGTCCGGCACCGGCTGCAGCTTGCCGCGGCAGGCGTCGAGCACCTGCACCACGACCTCGTAGACGACGTTGGGGTTGGCGTTGACGATCACCTTGGTTTCGTTGCGCGCCGTCGGTGTGGCCTTGATTTGCGCCATGGCGCGCGCGAGGCCATCGTAGTCGAAGTCGTTGCCCTTCTTGGGCACCGTCGGCAGCGTCGCACCCGCGGGCGCGGCAGACACGTTGCCGGAGGCGTCGATGGTCTGACCCTGATACAGGACCGCGCCCGAGGCGGCGATGGTGAACCCCTTGTCGGAGATCGAGACCGTGAGATTGAGCTCGTTCTTCGGCTCGGGCGGCGGCTGATTCTGTAGCTGCGCCGTCGACGCCGTTGTCGGCGACGAGACGTTGATGTCACCCAGCGCCGCGGCAAAGGTCGTCGTCGCCAACATGAACATGATGACGTTGGTGACGATGTCGAGGTAGGGGATGAGGTTGAGCTCTCCGCCTTCCTCGGCCATCTCTTCGGCCTGCTCGCGAATCTTCCGCAGCTTGGTGCGGAGGCGCTGAGGCGTCATGCGAGGAGCCCTTTAGCCTCGGGCCTGCGTCGCGTGGCTGGTCGTTTCGGCGAGCAGGTTCTCGAGCTTCATCGAAAACGCCTCGAGCTCATGCTGCTGCTTCTTCGACGCCGCGTTGAGGAACACGTGGCCGATCATACAGGTCACGGCGATCGCCAACCCGAGCCAGGTGTTGTTCATCGCCTCGGAGATCTTCGCCGACAAGATCGTCGAGCGATCCGCCGCTGCCGCCTTGGCGACGGCAGCGAAAGCGCCGATGAGGCCCGTGATCGTGCCGAGAAGGCCGATCAGGGTGGCGATGTTGGCGAGCGACCACAACGAGCCGATGCGCTTCTTCAGCTCCGGGGTCACGTCGACGAGGGTCTCTTCGATCGCCGTCGTCACGGCGGCTTCGCCTTTGGGCAGGCGTGTGAGCCCGGCCTTGGCGACGCGCGCCACGGGCGCCTCGGTCGCAGAGCAAAGCTTGATGGCGCGATCCACGTTGTTGGCCGCCACGAGCTTGCGAATCTGCTCGAGGAAAGCCTTGGCGTTCACCGATCCTTTGCCGAGGAAGAAGATGGTCCGTTCGACGATGATGGCGATGGTAATCGTCGAGCAGACGAGGTTGACGTACATGAAGAATCCGCCCTGCTCGAAGAACTCCGCGAGGTGTTGCATGTCTCCTCCGCGACGGGTCGCTCGTCGCTGGCTGATCCGACTTACCTGAGCGCATGATATTAACCGAACCCGGTAGCGTGTCAATCAAGACAGGCCGGGCGGCGCGAAGTTGTTGCGCGCGGGTGGAGTCGTACGAAGCGGAGCCGTGCCGCGTAACGCGCGTGAAACGTGACGCGCTAGCGAGCGGCGGAGGGCGCGAGCGTGATCGGCCACGCAACTTGCGCGGCGGCGAGCGACAGCTTGAAGCTCTTCGCCGTGCGCACGAGGCAGGTGGTCAGCTCGAAGTCGTGGACCGCGTCGGCGGCGACGACGACGTTGGCGACGGCGCGATCGGCGACGGTGATCGAGAGCGTGAGGGTGCCGACGGCGGCGGGATGGCGGCGCTGCGCGGCGACGATGCAGCCGTCGATGTCGCGCTGATGGCGGCGCGCCTCCTTCGCGAGCTGACGCGCGGCGAGCTCCGTCATCAGATCGGCGGCGTTGGCGTTCGGCGCATCGGCGAGGTGCGGCGCGGCGACGTCGTGATCGCGCGCGCTCATTGGTCCCGAATCGACGGCGGTGGGCATGGGTCCGCTCACGGAGACGGGGCGCAGCTGGCCGACGTCGTCGGGGCGGCGGCGATCCGCGTCCGCGTTGGAGCGTGCGCGTGCCGGCTCCTGCGCCCGCGGCGGCGCATGGGCTCGCGGCGAGTCGTGCGCGCGCGACGACATCGGCTCGTCGTCGACGAATGCAAGGCGATCATCGGCAGCCTTGTCGGCGTAGGAAGCGGTCGTCCACAGACACAAGGCGACGACGGAGCCCAGCATTCGCATGGCTCCATCGTCGCCTTAATTTCTCGGAATATCAGTAATCCGAACTACTGTTCGATGGCGTCCGCGACCACCAGGCTCTCGCGCGTGAGGGCCGCCATCATGCCGCGCACGCCCCGGAGATGCTCCTTCTCCTCTTTGAGCGCCCCGCTCAGCGTCCGGACCATCTCGTCGTCATGGAGGTCGCGCCCGAGATTGACGATCATCTCCCAGGCGTTCTCGTCCATGAGCTCGATGGTCAACAGGACGTTGATGACCTGCACCGGCGTCGTCGACTCGCCGACGAGCTTCATGTACGCCTGCCCCTCCATGCGAGCCAGGCGCGCCGACGGCGTGTCGCGGTTCTCCACCCCGAGCTTATCGAGGTAGGCGGCGAGCAAATCGCGGTGCTTGGCCTCTTCTTCCATGAAATGAGTCAAGCGGGCCGCGAGCATGGGGTCGTCGATCTTCGCGATCGCGGCCTGGTAGATGTCGACGCCACCGGTTTCGACGGCGAGACGCTCGCAGAGCAGATCCACGAGCGCGTTGTTGTTCACGTGAGCCATTTACTCCTCCAGGCTTATGACGAATGGAGGAGCAACAGGCATGCCGGAATCGCTAGCCGGCGGATGCTTCTCGAGAGGCCGGGCGAATTTCGGCACCGCCGAGTGTCAGCTGTAACAGCGCCATGAAGGCGAGCAGCAGCATGCGGACGAGGAACATGCCCGCGGCGACGAACGTCGTATAGGCGCGCTTGACCAGCTTCATGCGGCCAGCCGGAGCGCGCGGTCACCGACGCGGCTCAGGTTGTCGACGACGCCGATGACGGCGCGCTGCCAGCCCGGAACGACGGCGCCGAAGCGCGGGAAGAAGAGGTCGATGGCCCAGTCGTTGACGAAGTCGAGGCGCGGATCGCCGACGAGGACGCCGGGGGGATCCTCGCCCTCGGCCGAGCGCATGCCCATGAGGACCTCGCGGTTGAGGCGCAATCCGCGACGGAAGCCGTCGTTGTTGTCGATGCCGAGCGTCTCGAAATGGCGCTTCTTGAGGTGCGTGCCCCAGCCGATGAGCGTCACGATCTTGAGCTGCTGGAGCTTCAAGCGCGCGGCTTCGATGGGACCGAGCGTGGCGAGGAGCTTGGGCAGATAGAGGACGCCGAGCCCGACGTGGCGCGCTTCGTCGCGCTCGAAGTAGGGCATGAGCTCGGAGATCACCGGCTCGACGCCGGCCTTGGCGACGGAGCGAAAGAGGGTGACCGCGACCGATTCGACGATGAGCTGCATGCCGAGCAGCTTGTCGACGAGGCGATCGGTGTCGAGGAGCTCGGTCAGGACGGTATGCGTGTAGCCGTCGAGCGGCGGGATCTCGCAGTCGAGCTGCAGGAGATAATCGCGCATGACGTAGAAGTGGCGCGCCTCGTCGAAGACCTGCGACGTGGCTGCCATCTTGGCCTCGGTGTCCTCGAGCTGCAGCGCCAGATCGGCGGAGATCGACCAGGCCGCCAGCTCGCCCCACAGGATCGTCGAGAAGATCTCGGCCAGCGCGCGCTTCTTGGCCGGCTCGAGGCGGATGCCGCCGTGCTTCTTGATGAGGTCTCCGAGCACCTGCTTGCCGTCCCAGGCCTGGCGCGCACCGACGTGATAGAGGCGCTCGAGCTTGGCGTACTTCTTCTCGGCTTCGGCCAGGTAGTCCCGGCGCATCAGGTGGTAAGGAGGCCAAGCCATGGCGTCAGTATAACGCGCTTACCGCGGTGGCGCTTCCCACGCTGGACCCGACCCGCCCGACGAGCCGCTAGAAAATCTGGTCGTTGAACTGCGCTTTGCCTTCGCCGCGGGCGAACTGCGACGGTAGCGTGCCGCGCTTGAACGGGATCATGAGCGACCCGGGGGTCCCCGGCTTGGCCGGCGTGCCGCGCTCGGGCGTCGCGCGCGCGAAGTAGACGCCCGACGGCGCGTCGAAGTCGCGCACCGGCGTCTGCGGGTGGCCGGCCTTCATGAACTCGGTCCAGATGGGCGCCGCCGTGGTCCCGCCGGTCGCGTCGTTGCCGATGGTCTTGAAGTCGTCGCGCCCGACCCAGACGCCGCACACGAGGTCGCGCGTGAACGCCATGAACCAGTTGTCCTTGAAGTCGTTCGAGGTGCCGGTCTTGCCGCCGGCGGGGCGGCCGAGCTCCTTGGCCTTCTGCCCGGTGCCCTTCTCGACGACGTTCTTGAGCATGTCGACCATGACGTAGGCGGTGTCGGCCGGGATGCGCCGGCGCGGCGCCTCGGACTTGGGCTCCTCGACGACATTGCCGTCGGCGTCGACGATCTTGGTGAACAGGATCGGCTTCACCTCCATGCCCATCGCCGGGAAGGTCGCGTAGCCGTAGACATGCTCGATGAGCGTCACCTCCGGGGTCCCGAGCGCGATCGACGGGTGCCGCACGATCTGCGCCGAGATGCCGAACTTGCGAATCTGCTCGATGACCTTGTCGACGCCCATCGCCGCGACGAGGCGCACCGAGACGGTGTTGAGCGACTTCTGCAGCGCCGTCCGCAGCGTCACCGGGCCGAGGAACTCCGGCTTGTAGTTGTGCGGCGACCAGAATCCCGCCGCCGTCTTGATCGAGACCGGCGCGTCGGTGACCATGCTCATCTCGGTGAAGCCGTTCTCGAGCGCCGCCGAGTAGATGTAGGGCTTGATCGACGACCCGGCCTGTCGCTTGGCCTGCGTCGCGCGATTGAACTGCGACATATCGTAGTCGTAGCCGCCGACCATCGCGGTCAGGTGGCCGTTCATCGGGTTGACCGCGACGAGCGCCGCCTGCACCTCGGGCCGCTGCGCCAGCTGCGCCTGCTCGATGATCTCGATCGACGCCTTCTTGCCGCTGCCGCGTTTGAGCTCGACCTTCGAGACGCGCACCGGAATGAGGTCGCCCGCGCCGAGCTTGTTGCCGCGCTTCTCGGTCCAGCGCGTCACGCGCGCGGCGTCGTACTCGTCCATGACCACGCGGAAGGCACCCACGCGCGCGTACGCCTTCTTGCCCTGGCGCTCGAACGCCGCCAGGTAGGCCTTGTTGGCGACGATGACGCCCGCCGCCGAGGTCGCGTCCTGCTTCGGTCCGACGAAGGGCTGCGGCATGCCGTCGAGGAACTTCTCGAGCGCCGCGTCGTCGAGGTGCGCCACCGGCCCGCGGAAGCTGAAGCGATGGTCGACGGCGTCGAGCCCGAGCCGCACGGCCGACTCGGCAGCGCGCTGCTGCCGCATCTCGAGCGTGGTGTAGATCTTGAGACCACGATCATAGAGATCGCGCCCCGCGTACTTGGCCTGCACCAGCTTGCGGATGTGCTCGACGAAGTAGGGCGCCGCGATGTGGTTGAGCGGCGTGTCCTTGGAGATGATGGCGATCGATTCGTGCAGCGCCTCGCGATACTGCTCGTCGGTGATGAACTTGTTGTCGAGCATCTGGCCGAGCACATAGCGCTGGCGGTCCTTGGCGCGCTTGAAGTTCGACGTCGGCGAATCTTCCGTCGGCGCCTTGGGCAGACCGCCGAGCATGGCGGCCTCGGCGACGGTCAGCTCCTTGGCGTCCTTGCCGAAGTAGATCTCGGCCGCCGCCTGCACGCCGTAGGCGCCGTGTCCCAGATAGACGTGGTTGGCGTAGATGGCGAGGATCTGCTCCTTCTTGAGGCGCGCCTCGATCTTCTGGGCGAGGATCGCCTCGCGGATCTTGCGGAACACGTTGCGCTCGTTACCAACGAGCATCAGCTTGGCGACCTGCTGCGTGATGGTGGACCCACCTTGCACGACCCGGCCGGCTTTGAAGTTGGCGAAGGCGGCGCGGATGATGCCGAGCGGATCGATGCCATGGTGGTCGAAGAAGCGATTGTCCTCGGCAGCGACGAAGGACTGCATCACGTGCTTGGGAATCTCTTCGTACGGCAACACGATTCGCTTCTGCAGGTAGAACTCGCCGATCAGCTCTCCCTCGGCCGAAAAGACGCGCGAGGCGCGCGACGGCTTGTAATCGGTGAGCGCGCTCCAGCGGTCGGGCAGGTCCTTTTCGAACTGTTTGTAACCCCAGTACCCGAGCCCGGCGCCGAACGCGCCGCCGACGAGGAAGAGCAGGATGAAGAAGCGGATGACCGAGAAGCGTTTTTTTCGCTTCTTGCCGTCCTTTCCATTGCGCTTCAACTTGCCTGTCTCGTCGACACTGGACACAATCATTAGGGTGAGACGCGCACGCTCCTTAGTCAAATCCTTGGCCCTGGTCGTCGCCTGCGCGGCGACGGCAGGCGCGCGCGCCGACGAGACGGTGCTGACGGCGATGCCGTCGGGCTACATCGTCGCTCCGTTCGAAAATCGGTCGCCGGTCAAGGCGCTCGATTGGCAGACCTCGGCGCTGGCGGCGACGCTGGCGGAGAAGCTGGAGTCGCACGCGGGGCTGCGGCCGGCGTACGGCCCGTCGATCCTCGACGGCATGGACTACGCGTTCGACGCCGAGAAGGTGGCGCGGCGGGCGCGCGATTCGGGCGCCAGGTGGGTCTTCGCCGGCAGCTTCGCGCGGCCCAACTGGAAGGCCGAACTGGGCGTTCGCCTCTACACGGTGCTCGATCCGTCGAACGAGGTGCCCAATCCGTCGTTGCGGCTCGTCGCCGAATCCTCGTCGGTGGGGGAGCGGGGCGACGTGCTCAAGATGCTCGACGACAACCTGGCGGTGGTGCTGCGCAAGGGCGGGCTCGGAGTCGAGGCGGAAGCGGTCGCCGGGCTCAAGCGCCGGCCGACGAAGGATCTCTACGCGCTGACGCTCTACGGACGCGCGCTCAATTTGTTCTTCGGGCTCGGGCTGCCGAAGGACGCGACCAAGGCGATCACGCTCTTCAAGAAGGTGAACCTGATCGATCCGAAGATGGCCGAGGCGCATCGCATGCTCGGCATCGTCTATCTCGACCAGGGGCAGCGCGAGCGCGCGCAGGGGCAGTATTCGTACGCGCTCGATCTCAAGCCCGGCTACTACCAGGCGATGGCGGGGCTGGCGCGGCTGTATCGTGCCGAGGGCAATCGCACGCGCGCGCAGGAGCTCGTCGAGAAATCGCTCGAGCTGCGCCCGTACGACATCGAGATGCGCGAGATGTTCGGCGAGATTTTGTGGGAGAACGCGGAGCTCGATCGCGCGCTCGCGGAGCTGGAGAAGGTGGTGGCGGTGGCGCCGAATCACCTGCAGGCGCGGCGCACGCTGGCGCTGGTCTACGCGGCCAAGGGCGCGACCAACGATCTGGCGGCGGAGCTCGAGCGCATCACGCAGCTCGCGCCGGAGGACGTCGACGTGCGCCTCGATCTCGGGTCGGCCTATCAGCGCATGGGCGACAACGTCAAGGCGATCACCTCGTACGAAGAGGTGCTGAAGAAGGATCCGAAGAACGTGCAGGCGCTCAAGTTCGTCGGCGACTGCTATCGTCGCGGCAAGGAGCCCGACAAGGCGATCGCCGCCTACCAGCGCGTGATGAAGATCGCGCCCTCGGACCCGCGCCCCTATTTCCTCCTCGGCGCCGTCTACCAGGAGACCGGCAACGACAACAAGGCCGAGCAGGTGTTCCAGGACGCACAGCAGTTCAAGCGCTACCTCGGCGAGGCGTGGACCAACCTCGGCGCCATCGCCTACCGTCGCGGCGATCTCTCGAAGGCGACCTGGTACCTCTCGCGCGCCGTGGTCAAGGCCCCGACCCGCCCGAAGGGCCACTACAACTACGCGCTGCTGCTGTCCGCCAAGAAGGAGCGCGACAAGGCCCTCGACGAGCTCAAGATCGCGGGCGACCTCGATCCGCAGGACCCGGAAATTCGCTATCTCGCCGGCGTCATCCTCTTGCGTCAGGGGCGTCTCGACGACGCCAAGCAGATGTTCGAAGAGGCGCTCAAGCGGCAGCCGCAGCACGCGGACGCCAAGCACAACCTGGCGCTGCTGGAGGATCTCGAGAAGCGCTACGGCGGCGAGCACGCCGGCTCCGGCGCGCGCTAGCTCGCGCGACGGCTCGCGCGCTAGCTCGAGCGTCCCCTGTCCCTGCCTGCCGCTTCGCCACCCGCGGCATCGCGCCTCCCGCCACGCGCCTCCCGCCTCTCGGCTGCGCCACCCACAACTGCGAACTGAACAGTGCCAACGCGGGGCCTCACCTGTAGCCGCGTCACCCCGTGCCGCCGCAGCTCCCGCTCCGAAGTCCCCGCCGTTTGGGGACCCGGATGCGGCACGCCTCTCGCACCTAGCGCGCGCATGAACCGCCTCTGCGCCCTCGTCACCGTCGCTGTCCTCCCGCTCGGCTGTTCCGGCGTCGTCGACGTCCCGGCCGTCCCCGACGCTCCCGTCCCCAGCGAATCTCAGTCGCTCGGCG
>JAQBQH010000298.1 GCA_028287105.1 Myxococcales bacterium
GCGATGATCTTCTCGAGCGCCAGCTGGATGTCGCTGTCACCGAACCCGGGCGCGACGTTCGCCTGCACCACGACCTGACGCTGTCGGCTCACGCGGTTGATGGCCGACGGGCCGGTCGCGGGCTTCCACTCCACCACCTCCGACAGCGGCACCGAGCCGTAGCGCACCGACGGTACCGTCACGAGCGCGAGCCCGCGCGGATCGCTGCGGAACTGCCGCTCGGCGCGCGCGCGGATGTCGTAGTCCTCGCCCTTCTCCGCGTAGCTCGAGATCTTGAGCCCGCCGACGAGGAGCTGGAGCGTCTGTGCGATGTCGGACACCTGCACGCCGAGATCGGCCGCCTTTTCGCGGAAGATGGACACCTGCAGCTCGGGCTTTCCGACCACGAGATTGGTATCGACGTCGACGGCGCCCGGCACCTTCTTCAGCTCGCGCACGATGGTGGTGCTGTACTCGGCGAGCTTGTCGAGGTCGGGACCGTAGATTCCGTACTGCACCGACGCCGTCGACTGGCCGGAGTTGAAGGCGTCGACCTGCGAGACGTCGATGCGCAGATCCTTGGGCTGACGGGAGACGATCTCGTTGCGCACCCGCGCCATGATCTGGTTCATCGTCTGCTCGCGCTTCTCCGGATCGATGAGGCGGACGTAGACCCCGGCGCGGTTGGGCGTGCGCTGGTCGGTATCGCCGATGGTCATCGTCGTCAGCTGGACGCCGGGGATCTGCTCGCGGATCTGACGCGCGATGCGCTCGCCGATGAGCGCCGTCGACTGCAGGCTGGTGCCCTCGGGCGCGCGCACGTTGACCTGGAATGCGCCCTGATCGTCGTCGGGGACGAAGCCCTTCTTGACCGCCTTGCCGAGCGGTCCCAGCGACGCGAGCGCGATGACGCAGGCGAGGACGATCACCCAGCGATGGCGCATCGACCAGCCGAGCATCCCCATGTAGACGCGCTCGACCGGCAGATAGAACGCATCGACGATGCGCTGCAAGCGGCTCTTGTGCTCGACGATATTGCCGTCGGCATCGACCTCGGGCGGATCGAGCCAGCGCGCCGAGAGGCTGGGGGTCAACGAGAAGCTGACCAGCATCGACACGCCGATGGCGAAGGCCATGGTCAGGCCGAAGCCGCCGAGGAAGCGGCCGACGATGCCGGACATGAACGCGACCGGGATGAAGACCGCCATCAGCGACAGCGTCGTGGCGAGCACGGCGAGGCCGATGTCCTTGGTCGCGGCGACGGCCGCGGGGAACGGCTTATAGCGGAGCGCGTGGATGAAGCGGTGGATGTTCTCGAGGACGACGATGGCGTCGTCGATGACGATGCCGACGGCGAGCGCCAGCGCCAGGAGCGTGATCATGTTGAGCGTGAAGCCTTCGACCCACATGAGCGCGAAGGTGCCGATGATCGAGACCGGGATGGCGATGGCCGAGATGACCGCCGAACGGAAGTTGCCGAGGAAGAGGAGGACGACGAGCGACGCGAGGATGGCGCCGAGGACGAGGTGCTCCTTGACCGCGCCGACGGCGGTGCGCACGACCAGCGAGTTGTCGCGCACCACGGTCAGCTTGTAGCCGGCCGGCAGCGTGTGCTCGACGTCGCCCAGCCGCTCGAGGACCCCGTCGACGACCTGCACGGTGTTCTCGCCCGACTGCTTGCGGATGGTCAGCATGACGGTCGGTTTTCCGTCGAGCAGCGCGACCGTCTGCCCCTCCTCTTCGCCGTCTTCGACGCGCGCCACGTCGCTGACGCGGATGGCGTGGTTGCCCTGCTGGCGCACGACGATCTGTCCGATCGCGAACGGGCTCGAGACGCGGCCCTGCACGCGCAGCGTCAGCTCTGACGGCCCGGTATCGACGCTGCCGCCGGGGGTGGTCAGGTTCTGGGCGCCGATGGCGCGCTGCACGTCTTGCGGGGCCAGCCCGACGGCGCGCAGCTGCACCGGGTCGAGCCACACGTTGATCTGGCGCTTGCGCCCACCGAGCAGGTTGACCTGGCCGACGCCGGGGATGCTCTCGATCTGCCGGCGTACCCGCTTGTCGGCCACCTCGGTCGTCTCGCGCACGCCGCGCTTCGACTCGACGGCGACGTAGAGGATGGGGATGGCGTCGGGATCGAACTTGCCGACGACGGGCGGATCGATCCCCCGGGGCAGGTTGGCGATGGCGGTCGAGACGTGATCGCGCACGTCCTGCGCCGCGGCGTCGACGGGCTTATCGAGCGAGAACGTGATGAACACCTGCGAGACGCCTTCGACCGACACCGAGCGCAGCTCGTCGATGCCGTTGATGGTGTTGACTGCCTCCTCGATCTTCTCGGTGATCTCGGTCTCGACCTCCTCGGGCGCCGCACCGTCGAGCCGCGTGGTGACCACGACCACCGGGAAGTCGATCTTGGGGAACCAATCGAGGCCGAGCTTGAAGTAGGCGGCGATGCCGACGACGGTGATCGTCAACATGAGGACGGCCGCGAAGACCGGCCGGCGGACGCACAACCTTGCCAACCACTGCATGGGCTACTCCACCTCGACGCCGTCCGAGAGCTGCTCGGTCGGCCGCGCGATCACGCGCTCGCCCGCCTTGACGCCTTTGAGGATGCCGACGAGATCGCCTTCGGCCGGTCCGATCTGCACGATGCGCTCCTCGACGTGCTTCTCGACGACGGCGAAGAGGCGGGTCGTGTCGCCGTCGGTCTTGATCGCGGCCTTCGGGACGACGGGCAGCTTCTGCAGGCCGACGTCGAGATGGGCGGTCGCGAACAGGCCCGGTCGTAGGATCTTCTCTTTGTTGGTGACCAGCGCCTCGAACACGAGGTCGCGCGTGGTGGCGCGCACCGCCGGCCCGATGTAGTGCACCACGGCATTGAAGGTGCGGCCGGGAAACGCGCCTACTTGAAAAGCGACGTTCTGGCCTTCGTGCACCGCCCCCATGTTCTGCTCGGGGATCGTGAGCTCGAGGCGCAACGGATCGATGTCGACGAGGTGCGCCACCTTCGTCGACGGCATCACGTACTCACCGACGGAGACGTAGCGCTCGGAGACGAGCCCGGGGAACGGCGCGCGCACGGTGCCGTCCGACAGCGTCTGCCGGGCGACGGCGACGCGCGTCTCGGCGGCCGCGGCGGAGCTGGTGGCGGTCTTGCAGCTCGTCGTCTGCCGATCGTATTCCTGCTGGGTGATGACGCCGCGCTGGAAGAGGCGCTGGTAGCGCGTGCACTCGTCGGCGGCGGCGCTGCGCTGCGTTTGCGCCGTGTCGACGTTGGCGGCGGCCTCGCTCGCCGAGAGCTGCGCCATACGCACGTCGAGCTGCGCCAGCGCCTGACCGCGCGCGACGTAGCTGCCACGCTCGATCATCGTCCGCGTGACCCGGCCGGTCGCGTTGGCGGCCAGATCCGACTCCTGGTTCGCCTTGAGCGTGCCGGCCAGGAGCAGCCCGTTCGGCAGGTCGCGCTCGACGACGACGACCGTCGCCGCGGAGATCGGCTTGGCCTTGGCGCGCGACTCGGCGCTCTGCGCCTTCTGCTGGTTGCAGCCGAGGCCGGAGATGGACAACGCAAAGAAGATTACGAAGGTGCTTCGGTTGATCGTCATCGCTGATCCTGGTCGATTGAGACGCCTGCGGTGAGACGCAGCAGTGTCCGGGCGAATGCGAGATCGGCGTCGGCCTGAACCCGGCCGACCTGGGCGGCGAAGGCGTCGCGCTGCGCCTGGACGACGTCGAGCTGCGTGCCGGCGCCGTTGGTGTAACGCTCGGTGGCGAACTGCGCCGCCAGATCGGCCGCGCGAGCCTGCGCGCGAGCGGCCTGGCTCTTGATGATGCCGGTGCGGGTGCGCTGCCACGCCTCGTAGATCTGATCGCGCACGGCGAGACGCGTGCGCTGCTCGCGAATGCGCGAGATCTGCGCCAGCGCCGACTGGACGCGGATGCTCGCGATTGTCGTCAGATCGAGACGCCAGTTGGCGTTGAGCGTGAACGTGAAGTAGTTGGGCTGGCCGGTGAAGCTGGTCGCGTTGGTGACGCGCTCGACGAACGTGGCGGTCAAGGTCGGAATCAACGACAGCCTGGCGGCGCGCGCGTTGGTGGCGGCGCTGCGCGCCTGCTCGGCGGCGGCTGCGAGCGTCGGGATGGTCGCTTCGGGCGTCGCTTCCCACTTTTCGAGCGGCGCTTCGGCGTGCAGATCATCCTCGCTGCCGCCGATCTCGGCGCTCGCCGTGACCCCGGTGAGCGTCGTCAGCGCGCGGCGCGCCAGCTCCGACTGCAGCTCGGCGTCGGCGATGTTCTGACGGGCACGCTCGACCTCGGCCTGCGCCCGCTCGACGTCGAGCGCGGTGGCGACACCGCCGGCGCGGCGCTCACGCGTCAGCTCCGCGTTCGATTGCGCGGCGGCGAGCGTCCGCTGCGCCGAGCCGCGCAGCGCGTCGGCGCCGATGAGCGTGTAGTACTGGCGCGCCACCTGCTTCTGGACCTCGAGCGCAGTGGCGCGGACGTTGTACCGGGCGGCCTTGGCAGCGCGGTGCGTGGCGCGTGCCCGCGCCCAGCCGGCGAAGTCGATGAGCGGCGCGTCCGCCTGGAGGAACAGATCCCACTGATCGTAGGGCTGGATGGTCAGGTTCATCGTCGGACCGCCGGGCTGGGCCTGTACGGGGAAGACAGCGGCGAACTGATTGCGCGTGTAGGTGCCGCGCACGAGGACGTCGGGCAGCTCGCGGCCGAGCGCGACGAGCGCCTCCTCCTGCTGCTCGACCGCCGTCATGGCCGCCTCGCGATTGTCGACGCTGGCGGTGCGCGCGCCCGCCAGGAACTCGGCCAGCGGCTGCAGCGCCTGCGCCGGCGCGGGGGCGGCGACAATCGCCAGGGCGACGATTATGGAGCCGGCACTCTGAAAATAGACGAACGAAAGCAAGTCATCTCCTCTTGCGCGCGGGTCGTGGGCGGGGCCGGGGCGTGCGATCGTCCAGCGACCCCTCGAGCAGGACGTCGATCATGCCGCGAAGGAAGGTCGGCGCGTCGAGGTCACCCGACGGCTCCTCCAGGTGCGACGACATGACGAATTGGGTGATGCCGCCGAGGAACGTCCTCGCCAGGATCTCGGCGCGCGTCGGCCGCAGACGTCCGGCCTGGATCTCGGCCTCGAAGTAGCCCGACAAGAGGCCGATCAGCTCGCGCCGCATCGGGTGCGGCTTGCAGGCATGTTTGGAGAGCACGTTGAGCTTGGTGGGGCTGACGAAGGCCATCATCATGAACGGCAGCACCCGTTCCGACAGCTCGACGAGGCTGGTGCCCGCGTCGAACAAGTTGTCGGCGACCTCGCCGACGCCGGCACGCCAGGCGAGCTTGGCGAATCCCGGCGGCATGACCAGCTGCCGCTCGAAGACGGCGGAGAACAGCGCCTCCTTCGTCTTGTAGCGGTAGAAGATGACGCTCTCGGAGATGCGGGCGCGCTTGGCGATGTAGCTCGTGGTCGCCTCGAGGCCGCGCTCGAGAAACACATCGCGCGCGATGTCGAGGAGCGCATCGTCGGTGAGCGTGATGGGGCGTCCGCGCGGCTGCATTATCGAGTGCCGACTCGATTATGCAACAACCCGGGGGCAGGTCAAGCGGGTAATCGAGCGCGCTACTTCTTCAGCGCTCGAATGTAGGTCACCAGCCCGTCGACCTGCTCCGGTCGCAGCTTCGACTTGTACGCCTCCATTTCCTGATGAACGCCGCCCTTCTCCCGCTTGAGGCCGTCGTTCACCGACGCCTTGATCTTGTCGTCGGTGATCGCCTGCCACGCCGGCGACGTCATGTCTTCGACCGCCATCTTCTTGCCTTGCTCGGTAGCGCCCTTGCCGTCGGGCCCGTGGCACGACGAGCACTTGGCGCGCCACAACCGATCGATCTGAGGGTTCGGCGCTTCTGCCAGCGCGATGGAAGGAACGAAGATGGCAGGAACGAAGAGCGCGAGGAATACGAGGGACCGCATATCAGCCTCCTTTGGCGAGGATCAGTAAGAGGTACGAGAGAATTCCGGCGGCGAAGAAGAGCCCGCCGACGACGAAGAAGACGATGAACGCAGTCGGGTGGTGCCAGAAGAAGCTGCCCAGCTCGACGACGAGCCCGGCCATCACCAGGGAGGCCGCCAGCCGCAGCCGCCGTTCGAGCGCCTTTTCGGTGATCATTTGTTCTCCTTCGGCCACATCGCCAAGCCGTCGAGCTTGTCGACGGTGTGGACGACCTGGTGGCAGCCGCTGCCGAGGCACGAGACCCGATTGGCGTGGATGGCGTCCATGCGGCCCGGCTCGCTTCTGTGCGTGACCGACTCGACGAACGACCGCGCGCCGTCGTGGCAGTGCAGGCACTCGCGGTTGTTGTAGGGCGTGTAGAGCGCGATCTTCGACGGAATGTGCCCGATGTACTGCACCCAGACATGGCGCAGGCCACGCAGCTTCGCGTTGTAGTCGCCGTAGAGCGTGTAGTCGGTGTGGCAGGCGAAGCACGCGGTCTCCCGCGGGACGCGGTTGTATTGGAAGTGCTTGGCGGGCACGTGGTCGACGTCGTCGACCTGGAGGCTCCGTCCGTAGCGCTCCATGACGTGGCACGAGGTGCAGAACGCCACCGTCTTGGAGCGCTCCATGTGCTCGTTCAGGCCCGCCAGCCCGGCGCCGACCGGCACGATGACGATGACGACGAACGCGAACACGCGTCCGGCGCGCCGGATGGTCAACGACGGGCGCGCCACCAACGGCGCCAGTAGGACGAGCGCAGCAACAATGAGCGCGATCAGCATGGGTCCCTCACAGGTGGCACGCCGCGCACATGCCGTTGCGCGCGATCTCGTTGACGCCGTGACGCGAGGTCCAGCCCGGCGGGTGCGGATTGCCGCCGATGCCGCCGACCTTGTGACAGTCGACGCAGATGGAGCGCGCGCCCTGGTCATGGCAGGCGGCGCAGGCGACGATGTCGCGGCGCGCGGCGGTACCGTGGAACTGCTGCGAGCCGGGCAGCGACCAGCCGGGCGGATGCGGGTCGCGCGGATTGGCGCCCGCGGACGACAGGTTTTGCGCGCGGTGACAATTTTCGCAGAAGCTGGAGCCGTGACAGCGACGGCACTGCGCCGGGTCGGCGGCGGCTTCGACCTGGTGGCGGCCGACGTAATCGTTGCGATGGATGAAGTTGGCGTCGACCCGCTCGGGGAGCTTGACCTCGATGCGGGTGGCGACCGTCGAGGCGTGGCAGTCGCTGCAGAAGGTCTGCTCGTGGCACTCGGCGCAGGTGGCGCCGGCGGCGCGCGCCGGGCGCGCATGCTCGTGAACGAAGTCGCCGCGGTGCGAGTAGAGCGAGACGGGAGCGAGCGGATAGCGGGACAGATCGGTGTGACAGCGCTGGCAGCGGCCGTCGTCGTATTCCTGGCGGTGCTCGTGACACGACAGGCACGCCGCCATCGCCGGCGCCATCGACGACGTCCGCACCGGCTCGGGCAGGCGCGTGTGGCAGACGGTGCACTTCTCCTTGGTGCGCTCGATGTGCTCGGCGTGCGACATCTGCAGCGCCGGCGCGCGGGCCGGCCACGGCGCGGCCTTGCGCACGTCGGTGTGGCAGAAGCCGCAGTTGCCCTTCTGCTTCTCGGCGGCATGGCATTGCAGGCAGACGCTCTCGGCGGGCAGCGTCGGCTGCGCCAGCGACTTCTGGTCGTAGAGCGTCTCGTGGCAGGCCAGGCACTCCACGCCGCCGGCGCGATGGCGCTCGTGGGGCACCTTGATGACGTCGCCCCCGGCCAACGGAACCGCGTCGCGCCACCACCAGGCGCACGATGACGACAGGAGGATTGCGACCACGAGGAGCCGCTTCATCGTCGCACCTGATGGAAGCGCCACTCGTGGTTGTAGACGAGACGCGCCACGAACTCGAAGCGTCGCTCCACGAGCGGCGTGGTGTCGGCCAGCGCCGTGACGACGGCGCGCCAATTGCGCGCGAAGTCCCACGCGACGGTGGCGCTGCCGGTCAGCGACAGCCTGGCGCCGTTGACCGGCTGCTCGAGAACATAGGTGTCGAAGTCGGCCGCGACGAGCAGCGCGCGCGAGATGCGGTGCGTGCAGAAGACGCGCGCCTCGGTGTAGCCGTTTCCCGGCAGCTCGAGCACACGCCCCTCGACGCCGAGCAGCGTCTGAAACGCGGGGCCGACGTTGAGCGTCACGCGCCCGCCGCCGCGGTGGCCCACACCGGCGGCGTCGAAGACGAAGTGATAGTCGCCGTTCAACGTCAGGCGTCGCAGCGGCTGCACGTAGACCGCCCCGCCGGCTTCGTCGCGCGCTTCGGTGGCGAACACCGAGAGGATGGAGCTGCGCGGCAGGAATAGATCGGGCGCCGTGCGCTGATAGTTGACGCGCACGTCGAGCTTGGAGATCGGCTGCCAGGTGGCGCCGACGTCGGCTTCGGCGACGCGCAGCTCGGCGAGCGAGTAGAGGAGATAGCCGGTGAAGGCGAGGTCGCGCCGCGGAGACCAGCGCGCGTCGGCGCCGAGATCTTCGCGCGCGACGCGGCCGGCGTCGAGGACGTGCAGATAGGAGAGGCCGACCTCGCTGTCGAACGAGTGGCGCCACGAAGCGCGCCCGCCGGCGACCGCGTCGCCCAGCTTGACCGCGAAGCGCGGGGTGACCGGCACGCCGCCGTAGAGGTCGAGGTAGACGCGACGGTAGACGCGAACGCGCACCGTGCCGCCGTCGAGCTGGAAGACGCGCGCGCCGCCGGCCCACACGAGCTGCCGCCCAGCGCGCAGGGTGATGCGGCGATCGAACGCGGCGGCCTCGACGTAGCCGATGTCGACGTCGGCGGCGCTGCTGCGGCCGTCGCGCGGGTCGCCGAAGGCGATCTCACTCCAGGCGGAGAGGACGACGCGCACGTCGACGTAGCGCGTGTGCACGTCGTCGACGCGGAGCTGCAGCATCTCGTATGCCGGCACGACGCTGTAGACGCGGCCGTCGCGCACGTCGGCGCGACCAGCCAGGAGCGTCGTGATGCTCCCGTCGACCACCTCCGCGGTTGCGGGCGTGGCGTAGAGGAGGAGCGCGAGCGCGACGCTACGGCGCATCGACGACTCCGTCGAGGTGCTTACCGGCGGGCGGCGGCAGGAGCTGGCCGCTGGCGTCGATCGACCGCGCGTGGCAGGCGGCGCAGTCTTGCAGTCGCAGCGTCGGCGCGTGGCTGGCGTCGGCGGGCGGGATGCCGTGGCAGCTGCCGCACACCACGGGCGACCCGGTCCACGACGGCGTCGCCGCGCCGTGACAGCCGCTGTTGCTGCATTGGCCGGTCGTCGCGTTCCAGATCGCGGGCCCGTCGGGAAAGACGACGGCGCGCGGATGGTCGATGTGCCCCGGATCGTGAACGCTGGTGGGGACCCGATGGCACGTGACGCAACCGATCGGTGCGGCGATGCGATGCGCTGCCGTCGCGTGCGCCGCGTGCGCGCCGCCCGGATGAGGATGGCAGGCGAGGCAGGTGCCGCTGTCGTCGCCGACGTTGACCTTGCCGTCGGAGTGCAGCGCGGCGTTGACGATGTGCGCCTGGTCGTCGACGACGCGGCCGTGGCATTCGCCGCAGCGCGGGTTGACGTGATGGGCATCGCTCGGCGGAACCGCGTGGCAGCTGCCGCACGGCGCTTCGTTCGCGCCGCCGTTCCACGCCGGAGTGGCGGCGCCGTGGCAGTAGTTGTTGCTGCAGCGCTCGCCGTCCCACGTCGGGGTCGCGCCGCCGGTGCGCGCAATCGGACCGAAGACGACAAGAGCGCGCGCAATCACGCCGCCGTGGCCGTCGAAGAGGTGGCCCGGCGCGTCCCAGGTCGCCGGCATGACGTGGCACTCGCTGCAGGCGTAGCCGTGTGCCGCGTGCGCTCCCGTCGGAGGCGGCAGCGCGTGGCAGGTGGTGCAGGTGGTCGGCCCGCCGTCGTGGCAGGTCAAGCAGGACCGGCCGCTCTTGCCGCCGGCGAAGTCGGCTCCGTGGCACGTGGCGCACGAGGCGAGGTTCCAGCCCAGCGACGGCAGCAGGATGCCGTGAAAGTCGGGACTGGCGGGGTCGGCGATGCCGGGCGGATGGATCGACTCGCACTCGGCGGCCGTCGCACAGCGACGCGTGCCGTCGACGGTGCGCGAATCGGCGCAGCCGGCGACGAGGATGGAGATGGTGGCCATCGCGCGCATCATCTATTGCTTGGCGCGCAGGTTGGGCGGCACGTACGGCGCCGCGATCTGATGCACCGTGGCGACCGCGAAGTCGGCGCCGATGCCGTGGCAGGTCTCGCAGGTCTCGACGACGGCGCCGGACGGATCGGTCCAGGTGTTGAGCGCCGCATGACCGAAAACGGTCGCTTCGTCGTGGCACGAGGTGCAGACCCGCGTCGACGGCGTCAGCCAAGCCTGATTGACGCAGGTGGCGCCGATGCACGCTTGTCCGATCCCGCACGGTTTCGTCGTCGAGCAGACGCCGCCCGCGTCGGCGTGACAGCTCTTGCAGTTGCGAATGTCCTGCGGGAAGAGCTCGGTCTCGAACGCGTTCACTGAATTCTGAAAGCCGACGACCACCAGCGATCCCGGCGAGACGAGGTTGTTGCGCTCGGCGTAGCCGCCGCGCAGGCGCGCGAAATGGATGTCGTGCACGAGGACGGCGAAGTCGATCGACTGGTTGGGCGTCGGATCGACGGTGATCACGCAGGCGTCGGCGACGCTGTCGGCGTTGGTGTCCTGGCAGGTCTCCCAGCCGGCCGCGTTTCCCGGACACTGGGCGCTGGCGGTGCAGGCGATGCCCTTGGCGCCGACGGTGCGATCGACGGCGCCCCGGGTGTGGCAGCCCGAGCACTGGCTGCCGACGTTCTGGCGCGAGCCGCCGTGCGCCTGCACCACGACGTGACACGCGTTGCACGCGGCGTCGGCGATGACCTGGCGCGGACGGATCGGCCCCGCGCCGAGCGCGAAGTCGACCACGCCGTTGGCGGCGCCGCGAAACGACACGCCGCCGGCCACTACGGTCGCATTGACGTAGATCCACAGCGTGTACGTGCCGGGCAGGTTGGGCCGGTTGAACGGTGCCGTCGTGTTGAGGGGCGCGAGGGCGAGCGCCGGCAGCGTCGACGGCAGGGTCCAGCTGTAGGTCGACGACGGAGCGTCGTAGACGAGCGTACCTTGCGTCTTCGGGTTGAGCTGCGCATAGACGCGCTGCCGATCGTCCGTCGGGCCCGAGACGATGGCCGTCGCCGACAGGGCGGCGTCGGTCTTGAGCGTCGCGAGCGGCGCGGCCGACTTGTCGAGCAGCTTGAAGCTGAGCGTCGGCGTATCCCCGATGACGAACGAGCCGCCGGCGCCACTGCCGCCGCCCAGCGACAGCGACGTGAGCCGCAGCCCCGGATCGTGGGTGGTCTGCACGATCTCGTGGACGCTGCTGATAGGGGCGAGCCCCGGGGCGTCGGCGGGATGGCAGACGCTGCACTGCGCGTCGTCAGGCTGTGGAGGATGGCTCTTGCGCAGGCAGGCTCCCGACGGCAGATCGCAGGTGGCGAAGTCTCCGAAGACGCCGCACGCCGCGTCGTTGGTGCAGGCGCCGGCGGGCGGCTTGCCGAACGCGCGCGGCGGCGTCAGCGTGCCGGTGTCGAAGAAGACGTTGTCGTGGCAGGTACCGCACGCGAGCCGCGAGGCGCTCTTCCAGCGATCGTCCACGTGGCACTTGATGCAATCGCGCTCGCCGCCCGGCAGCGACGGGAAGCCGATGTCGAGATAGTCGGCGAGCGTGGCGTCGGCAGCGAGGCCGTACTCCGGATGCGCGACGCCGGCGGCGAGCTGGTTGGCGCCGCGATGCGCGCCGTGGACCTTGCGCACCGTCGGATTGAGGCTGTAGCCGTCGCGGTTGTGACACAGCTTGCAGGTGGCGATGGGCGAGGCGTCGAGCGCGTAGTTGCCGACGGGCGAAAAGCCCGGGAACGTGTGCGCCTGATAGGACTTGCCCGACTGCGCGCCCTTGTGGCAGGCGAAGCAGGTCGAAGAGGCTGTGGGTCCGGTCGCCAGCTGCTCGTGCGTCGCGTTTCCGATCTGCAGATCGAGCGTGGGGAAGAGCTGGTCGCGATCGTCTTTGCTCTTGGACCAGACGCCGACCGTGTACGTGCCGGCGGGCTCGTCGCTGACCGGAGCCAGCGTGAAGGTGATCGTGCCGTCCGCGGCGGTGGCGAGGTTCATCTGCGACGCATCGGCGAAGGCGGGAGCGATGAGGTTGACGAAGTGGTGCTGCCGATCGGCGGCGGCGCGATCGACGACGCAGTTGAGCAGCTTGGACGCGGTGCGGGTCTGCGCCCCGAGTCGCGGGCCGGACACATAGAGGCTGGCGGTGCCGAGGTCGGACGCGCGCAGCGTCTTGCCGCAGTCGTTCGACCAGCGGATGGTGACGACGGCGCGCTCCTTGGCGACGAAGAAGCTGCCGTTGGCCGGCGAGGAGACGTTGACGGTCGCGTTCAAGCCGGGGCTCGCGCCCGCCGGGAGTGCCGGGCACTCGGCCGCCGCACCGGCGTCTACCGACGTGCCACCGTCGCCGGAGCCGCCCGATCCCTGCGGGCCCTGCGGACCGATCGGGCCGTCGACGCCACGCGGTCCTTCGCAGCCGAACGCGGTGAACGCGAACGCAAAGCAGAGTAAACGCAGCTTCATTGGAGCCCCCAATCAGGGTGGCTACGGGTGCAAAGGGTGGCTACGGGTGTAAAGGGGAGCGAAAATTGCTGAAAACGCCACGGGATAGCGGCTGTCGTACAGTAGGCACTGTACAGCGATGCGCAAGTGGCTGCCGACCGAGAGGAGCATCCACGCGCGCGCTGGACAGGTAAACCGCGACCCGATCGGGAAGCCACTCGGACCGTCCGGGGCCTCTTGCGTGCCCGTCAGGCCTGGCCGCGGAGAGATCGCAGATCCGGCGTACATCGCTGTCGATCCCGCCGCTGCTCGATCGTCACTAGAGTAGAGAGGGGAATTTCATGCCCGACTTCATGATCCTCATCCGCGAGAACGAGACCGAGCAGCAGCGGATGGCACCATCGGAAACGAAGGCGCTGGTCGAGCGGCACGCGGCCTACGTGCAGCGGCTGAACGCCGCCGGCGCCTACCGCGATAGCGAGCGCTTGCGCCCCTCCGCCGAGGGCAAGCGGGTCCACGCCAGCAAGGTCGAGGCCGGCCCGTTCGGCGACGAGCATGCGATCGCGGGCTACTACCTCGTGAAGGCCGACAACCTCGACGCCGCCGTCGCGCTGGCCGAGCCGTGCCCCATGGCGCCCGGCGACACGCTCGACGTGCGGCCGCTCATGGGCGGAGACGTGCGCGCGAACAAGACCAGCCGCCAGGGCAAGACGTTCGCCTTCGCCGTCCTCGGCAACGCGTCCAGCGAGGAAGCCTGGGAGGAGGTGATGGATCGCATCGAGGCCGATACGAGCGACCTGTCGCGCGACGAGCGCTTCCTCGGCGGCGTGCGGCTCGAGCCGCCGCGGCGGGGCCTCCAGATCGTGTCCCGCGGGCACAAGCGAACCGTCATGGACGGGCCATTCCTCGAGAGCAAAGAGGTGATCGGCGGCCTCTTCTTCATGCGCATGGCCGACCTCGACGAGGCGGTCCGCTGGGCGCGCGGGACGAAGTTCTTGAAGCATGGCGAGCTGGAGATTCGCGAGCTGTGGCGCAGCTGAGCCACACGCTCGACGAGGTGTTTCGACGCGACCGCGGACGCGTGGTCGCCCAGCTCGTTCGCTTCCTCGGCAGCATCGACGCCGCCGAGGAGGCGTTCCAGGAGGCGGTGCTGTCGGCGCTCGCCACCTGGCCGGAGCGCGGCGTGCCCGATAGCCCGGGCGCGTGGCTGATGACCGCGGCGAAGAACCACGCGCTCGACGCTCGACGGCACCGCCGCGTGGCCGACGCGAAGGCGCCAGTCTTCCTCTGGGCGGAGAACCCCATGAGCAACCCCGAGACGTTCGAGAGCGTGGGCGACGATCAGCTGCGCCTCATCTTCACCTGTTGTCATCCAGCGCTGCCGCCCGAGAGCCAGGTGGCGCTGACGCTGAAGCTCATCGCCGGTTTCTCGACGGAAGAGATCGCCCGGGCGTTCGTGTCTCCGGAGACGACCATCGCGCAGCGGATCGTGCGCGCCAAGCGCACCATCGACGACAAGCAGCTGCCTTACGAGGTACCCGGGCGCGCCGAGCTGCCGGAGCGCGTCGCCTCGGTGCTCTCTGTGGTGTACCTCGTCTTCAACGAGGGACACACCAGCCGGGCCGGCGCGCTCATGCGGCTCGATCTGCAACGCGAGGCGCTGCGCTTGGCGCGCCTCTTGTGTGATCTGCTGCCCGACGAGCCCCAGGTGTTCGCGCTGCTCGCGTTGATCGCGTTCGGCTGCGCCCGCGCGGCGACGCGCACCGACAGCCGCGGCGAGCTGGTGCTGCTGTCCGAGCAGGATCGGAAGCGCTGGGATCGATCGCTCATCAAGGACGGGTTGGTGGCGCTCGAGCGCGCCCGGCGGATCGGTCCGCGAGCAAGCTTCGTGTTGCAGGCGGAGATCGCGGCGTGCCACGCCATCGCGCGTGCGTGGGACGAGACCGACTGGGCGGCGATCCTCGACGCCTACGACGCGCTGTATGCGCTCGACCCGTCGCCGGTGGTCGCGCTCAACCGCGCGGTCGCGCTCTGCATGCACGAGGGACCGGCGGCCGCCCTCGCCGCGCTCGCCGAGCTCGAGGAGCCGCTATCGCGCTACCACCACTTCTACGCCACGCGCGCCGATTTTCGTCGCCGCCTCGGGCTCGACGCCACCGACGACTACCAGCGCGCGCTCGCGCTCGCAGAGAACGACGGCGAGCGCCGGTTCCTCGAGCGAAAGCTCGCCGAGCGCTGACCACGGTCGCGCCAAGCGCTGGGCGTTCCTCCGCGCCTACCGCGGGCGCACGCTTCCCCGCCCTATCTCACGCTCAACCCGAAAAGAAGTCGCGACTCCGTCGAATCCGGTGGGCGTCGATCGTCAAGACAGCAAGAGACATCGGCATGACCACCCGAAAGAAGGAGAGAACGACAATGACGAAGCACAGGATTGGGACACGCGAAGAGTGGCTCGGAGCGCGGCTCGAGCTGCTCGCGGCGGAGAAGGAGCTCACGCGGCGCAGCGACGAGCTGGCGCAACGGCGGCAGGAGCTGCCGTGGGTTCGCGTCGACAAGGAGTATCGCTTCGAGACTGACGACGGGACCGCCTCGGTGGCAGACCTCTTCCGCGGGCGCTCGCAGCTGCTCGTCTACCACTTCATGTTCGGGCCCGACTTCAAGGCGGGGTGCCCGTCCTGCTCGTCGATCGCCGACGGGTTCAACGGCGTCGCCGTCCACCTGGCCAACCACGACGTCACGCTTTCGGCGGTATCGCGGGCGCCACTCGAGAAGTTGCAAGCGTACAAGCGGCGAATGGGATGGACGTTTCCCTGGGCGTCCTCTGTCGGCGGCAACTTCAACTTCGACTTTTGCGCTTCGTATACGGAGGAGCAACAGCGCGAGGGCATCGAGTACAATTTCACCCGCGAACCGGAGTTGCAGCGGCGCGCAAGCCAACAGGGCGGTGGCGAGGGGGCGGTGGCCCAGTTCGCCGCCATGTGCGGAATCGACGCGCCCACCTATGGTCGGGAGAGACCGGGCATGAGCGCGTTCGTCCTCGAAGACGGCGTCGTCTACCACACCTATTCCACCTATGCGCGCGGGGTGGACGGCGTCTGGGGCATGTACCAGTGGCTCGACCGCGCACCCAAGGGGCGCAACGAGACGGGCGTCTGGTGGCGTCGCCACGACGAGTACGACCAGCGCTGAGCGAAGTCGCCGTCGACGTCACACAACTTGGGCGACAGGAGAAGGCACATGGCTTCGGAGCGAGCTTCCCACCAAGCATTCTTCGGCGTATCGGTGCTGCTCTTCGCTGCCAGCGCGGCGGCAACGATCGCCTGGTGCGCGTCGATGTCGGCGATGGGCGAGATGCCGATGCCCGGCGGCTGGCAGATGTCGATGGCGTGGATGCGGCTGAGCGGACAGTCGTGGCCCGACGCTGCAGCGTCGTTCCTCGGCATGTGGATCGTGATGATGGTGGCGATGAAGCTGCCGTCCTTGGTCCCAATGCTGTGGCGCTACCGGCGGGCCATGGGCAGGACAGGCGAGACGCGCCTCGGTCGGCTGACTGTGCTCGTCGGCGTGGGTTACTTCTTCGTCTGGACCGCGATCGGAACGGCCGCTTTTCCGCTGGGCGTCGCGCTGGCGATGATCGAGATGCAGCAGCCGGCGCTGGCGCGTGCCGTACCCATCGCCGTCGGTGTGGTCGTCCTGGTGGCCGGTTACCTCCAGTTGACCGCATGGAAGGCGCGTCAGCTTGCCTGCTACCGAGAGGCACCAGAGCGCGGCCGTGCGCTGCCGGCCGACGCCCGCACGGCCTGGCGACATGGTCTGCGCCTCGGCCTCCACTGCAGCCGCTCCTGTGCCGGTCTGATGGCGATCCTCCTGGTCGTCGGCGTCATGGACCTTCGCGCGATGGCTATCGTGTCGGCAGCGATCACGGTCGAACGTCTCGCACCGGCCGGCGAGCGCGTCGCGCGAGCCCTCGGCGCAGTCGGAGTGGGGACAGGGTTGTTTCTGATCGCGCGAGCAGCCGGCGCCGGGTGACAGGGCCGCGGTGATGAGCGGGATGACGAGGGCCGGAAGGAACTGGGTCGGGGCGACAGGATTCGAACCTGCGACATCCTGGTCCCAAACCAGGCGCGCTACCAGCTGCGCTACGCCCCGTAATCAGCATCTAGATACCCGACATCGCAGCCGCTTGCACGCTGAATCTGGACGCCCCTAGCCCGCGACGGTGTCGGCCGTCAGGCTGGCGACCGGCGCGCGGAATTCGCTGAGGTCGATGTTGTGGTGGCGGATGCGCCGCCGCAGCCAGCTCGACGACCGCCGCGCCGCGCTCGCCGCCTGCGCCACGTTGCCGTGATGCCGCCGCAACAGCTGCACCACCCACGCGTGCTCGGCGTGCGCCATGTGCGCGCCCGCGAAGAGCGCCGTCACGTTGGCCGGCGGCGAGTGGTCGGGCTCGGCCATCACCGTCGCCAGCCCGAGCGCGCGCACCCGCTCGAGCACATTGCGCAGCTCGCGCATATTGCCGGTCCAGGCGCGGCAGCGCAGCCACTCGACGAAGTCCTCGTCCAGATGGAGGGTGGACGGGCAGCGCTCCTCGGCCGCCAGCGCCTCGACGAGGAGCGGCAGATCTTCGAAGCGCTCGCGCAAGGGCGGCACGCGCACGCGCAGCGCCCGCAGGCAGAAATAGAGATCGCTGCGGAAGAGCCGCTGCTCGCAGCGCTTGGCCAGATCTTCACGCGTGATGGCGATGACGCGCACGTCGATGCGCCGCGTCCGCTGCGCGCCGATCCGCTGCACGAAGCCGGTCTCGATGAGCCGCACCAGCCGCGCCTGCGCAGTCAGCGGCAGCGCGGCCACTTCCTTGAGCACGAGCGTGCCGCCGCGCGCGACCGCGAGCGCGCCGCCGCCCTCCGACGGCTGATCCGACACGCCGGGATCGTTGCCGAACAGCGCCAGCTCCACCTCCGACGGCGTATCGTCGCAATCGAGCATCACCACCGGCTGCGCCGCGCGCCCGCTGTGGCGAACGATCTCCTGCGCCACGAGCCGCTTGCCGGTTCCGGTCTCGCCCTCGACGAGGACGGCGCTCTGGGTGGCGGCGATGCGCGCGAGCTGCTCGAACAGCCGCTGCGTCGCCGGCGCGCAGCCGACGAGCGCGCCGAAACGGAAGCGCATGGAGCGGGAATGGCTCATCATGCGTTCGCTCTATTACATCGGCCGTGCCAAGGCCGGCGGTGCGCGGATCGCTGGGATTTCGCCCGCTATGGCAAGCGTACGGAAGCCCACGCGGAGGCGCACGCCCCCAGCCGGGGCCGCGCCGTCGCGGTACTCGCACCTCGCGGAACGGCGGACCAGCAGGTGGTACTAGGAGCGCGGGCGCAGCGCCGCCGCGGTCAGCCCGTAGCGGCCGAGCAGGCGCCGAAAATAGCGCAGCTCGACGCCGGCCTGGCGCGCCGCCTGGGTCACGTTGAAGTTGCTCTGCCGCAGCGCCTCGGCCAAAAAGGCGCGCTCGAAGTCGGCGAGATAGCGATCGCGGGCGGCCTGGTAGGGCTCGTCGGCGGCCGCCGACGGAACCGCCTCGACGGCGTCGCCGACGGTCTGCAGCGCCGCCCGCTCGACGGCGTTGCGCAGCTCGCGCACGTTGCCCGGCCAGTCGGGCGCCGCGAGCTTGCTGACGACGACCGCCGACAGCGACGGGGGCACCGCCTCGCCGTAGCGCAGGCGCAGCTGATCGACGAACAGCTGCACCAGCTCCGGGATGTCGTCCTTGCGCTCGCGCAGGGGCGGCACGCGCAGCCGGGCCACCGCCAGTCGATAGAAGAGGTCGGCGCGGAAACGCCCCTCGTTGACCTCGCGCGCCAGGTCCTTGTGGGTGGCGGCGATGATGCGCACGTCGACGGGACGCGGCGTGTTGTGCCCGAGCGGGAGCACGCGGCGGCGCTCGAGGACGCCGAGGAGCTTGGGCTGCAGCGACGGTGGCAGCTCGCCCACCTCGTCGAGGAAGAGCGTGCCGCCGCTGGCGGCCTCGAACAGGCCCTGGCGCGCGCGATCGGCGCCGCTGAACGCGCCCTTGGCGTGGCCGAACAGCTCCGCCTCCATCAGATCGCCGACGAGCGCGCCGCAGTCGACGACGACGAACGGTCCCTGCGCGCGCGCCGACAGCTGGTGCACGGCGTCGGCGATCTGCTCCTTGCCGACGCCGGTCTCGCCTTCGAGCAGCAGCGATACGTCGCTCTTGGCGACCGCTTCCAGCTGGTCGAACAGCTCGCGCATCACGACCGAGCGGCCCACGACGCCGCCGAAGCGCGTGCGCGGCGACGCCGGAACCTCGGCCTCCTCGTCGGTGGGCGCGATCCGCACGACGGTGGTGCCGAGCGTGAGCGTGACCGGCTCCGCGATGGTGAGGGCGCCGAGCCGCGCGGTCCCGAGCAGCGTACCGTTCGACGAGCCGAGATCGCTGATGCGATAGCCCTCCGGCACGACGGCGATCTCGAGGTGATGCTTCGACACGGTGGCGTCGCTCAACACCAGGTCGTTGGTCGCGTGAGTGCCGATACGAAATATCGGCCGCTCGAGCCGCGCGTGCGTACCCGCCTCGGCACCCTCCAGCACTTCGACGAGGCAGGTCCGTACCAGCCGCACCGTCTCGGAGCCGCGCAAGATGGCGCGCGTGGCGAATGGGGTGTCCATGGCGGTATCTTAGCGCGACTCGCCGCGCTACACTTCGCTCCGTGGCACAGCCGGTCGCGCGGTTCGGACCGTTCGAGGTGGTGAGTCGCATCGGCTTCGGCGGGATGGGCGAGGTCTTCCGTGCGCGCTTTGCCAACGAGCCCGGCGCACCGCAGGTCGCGCTCAAGCTGATCCGGCCGGAGCACGCGAGCGATGCGCGCTTCCGCGAGATGTTCCTGGGCGAGGCGCGCGTCGGCAGCCTACTCGATCACCCCAACATCGTCGGCATGGTCGACTGGGGCGAGGTCGACGGCGTGCTCTATCTCGCGACCGAGCTGGTCGACGGCATCTCGCTGCACCGGCTGTTGTCGGCGTCGCAGCCGACCCTGGAGATCGGCGCCTATGTCGTCGGTGCGCTCCTCGACGCGCTCGCCTACGCGCACGAGCTGCGCGACGCCGCGGGCAAACCGCTCGGCCTCGTCCACCGCGACGTGTCGCCGGCCAACGTGCTCTTGTCGAACACCGGCGGGGTCAAGCTCGCCGACTTCGGTGTCAGCAAGATCGCCGGCGCGCCGCTGACGCTGACCGGCGAGCTCAAGGGGAAGCCCGCCTTCATGGCGCCCGAGCAGCTCCCGGGGCACGGCATGATCGACGGGCGCGCCGATCTGTTCGCGGCCGGCGTCGTCCTCCACCTCGCGGTCTTCGGACGGCCGCCCTTCACCGACGTCAACAGCTGGCTGGTGCAGGGCACGCCGATCGACGTCGAAGGGCCGCTCGAAGATCTGATCACGCTGTCGCTGGCGCCCGATCCGGCGCATCGCTTCGCCAGCGCCGACGAGTTCGCCGCCGCGCTGCGCCGGGCGGTCCCGCCGTCGGAGGCCGCCGCGACGGAGCTCGGTCGGCGCGTACGCGAGCTGGCGGCGGGCGAGCGGCCGCTGACCGACATGGAGCGGCTGATCATGTTGGAGCTCGAGCCGAGCGGGCTCATCTATAGGCCCGATCCGAACACCGGACGATTGTGGGTCGTCGAGGCGGGCGGGCGGACGCCGGCGCCGGCGCACGTGTTCGACGAGAGCAGCGGGTCGACGGAGACGACGTCGTACGACCTGCCGGAGATGACTCCGACCATCGAGTTCGAGGCGCGCACGACGGTCATCGACGCGGATCCACCGGCGATGACGCTGGCGCCGCACCTCGGCGCGCTGACGCCGACGCCGACGCCGATGCCGATGCCGCCGACGACGAAGATGCCGTCCCCGGCACCGATGGCGCCGGCGAGCCAGATGGCGTTGGCGACGCAGCTGCCGCCCGCGACGCAGATGCCGGCAATGACGCGGCCGCTGCGGATGGCCGCCAGCGATTCGCTGCCGACGCCGACGCCGCTATCGCAGCTGGGATCGAGCCCGCTGCCGATCGATCCCGCGCCGTCGCGGCGAAGCCTGTTTCCCATCGTCGCCTTGATCGCGGTGCTGGTGGCCGCGTCGGTCGTGGTCATGGTGCTGGCGGCCTCTACGCGCCAGACCCGACCGCGCCCGCTCGAGACGGCTCCGCCAGAGGCGACGAGGCCAGCGCCGCCGCCCGAATCTACCCCAGCAGCCACGCCGCCCACGCCGCCCACGCCCACGCCCACGCCCACGCCGCCGCCCGCGCCTGCACCGACGGAAGCAGCCACGCCCACGCCGACGCCGTCGCCCACCGCCGCGGCACGCCCGAAACCGCGCCCCGCGCGCCCGGCCCCCGAGCCGACGGTCGGCTACCTCACGCTCGACACGGAGCCCTGGGCCGTCGTGTACCTCGGCACGCGTGAGCTCGGCACCACACCCTTCTTGCGCGTCCCCGTACCCGCCGGCCGCCAGCTGCTCACGTTCGATCTCCAGGGCAGCGGCCGCCGCGTGCGTCGCCCCGTCGACGTTCCCGCGGGCGCCGTCAAGCGTCTGGCGCTCCAGCTACGCTGATCGCACGCGGCCTGCTAGCATGAGCCGGTGAACGGTCCCCCGACGCAGACCACGCGAATCCTCGGCCGCGGCGGCGACACGATTCGCGTCGTACGGACCTGCACCGTCGACGTGGTCGGCGGCCCCGACGCCGGCACGCGCGCCCGCCTCGAGCGTCCGCTCTTCCGCGTCGGCACGCACGCCAGCAACGATCTCGTCCTCACCGACACCACCGTCTCCAAGCATCACCTCGAGATCGCGGTCGCCGCCGACGGCTATCGCATCTGCGATCTCGACTCCTCGAACGGCACGCTCCTCGGCAGCGCGCGCATCGGCGAGCTCACCATCCTCGACCCGGTCACGCTGCACCTCGGCAGCACCGTCTTGCGGGTCACGCCCACCGACGACGAAGCCGAGATCCCCGCGTCGAGCCGCGAGCAATTCGGCGCAGTCCTCGGCCGCTCGCCGATCATGCGCGAGCTCTTCGAGCAGCTCGAAGCGGTCGCGCAGAGTGACGCCTCGCTGCTGCTCGAAGGCGAGACCGGCGTCGGCAAGGAGCAGATCGCCCACGCCGTGCACCGTCAGTCCGACCGCGTGCGCGGCCCCTTCGTCGTCGTCGACTGCGGCGCGGTCGTCGGCGAGCTCATGGAGGCGGAGCTGTTCGGCTACGTGCGCGGCGCCTTCAGCGGCGCCGACCGCGCGCGCCAGGGGCTCCTCGAGACGGCCAACGGCGGCACCCTCTTCCTCGACGAGGTCGGCGAGCTGCCGCCGTCGCTGCAGGCCAAGCTGCTCGGCGTCCTCGAGCGGCGGCGCGTCGTGCCGATCGGCGCCAACAGCGGCCGCGCCATCGACGTGCGCGTCATCGCCGCCACCCACAAGAACCTGCCCCGCGAGGTCAACCAGGGCCGCTTCCGCGCCGACCTATTCTATCGGCTCGCCGTCGTGCGTCTGCAGGTGGCGCCGCTCCGCGAACGCAAAGAGGACATCCCGCTGCTCGTGCAGGGGTTCCTCGATCAGCTGCGGGTGCGCTACGGCGAGCGCATCCCGCCGTCGCTGTCGGCGGTCGCGCTGAGCAAGATGGGCGCGCACGACTGGCCCGGCAACGTGCGCGAGCTGCGCAACGCCGTCGAGCGCGCCGCGCTCAAGATCAACCAGGCGGCAGACGCCGCCCTCGACGCCGCCGCCGACTCCGTCGCCACCGGTGACGACGCCGCCGGCGAGGCCGCGATGCCGCTCCTCGCCGACGCCTTCTTCACGCGCCGCGCCGACGCGGTCGAAGCATTCGAGCGCCAATATTTCAGCGAGCTGCTCGCGCGCGCGCAGTCGAACCTGAGCCACGTCGCGCGCCTGGCCGGCCTCGATCGCCGCTACCTGCACCGGATCCTGCGCCGCCTCGGCCTCTCTCGCGGCACTCGAGATCCGGACGCCTAGGCTCGCCCTCGCGAAGCGGGGCCCCGCTCCGCAACGCGGTCCGATTCGTCACAGGCACCCGCGCGCTATCGCCCCGTTACGCCGCGCCGGTGGCGGCGGCACCATTCTTGTACACCCCGGCCGCGATGGAACTTCTGCCCGGGGTAATCCTGACGTTCGCGCTCCTCGTCTGCGGCATCGTCCTGTCCGCGCGCCGCCGCACGCGAAGCAGCCCGTCGCGCAGCGCGTCCGACCGGCCGCTCCTCCTCCACGCGATCAACGATGACCGCTGCACCGGCTGCGAAGCCTGCGTCGCCGTCTGCCCCACCGACGTCCTCGAGCTCTCGCAGAACAAGAGCCGCGTGGCGCGCTTCAACGCTTGCATCCAGTGCGAGCAGTGCGTGCTGGTCTGCCCCACCACCGCGCTCGTCATGTTCCCGCGCGGCACCGAGCCGCCGCTCTATAAGATGGCCGCGCTCGACGAGCACTACCGGGCGGCGCCGCGCCTCTATCTGATCGGCGAGGCCGCCGGCAAGCCGCTGGTCAAGAACGCGTCGAACCTGGGGCGCGCCGTCATCGAGCATCTGGTTCGCGAAGGGCTGCGCCCGTCCGCGCGCGGCGGCGACGACGTCGACGTGCTCATCGTCGGCTCCGGCCCCGGCGGCCTGTCGTGCGCGCTGTCGTGTCTGGCGCACCGCCTCACCTACGCGCTCGTGGAGAAGGACGAGCTCATCGCCTCGACGATCGCGCGCTATCCCAAAGGCAAGCACGTCATGGCCGAGCCGTACGACGTCCGCTGCGTCGGCCTCTTGCCGGTGTGGGACGCCGAAAAGTCCGAGCTCCTCGACGCCTGGAAGACGCTCCTCGATGCGCGCGGCGTGCGCGTCTCGACCCGCGAGACCGTCGAGGACGTCGAGCGCGAGGGCGACCGCTTCGCCGTCAAGAGCTCGCGCACCCGCTATCGCGCCGCCGCCGTGGTGCTCGCCATCGGCACGCGCGGTACGCCGCGCCGTCTCGGCGTGCCGGGCGAGGCGCTCCCCAAGGTCGCCGCGCTGCTCGACGATCCCGAGCGCCATGCCGGCGAGCGTGTGCTCGTCGTCGGCGGCGGCGACAGCGCCGTCGAGGCGGCCATCGCGCTCGCCGATCACGCGCGCGCCGTGACGCTGTCGTACCGCGGCAAGGCGCTCTCGCGCTGTAAGGCCATGAACCGCCAGAAGCTGCAGGCGCTCGTCGACGCCGGCCGCGTGACGCTCGCCTTCGGCACGCAGGTCAAGGAGATCCGCGCCGACGAGGTGCTCCTCTCGAGCAGCAGCGACCTCAAGACGCTGCGCAACGATCATGTGGTCGTGTGCATCGGCGGCGAGCCGCCGCTCAAGTGGCTCGAGAAGGTCGGCGTGCGCTACACCGAGCGGCCGCACCTCTATCAACTCGGCCCGACCGATCAGCTCGTCGAGGCGCTCGTCGGCCCGCAGCCCGAGAACTCGCAGCCGGACGGCGCACAGCGAGACGGCTCGCAGCCGCACGGCTCGCAACCGCAGAACGCGCGGCCGGACAGCGCGCCCTTCGGCGTCATCCCGCAGTCGACCGACGACGCCCCCACCGTCGCCATTTCGCTCTTCACCCGACGCCGGCATCCGTCGTCGTCCCAACTGACGCACTTCATCTCCAAGGAGGTTCCATGACGCCGTTACGCGCCTCGCTCTTCGCGCTCTTCATCCTCGGTTGTGGCGGCTCGAGCCCGTCCCCCTCGCCCATGACCGGTGGTGGCGGGGGCGGCGGTAGCGGCGGCGGCGGCGGCGGCCCCAGCGGCGGCTCCTGGCTCACCACCAAATCGGGCGCCGTCTGGTCCAGCCCCGACGGGCTCTCGTTCGCCTCGCGCGGCCGCCCCACCGACGCCAACCTGCTCGCCCTCGTCTGCGTCAACCACCTCGACGGCTGGGCCGCGGGCGCCGCCGGCACCATCATCGGCACCCACGACGGCGGGCAGAGCTGGGCCATCGAGCCGACCCAGGTCACCAACACGCTCAACGCCATCGCCTTCGCCGACCCGCGCATCGGGCTCGCGGTCGGTGACGGCGGCATCGTGCTCCGCACCACCGACGGCGGCGACAGCTGGTCGCGCGTCGCATCGGGCACGACCCTCGATCTATATGGCGTCGCGCTCTCGCGCCTCGATCACCAGGCGTGGATCGTCGGTCGCGACGGCGTCATGCTGCGCTCGGCCGATCAGGGCGCCAGCTTCGCCGCAGCGGCGCCGATCGCCTCGACCACATTGCGCGCCGTGCGCGTCTCCGACGCCGGCCTCGGTCTCGCCGTCGGTGACGGCGGCCTCCTCGTCGCCACGCGCGACGGCGGCACGCGCTGGCAGCCGCTCGGCGTGCAGGCGCCGGCCGATCTACGCAGCCTCACCATCTCCGACGACGGCCAGCGTGCTCTCGCCGTCGGCGCCGGCGGGCTCATCTGGCGCTCGACCGACGCGGCCCTGACCTGGACGCGCGTCGACGCCGGCGACGGCCGCGCGCTCGCCGCCATCGGCTTCTCCGACGAGGTCGCCGGTCGTGGCTGGGCCGTGGGCGAGCGCGGCGCGCTCCTCTTCACCAGCGACGACGGCGCCAGCTTCGCCCCGCTCGCCGCACCCGCCGACGTCGACTTCACCGCCGTCGAAGACCTCTAGCTCCATCTCCATCTCCACTTCCATCTCCATCCCACTTCGATCTCCATCTCCATCGCCATCCATCTGCGTCTCGCTCCTCTTCCCTCGCGCATCGCACGCGTCCTCTCCGCGCCTTCGCACCTGTGATGAATCGGCCCCTGTGGGGACCGGTGTGCGAACGCCGCCCTCGCAGCCTCGCGCCGCGCGCGGAGATCGCGCCGCCCGCATCGTGGTCCGCCGCTTGCTCAACGACACCTCGGAACTGTCTCCACCAGAGAGGGTCGACATGCGGCTCACGATCGTTGCCTTCACGCTCGGATTCATCGGCTGCAGCTATCCGGCGAGCGGCCCGCCCGCGGCCGCTGCCGATCCCAATGACCCCAGCTGCCAGATCGCGTCCGATCAGCAGCACTCACCCGGCTGGCCCTACGACCTCGCCGCCTTCAAGACGACGGTGCTACCGACGCTGACCGGCACCTGCGCCGCCGCCGGCTGCCACGCCTCGCCGCAAGGCCAGGGCGGCTTCGTCGTCTGGGCCGACGCCGCGCCCGGCAACTGCTCCTACGCGAAGACGTTCAACGCCTTCGTCAAGCAGCTCGACCTCGCCAACCCGACGAACAGCGCCGCCTACGTCGCCGTCACCGGCGGCGATCCCGTCCACCCGCTCGTCGTCGACAAGAAGGATCCGATGCCGAACGCACTGCTCACGTTCGTCAAGAATGCGGGCGCCCTGGCCAACGCCAACACGCCGCCGCCGGTCAACGCCAACCCGTTCGACTACGCGGTCTTCCAAACCAAGATCCAGCCGATCCTCGACACCGCCGCCGGCAAAGGCTGCACCAACGCCAACTGCCACGGCGCACCGATGGGTCAGGGCGGCGTGAAGCTCAACGCGCTCGCGGCGGCCTCGAGCCCCGAGATGCAGGCCAACTTCAACAAGATCACTTCGATCTGCAATCTGCTCACGCCCGATCAATCGAAGTTCCTCTTCCAGGCGACACACCTGCACGGCGGCGGTAAGTCCGCGGTCGTCTCTGCCGTCGAGGCAACGACGATCCTCGACTGGATCAAGCAGGCCGCCCAGAACGCGCCGGCCAACGGCGGCGGCGGCGTCTCGCCGAGCTGCGCCGCGCCCGACAAGTTCAACCTCGACGTCTTCACCACCGAGATTCAGCCGATCTTGTTCGGCACGCTCGACCTCAACAGCCCCGGCGCGCAGCGCAACACCACCGGCTGCTCGCGCGGCGCCTGCCACGGCGTCGACCGCACCGGCGGCGCGCTGGTCCTCAAGGAGTCGGCGACGCCCGCGCAGAACCTGCAGAACTTCGCCTGCTTCGTCAACCTGACCAACCCGACGTCGTCGCCGGTCCTGCTCTGCCCGCTCAACACCCCCGGCTGCCCCAAGACCCCGCATCCGGGACAGAACGTCTTCCTCCCCGGCTCGCAGGATCTGAACTACCAGCGGATCCTCTCGTACATCTACGGCTCGAAGACGGCGGCCACGCCGCTCGACTTCGCCTTCTACGTTCGCCAGATCAACACCATCTTCAACGACGTCACCGCCGTGCAGAACGGCGCGCAGAACCGCACCTGCGCCGATACGCTCGCCTGCCACGGCATCCAGAGCCCGGGGCAGCAGCCGCCCAACGGATCGATCTTCGCCGTCATCGCCAACGCCGGCGACAAGACCAGCCTGCTCTACAACTTCGCCGCCGCCGCCAACTTCACCAACTTCGTCACGCCGCAGGGGAGCTCGCTCTTCCTCTTCCCCACCGACGAGATCTCCAACCTCGCCAACCCCTTCGCCACCGGGCTGCACCATCCGGGTGGGCTCGACTTCGCCGTCAACTCGCCGCAGGCGCTGTCGATCCTCGCGTGGGCCAACGGCCTGCGCCCCGACGGCGTCGGCTTCTCGCCCAACTGGCTCGTCGCCGGCACCTACCCCGTCGCGCAGATCACCGACCCGACCGCCATCGACGAGGTCAACGCCACGCCCGCGATCTTCGACCCCAGCGGCGCCGCGCAGTTCAACGGCGGCCAGTGGGACGGCCTCTTCTCGCCGAGCAGCGTGGTCGATCTCAACCAGACCTTTCCGCAAGCGCAGAACTCGGGGCGCGTCGCCTACGCCGTGGCCTACGTGCTCAACACGACGTCCATCGACATCCAGGCGCAGATCACCATCACCTCGCCCAACGCCATCAAGCTCTATGTCGGCAAGCAGCCGGTCCTACAGGCCTCCGACGCCACCGTCGGCGCCACCGGCCTGGCCGTCCTGCCCGCCTACGCGACGTCGAAGTCGGTGACCCGCCTCCTCGTCAAGGTGTTCCAGCGCGCCGGCGACCAGCGCTTCGAGTTCCAGGCGCGCTTCCAGGATCAGTTCGGCAATCCGCTCACCAACACCACCGGTGAGATCGTCTTCAAGCTCAGCCCCGATGGAGGTATCTGACATGCGCGCCACGCTCTCTCTCGTCGTCGTCTTCGGTTGCGCGCTGGGCGCGGGCTGCCTCGACCCCGGTGCCAACAGCGGCAGCAGCAGTGACACCGACGCGGGCATTCCTGCCGTCGGTGGCAACGGGCCGCCCGGATCACCGTCGGTGCCACCGGCCGCCCCGCCACCGCCGCCTGCACCGTCGCCGTACGTGCGCGGCTCCTTGCCGCCGCTGTATCAGCTCACGCCGCGCGGCGAGTACGGACGCATTCAGCAGAACGGCATCTCCATGGCCGACACCGACTTTCAGACGACGCAGGTGACGGTGTCGTCGTCGCAGAAGATGGACGAGATCGGCGCCCTGGCCGAGCTCCTCGGCGGCGCGCGCAACGTCATCGCCGACGCCGGCGACCGGCAGCGCGCCAACCTGATCCCGTTTCGCGGCAACCCGACCGACGTCAAGGTGCTCTCGGTCAACGGCGTCGCCAACGCCTACGTGCCGCTCGGCGGCGACGTCATGACGCCGGGCAACGAGGTCGCGGTGGTGCAGAACAACCAGCTCTTGACGCGCCTCAAGGTCGGCGTGCGGCCGCAGCGCATCGCCATCCATCCGGCCGGCCTCGTCTTCGTCTGCAACCAGTACTCGAACTACGTCTCGGTGATCGATCCGGTGTCGAACCAGCTCCTCACCCGCGCCGGTAAGCCGGTCGAGATCAAGACCGAGTACTTCTGCGCCGATCTCACCTTCGTGCCGTCGGGCAACACGCAGGACGTCGACCACCAGTTCCTCTATGTCGCCAATCGCTGGCGCCACAGCATCCTCAAGTATCAGACCGACATCGTGCGCGACCCGCTCTCCAATCGCCCCGTCGACGTCGTCCAGTCGCTCAAGGCGGAGATCATCGGCATCGGCAACAACCCCTGGCGCGTCACCGTCAGCGATCAGCAGAACGCGATCTTCGTGGCCAACAACAAGGGCGGCGAGATTGCGCGCGTCAACGTGCGTACCGACGTGGTCGAGCGCCGCATCAGCATCAACGCGCCGTCGGCCGACGTGGTCAACATCCAGGACCTCTTGTACGTGCCGACCATGATGCCCGACCGCGGCTACCTCGCCAACGACGACTCGCATCCGCTGCAGGTCGTGACGCCCCCGCTCAGCTTGAAGGGCGTCGACGGCAACACCCACCTCGCCCATCCGGGGTCGCTCTTCGACAACACGCGCAGCTACAACTTCGAGGACGTGCGCAACGGGCTCTATCAGCTCGACTTCCAGCTGATGCAGATCCCGCAGAGCAACCAGGCGCAGATCGACGTCTACTACACCGACGACAACTCGTCGGAGCCGAACTTCGCTTCGCAACAGAAGGTGCTCACCGGCGCCTTGCCGACCACCATCGTGCGCAACGCCGCCGGCACGCAGATCTTCCTGGCCGAGGGCGGCTCCGACATGGTGCAGCAGCTCAACGTCAACACCGGCGCCCGCCCGTTCACGGTCACCAAGGGCCGCGTCTTCCACACCGGCCGGCGCCCGTTCGGCCTGACGCTCAACGAAAAAGCCAATCAGCTCCTCGTCGCCGATTGGGGCGGCGAGCGGCTCGAGGTGTTCGATCTGACCTCGGGCAACCGCGTGGCCAACATCGATCTCGGCTACGCGCAGCCGGAATATCCGGCGACCAACGTCGAGCGCGGCGAGCTCTTCTACTACAACGCCGCCTGGTCGAACACGAGCCGCAAGGCGTGCGCGTCGTGCCACTTCGATGAGCTCGACACCGACGGTGTCGGCTTCGCCAACGGCGCCACCACGCCGAACGCGCCCCACCAGGTCAAGCCCAACCACAACCTCGCCACCACCGACTCCTACTTCTGGAACGGCGCGTTCGGCGACGGCAACTACACCTCGGTCGCCTTCGCCGCGCAGACCCGCACCAACTGCGAGGTCATCGAGTTCGGCCTCGTCGAAGGGCCGGGCTCCAATCCGTCGGCGCGCGTCGGTGATCCCAACAACCGCGTCACCAATGGCCAGGACGCCAACTGCCGCCCGCAGAGCGCCGGCCCGGCGAAGCTCGCCAACCAGGCGCAGATCGATCAGATCAAGAAGGCGGAGCTGATCATTCGCGACCAGCTCATCCAGCAGGCCACCGGTCTGGACACGCAGACCCTGTCGCGCGTGATCGACTTCTACTCGGTGTCCGAGCTGCGCCTGCCGCCGAACCCGCTGCACCAGCTCTATCAGGCCAAGCAGCTCGACACGGCGGTCGCGGCGCAGATCGCCGACGGAAAGGCGCTGTTCACGTCGGCCGGATGCAACACCTGCCACGACCCGGCGAACACGCGCCATCCCTTCGCCGACGGCGTCAACCACGGCTCGCAGGCCGACTGGATCTCGCGCTTCATCAACACCTATCAGAACGACGCGCGCCTGTTGAAGCTCCTGCCGCTCGGGCTGCCGCAGACGTTCCTGCAGGCCAATGCGCCGGCGGTGAACGACCACGAGGTCAACGTCCACCAGGATCCGAACGACTACTTCATCCCGTTCTGCTTCGACGTCGGCAACTGCCAGGAGTTCGACGACCCGCTGGTGGTGCGCGGCAACGCCACCGAGGAGACCAGGCGGCTCGAGCTGCTGGTGACGGTCAACCTCGCCGATCCCGATCGGCAGTTCATCCCCGGCAACGTCCGCGGCGCGGCGCAGGTCAATACCCCGTCGCTGCGCGGCGTGTGGACGCAGGCCAACCTCCTGCACCACGGTCTCGGCCACACGGTGTCGGAGGCCATCCTCGGCCCCGGTCACGCGGCGCTGCAGCCGGGCGAATTCGGTTGGGCGGTCGACGTACGCGGCAACCTCGACGTACACGGCACCACCAAGTCGATGACCGCGGATCAGGTGCGCGCGCTCGTGCGCTATGTCGAGAACATCGAGTAGGCGAGGACACGCGATGCGTATCGTCATCATGTTTCCACTGGTGGCCGCTGCAAGCCTGGCAGGTGGGTGCCTGGCCTGGGTGGTCCCGGAGTACGCGCCGCCGGCGCCAATGGTCGACGGTGGCTCCCCGTTCGACCTGGCGCCGGCGGCAGCGGCCTCCGACGCAGCAACGTCGGCTCCTGCGGAAGGCGGCGTTGGGGGCGCCGCCGCTCCGCTCACCTTCGCGGACGTGCAGACCGGGCTCGACGCCAAGGGCTGCACCGGCGGCGCCTGCCACGGGGGCCTGCAGAGCCCGGTGCTCAAGGCGACGCCGGCCAGCGACGCCGACCGGATGGCCAACTACACCGCCTTCAAGAGCGGCTGCGCGCAGGGCAAGTGTATCGACATGACTACGCCCGAAGCGTCGCTGATGCTCAAGAAGCCGCTGGCCGAGAGCGGGCTGACGCACGTGGGCGGCAAGCTCTTCGCGGACTTCAACGACGCCGTGTACCTGAAGTGGCTCGCCTGGATCAAAGCCGGCGCGCCGTACTAGGAGGCCATCGTGGGACAAGACATCGTCACGAAGCTCTTGTCGGAGGTGCGCGAGTCGATCACGCGCATCGAGTCCTCGGCGAGCGACACCTACGAGCTGGCGGTCCTGCATCGCGCGCTCGCGCATCTGTGGTCGGCGCACGACGAGCTGCTGGCGCTGTCGACCCGGCGCTGGGGGCAAGGGCGGTAACCTCCCGAATGGCGGGCAATCACTCCCCTGGGGGTGGAGTTCCCGCCCCGGGACGGTCAGTCACGGCTACGCGACATTGACATGTAGTGACAACGCCCCTTTGCACGGCCCGCGAGCTGGCACGATCGGTGCTCTTGCGGGTGGCGGGCATTCGCTTGGGGAGCCGGGTTGCCATGCACGTCTTACGAGCCGTCGTTACACGAGCCGTGGTTGTCGGCCTGATCGCCTTGTCGGGATCGGGTTGTCTCATCGGATTCGATGCCGGCCGTCTGACCGGCGGCGCCGCCGCGGACGCGGGCACCACCGACGCTTCCGAAGCGCCCGGCGACCTCGGGCGTCTCGCCGGCTGCGACGATTTCTCGTCCTACACGCCCGGAACGGCGCTGCCGAACTGGATCGACGGCCGCGGCACGTGGCGCGTGATCATGATGGCGCAGACCAAGGTGCTCGCGCAGACCACCGCCAGCATGAGCCGCAACGATCGCTTCCTCGCCTGGCAGGCCGGCAAGGACTACACCGACGCCAGCATCAGCGCCGTGGCGACCGTCGGCAATGTGGCCGACGCCAACTGCGTGCTGGCGCGCGTGCAGGACGCCTCGAACTACTACGCGCTGTGCGTCCAGGACGTGAGCGGACGCAATCACTCGCCGGCGCACGAGTGGCGGCTCAACCGCATGTCGGCGGACGTCGAGACGCGGCTGGCCAGCGGCAGCATCGCGGTGACCGACTCGCACTCGTTCGCGCTGCGCGTGCAGGGCTCGTCGCTCATCGCGTCGGTCGACGGCGATCCGAAGCCGACGATCGTCGACGAGACGCTCCTACACGGCGCGCTCGGCGTGAGCACCGACGATCAGGGCGGCTTCAGCACGCTCTGCATCGTGGCGCAATGAACGCGCGCGTCGTGGCGCTGGCGCTCGCCGTCAGCTGCGCGGGCGGCGTCACGAGCGCCGGCGGCCGCGCCTGGGCGGCCGAGGCGTCGCCGCTGGCGGCAGCACAGCGGGCCGTGCGCGAGCTGCGCTACGAAGATGCGCGCGGCGAGGTCGACGCCGCCCTCCGCCGCGGCCACCACCCGCGCAAGGAGCTGATCGCGCTCTATGCGCTGCGCGCCGAGGTCACCTCCATCGTCGACGGAGCCAGCGCCGGCGAGGGCGAGTTCCGCCGCCTCCTGGTGCTCGCGCCCGACCACACGCTGCCGCGCGACACGCCGATCTTCTCGGTGCCCTTCACGCGCGCGCAGCGCTGGGTCGCGTCGCACGGCCACCTCGAGGTCGAGCACAAGATCGGGGCCGCGCCGCGCCTCGGCGTCGCGACGCCGCTCGCGGTGGCGGTGACCAGCGATCCGCTCGCCGCCGTCGCGGGCGCGCGCCTGTGGGTGCGCATGCCCGACGAGCACGCGTTCGTCGCCCTGCCGGGTACTTCATTGCGCCCGTCGCTGCCGCCGATCCCGGCGGGCGGGGGCGCCGACTATTACATCGAGGCGGTCGACGCCGGCGACAACGTCGTGGCGGAGCTCGGCACCGCCGACGAGCCGTTCACGCTCGTGGGGCCGGCCGCGCGGCCGTCGGCAGCGCCGCTGTCGGCGCGCGTCCCCGAGCGCGTCGCCGCCGAAGCCAACGCGCAGGCGGGCGTCGCCTCACCGGCGCTGGTCGCCGCGGCGCCGGCGCGCGCGCGACACGGCTACCGCATCGCCGGCGGCGTGCTGGCGGGCCTGGGCCTCGGCGCGCTCGGTGCCGGCATCGCCATCGACGTCGACGGGCGCCACCAGCTCGACGCGCTCCAGACCAGCTGCGCCCCCGCGTGCAGCCAGTCGCAGGTCGACTCGCTCAAGCTCTCCGAAGGTGTCGCCATCGGCCTCTACGCCGCCGCCGGCGCCGTCCTCACCACATCCGTCATCCTCTTCACCGTCGATCTCGCTCGCTCTCGCCGCCACTAGCCACCACCAGCCGCCGCGGCTCGCCGCGCTGTGACCCGCCGACCCTGGTTGGCGCGCCGCCGGAGTGCGCAGTCGTCAGGCGCCTCCACGCGCTTCGCGGACATCCGCCCGCCGGCCGCGTGGCACGTGTGCTGCTGACAGCCGGTGCAACCTGGCCTCGCGCGGAGGCCGCCACGAATCGGAGCTGACATCATGGGGAACTACTGCGCTCGAGGGAGGGGCCGGCGGCTGATGCCGCTGGTCCAGATGTTCATCGTAGCGGCGCTCGGGGGGTGCGGTAGCGGCGTCAACAATCCGCTCGATCCCGGCGCCGGCGGCGGGGCCGATGCCGGCACGCCCGACCCGGGCACCGGCACCGGCGGCGGCGGCGGCGGCGCCACCGTCGCGCTCGAGCGCCCATCGCGGTCGAGCACCATCGCCATCACCGACGACGGATTCCTCGTCGTCATGGTCAATCCCGACGACGACTCGATATCGATCTTCAAGACCGACGACAACAGCCGCGTCGCCAAGCTGACCACCGGCAAGGAGCCGTGGTCGGTGGTGGCCGCGCCCGACAACCGCACCGTCTACGTCGCCAATCGCGCCGACGCGACGGTGGTCAAGGTCAGCGGCATCGACTCGCTCAAGCCCACGGTCTCGGCGCCGCTCGCCGTCGGCGCCGAGCCGACCGGCCTGGCGCTGTCGCCGACGGGCGCCAAGCTCTTCGTCGCCGAGTTCGCGCAGGGCCGCGTCTCGCAGATCGACACCGCGTCGATGACCGTCACCGGCACCATCGACGCCCCGCTCCATCCGCGCGCGCTCGCCGTCACCAACAACGGGGACCTCAACGACTCCGACGAGCTCCTCCTCGTTCCCGAGTTCTTCGGCGAGGTCGTGACCGGCCGCGACGGCAAGGACGACGGGCTCACCGGCCGCATCCGCATGTACCACGTGTCGGATCTGACGCCGTCGATGCCGATCGTGCTGGCGCCGATCGACACCGGGTTTCTCAAGAACGGCACCGGTCCAGCGACGGTGAAGACCTCGCCCAATCAGCTCACGTCCATCACCATCCTCGACAAGCGCGTCTTCGTGACCTCCGTGTCGGTCTCGCCCGAAGGTCCGCCGCGCTTCGACAACAACGTGTTCCCGATCGTCTACGTCGGCGATCTCGACGGCCACGCCGAGATCCGCACGCCCGCCGGCTCGACCAACCTCACGCGCAAGATCTTCGATGCCGTGCCGACGCCGTCGGCAACCACCCCGCGCTTCGCCTTCGGCGACGTGGTCGACCTGGCGTTCGTGCCCGGCAAGAACATCGCCTACGCCGTGTCGCGCGCCGCCGATGCGATCCAGCGCGTCGTGTTCGACGCCGACACCGTCAAGGTCGGCTCGACGCAGAACGCGCAGATCGACGTGCTCGGCAACGCCACGCTCGGCAACTGCCAGGCGCCCACCGGCAACGTCGCCAACGAGACCGCCACCCGCCTCTACGTGAACTGCTGGGTCAGCCGCCGCCTCGGCGTCGTCGACCTGACCAGCCAGTCGCTCATGGCTACCGTCGAGGCGTCACCGGCCCCGCAATCGGCCGACGAGCAGTCCGCCCAGCGCGGCAAGCGCTTCTTCTTCACCGGCCGCGGCCGCTGGTCCAACGCCGGCTCCAACGGAGCCAAGGGCGGCGAGGGCTGGTCGAGCTGCGGCAGCTGCCATCCCGACGGCCTCACCGACAACGTCACCTGGACCTTCGCCGCCGGCCCGCGTCAGACGGTGTCGATGGCGGGCTCCTTCTCGCACGGCCCCGGCGTGCAGAAGCGCCGCATCTTCAACCACACCGGCATCTTCGACGAGATGCACGACTTCGAAGGCAACACGCGCGGTGTCTCCGGCGGCCTCGGCGCCATCACCAACGCCACCGACGTGGCGCAATGCAACAGCCTGACCGGCGAGACCGCCGCCGCGCCGCTCCCCGGCGGCCTGGCCGCCCCCGCCAAGGAGCTCGCCGACGGCACGTCGTGCGCGCACAAGGATTGGGACGACATCGACAACTTCACGAAGGCACTCCGCCCACCCCACGCCGTCGTCGCCGACGCCGCGCAGGTCGCACACGGCCGCGCGCTCTTCGATCAGGGCGGCTGCGCCAAGTGCCACGGCGGCGCCGGCTGGACCGTCTCCCGCCGCTTCTACACGCCGTCGGCGACCGTCAACACCGCGCTCGCCACCGACGTGACCCAAAGCGCGTTCGCCCCACCCACCATCTGGCCCGCGACCTGGTCCTATCAGTCGAAGCAGATCGCCGCCGCTCAACCGATCATCGCCGCCGATCCGACCGGCCCCGCGGAGAACGCCGCCGTCGGCCCCGCCCAGATCGCCTGCGTCCTGCGCAACGTCGGCACCTTCGGCGACGGCGTCGGCGGCAACCCCGCCCGCACCGACTCCCTCGAAGTCAAACCGGACGGCACCCGCGCCCAAGGCCGCAGCGGCTACAACGTGCCGTCTCTCTACGGCCTGGCCCTCGGCGACCCCTACCTCCACCACGGCCAGGCCCCAACGCTCGAGGCCCTCCTCACCGACCCCCGCTGGGCCTTCCACACCGCCGGCGGCGCCGCGAACTTCCTCGCCGGCGCGAAACCCACCGACGTCGACGTGCAGGACCTGAAGGCGTTCCTCCTCTCGATCGACGCCACCCAACCGGAGCTCGCCATCCCCAAACAAGGCGGCATCAGCTACGACGCCTGCCCCGCCGGCCCCTAACCCGCCCCGAGCTCCCGCCTACACCACCTGCCGCATCAACCACGTCCGCGGCGCACTCACGGCCAGCCTCGACGCAAACGGATCCGGCCCGACGATCCGATAATGCTTGAACGCGTTGTTCAACAAATACCGCCGCGCACTCTTCACCATCGTCGGGTTCAACAAGAACTTCGCGTGATA
>JAQBQH010000305.1 GCA_028287105.1 Myxococcales bacterium
ACGAAGGTGACGTCGCGGAAGGAGAGCCCGTCGATGACGGCGCGGAAGTCGGCGCGGATGGCGTCGAAGCGCTCCTGGGCGTAGTCGCGCAGGTCCATCTTGTTGACGGCGACGAGGAGGTGCGGGATGCCCAGCAGCGACGCGATATAGGCGTGGCGGCGCGACTGCTCGAGCACTCCCAGGCGCGCGTCGATGAGGATGACGCCGACGTCGGCGGTCGAGGCGCCGGTGACCATGTTGCGCGTGTACTGCACGTGGCCGGGCGTGTCGGCGACGATGAACTTGCGCCGCTCGGTGGCGAAGTAGCGGTAGGCGACGTCGATGGTGATGCCCTGCTCGCGCTCGGCGGCGAGCCCGTCGGTGAAGAGCGAGAAGTCGACGGTTTCGCCTTCCATGGTGGTGGCGCGCTGCACGGCCGAGAGCTGGTCGTCGTAGATGGCGTGGATGTCGTGGAGGAGGCGCCCGATGAGCGTGGATTTGCCGTCGTCGACGGAGCCGACGATGACGAAGCGCAAGAGCTCCTTGGCCTCGTGGCGCGCCAGGTAGGCGAGGATGTCGCTCGCGATGAGCTCGTTCTCGGACGCGGTCACGTCAGAAGTACCCTTCGCGCTTCTTCTTCTCCATCGACGCGTCTTGATCGTGGTCGATGAGGCGCCCCTGCCGCTCCGAGACGCGCGTGAGCAGCATCTCGCGGATGATCTCGGGCAGCGTCGTCGCCGTGCTCTCGATGGCGCCCGACAACGGGTAACAGCCGAGCGTGCGGAAGCGGATCATGCGCTCTTCGGGAACCTCGCCGGGACGGAGGCGCATGCGCTCGTCGTCGACCATGACGAGCGAGCCCTCGCGCTCGACGACCGGCCGCCGCTTGGCGAAGTAGAGCGGCACGATCGGAATGTCCTCGAGGTAGAGGTACTGCCAGATGTCGAGCTCCGTCCAGTTCGAGAGCGGGAAGACGCGGATGCTCTCGCCCTTCATCACCTTGGCGTTGTAGAGGCTCCACAGCTCGGGCCGCTGGTTCTTGGGGTCCCACTGCTGGAAGCGATCGCGGAACGAGTAGATGCGCTCCTTGGCGCGCGACTTCTCCTCGTCGCGGCGCGCGCCGCCGAAGGCCGCGTCGAAGCCGTGCTGGCCGAGCGCCTGCACGAGCGCCTGCGTCTTCATGACGGTGGTGTACTTCTCGGAGCCGTGGTCGAACGGGTTGATGTTCTCGCGCACGCCGTCGGCGTTGGTGTGGACCAGGAGCTCGAGGTGATTCTCGCGACAGAAGCGATCGCGAAAGGCGATCATGTCGCGGAATTTCCAGGTGGTGTCGATGTGCAAGAGCGGGAAGGGCAGGGGCGCCGGCTGGAACGCCTTCATGGCCAGGCGGACCAGGACCGACGAGTCCTTGCCGATGGAGTAGAGCATCACCGGCTTCTCGAACTCGGCAGCGACCTCGCGGATGATGTGGATGCTCTCCGCTTCGAGCTGCTTCAAGTGCGTCAGACGATGCGCGCCAACTTCGGTGCGCCTCTTCCCAGTTGCCATCTTGGTGCAAGCATCCGTTATAACGGACAGGAGGTCAACTCCAAATTGCGCAGTGCGTCAGTCGGCCTTTTAGTCGGGTCTGGGCTCGATGGTGACGTGGGCGGCTTCGACGCTGCGCAGGCGCGCGGCCAGCTCGGCGTGGGCGTCGAGCAGCGCCGCTAGCGCGCCCAGGCGACGGCCGGCGGCGGCATCGTGTGGCTGCGCGACGAGCTGGGCGCGCAGCTCGTCGTCGAGGAAGCCGACCGCCTCGAGGCGCGTCGCGCCGCGGGCGAAGGTGCGCTCGCCGAGGAGCGCGTCGAGCCGCTCGCGACGCATACGCCGGCGCGCGTCGGCCAGGGCGCGCGCGGCCAGGACGAAGCGCGACGGCGACGGCGACGTGACGAAGCCGTCGAGCGCCGGGAGCACGCTCGAGCGCGCGTCGGCCGAGAGCGCCGGCCAGGTGCGCACCGCCAGCGTCGCCAGCGCCGCGCCGAGACGGGCCGCGTCGCTCATCGGCTGGAGACGCTGCGCATCGGCACCAGCAGCACCTCGATGCGGCGGTTGCGCCGGCGATCGTCGTCGCTGTGGTTGGGCCGGCGCGGATGGTAGGCGCCGAAGCCCGAGGCGACCACGCGCACCGGCGGCAGGCCGTCGGCCACGAGCGCGCGCGCCACCGCGGTCGAACGCGCCGCCGAGAGCTCCCAGTTGCTGGCGAAGCGCTGATTGGCGATGGGGCGATCGTCGGTGTGCCCGCCGACGAGGATCATCTGGTCGGGCTCGGCGGCCAGCAGCGCGCCGAGCGGGGCGCTCAGCTGGGCGAGCGCGTGTCGACCGCCGGGGCTGAGCTCGTCGGAGCCGGAGGCGAACAGCACCTCGCCTTGCAGGATCACCTTGCCATCATCGACCTCGATGGCGCCGGTGGCGGCCAGCGCGCGCAGGCGGCGCTCGATGCGCTCTTTCTCGCCGCGCAGCCGCTCGAGCTCCCGATCGTTGGCGCGCAGCCGCGCCAGAAGGCCGCTCTGCGCCACGGCGGCGGCGACCATGATCAGCACGAACGCGGCCAGCACCAGCGTCAACGCGTCGACGAACGGCGGCCACACGTTGACGGGGAAGAGCGCGTGGCGGCGGGCGCTGTCGGCGCGGCGTCTCACGCGCGCTCCCGTCGGCCACGCTCGCGCTCGAGGAGCTGCTCGAGCCGCTCGAGCCCGTCGCCGAGGCGCACCAGCTCCTCGCCGATCGCCAGATCGCCGCCGGCGTCGTCCTCGCGCGCGGCGAGCAGCGCCACTTCGCGTGCGAGGGCGGACAGCTCGGGCGAGAGCGTCGCCAGCGAGGCGGCGAGCGTGGTGGAGCTGCCGCGCAGCTCGACGGCGGCGTCGGCGAGCGCGGTGCCGGCGGCGCGCAGCT
>JAQBQH010000325.1 GCA_028287105.1 Myxococcales bacterium
CTTCGTCGCCCCCGACTGGCTCACCATCTACGCCGCGTCGTTGTGCAACGATCAAGACGCCACGCGCGCCGGCGAGCTTCGCCTCCTCGTCGCCCACCGCGCCGGCCGCCTCGTCGCTGCGCTGCCGCTCCTCGTCGAGCGCCGCCGCCTCGCCGGCGTCCCCGCGCGCGTCCTCCGCTCGCTCTCCGACGACCACTCGCAGCGCTTCGATCTGCTCCTCGATCCCGCCTGCGCCGCCGACGCCACCCGCGCCCTCGTCGCCCACCTCGCCCGCGCCCGCGACTGGGACGCCGTCGAGCTGCAGGTCATCCTCGACGGCAACTCCGCCGCGCAAGAGCTCGTCGACGCCGCCCGCGCCGCCGGCTTTCCCGTCGGTGATTGGCCCTCGATGGTCTCGCCCTACCTGGCGCTGCCGCCCACCGTCGCGGAGCTCGATAAGCGTCTCGGCTCCAAATTCCGCGGCAACCTGCGCCGCCGCGCCAAGAAGCTCGAGGCCGACGTCGGCCCCGTGTCGCTCGAGCGCGTCGACGGCAGCGGCATCAGCGCCATCCAGCTCGACGCGATCCTCGACGAAGGCTTCGCCCTCGAGGCCGCCGGCTGGAAGGGCGAGCTCGGCACCGCCATCGCCTGCGACACGCGCCTCCGCGCCCGCTACAAAGCGCTGGCCCACGCCTTTGCCGCGCGCGGCCAGCTCGCCTGCTACTTCCTGCGCGCCGGCACCCGACGCGTCGCCTTCCACTACGCCATCGTCGACGCCGACACCTATTACCTCTTCAAGCCCGGCTTCGACCCCGCGCTCGCCACCTACGGTCTCGGACACCTGCTCGTCGACGCCGTTGCGCGCGATCTGATCGCCCGCAACCTCGGCGAGCTCGACTTCCTCGGCGACGACATGCCCTGGAAGCGCGACTGGACCGACACCACGCGCGCGCACTCCTTCCGCTACCTGTTCGCACCGACGGCGCGAGGCCGCGCGCTCGCCGCGTGGAAGTTCCGCCTCGCCCCGGCCGCCAAACGAATCCTGGCTCGCCTCAAAGGGGGATAACCCATGCTCTCAGCCGCCCGCGTCGAACCCGCGCCCGCCGCCGTCGAGCCGGAAGAGCGCCTCTTCATTCCGTCGCTGCCGACGCTCGATCCGACGACGCTCATCCCGTCGCTCGAGCCGACGCGCCGCGCGCTCTGGCCGCTCGATCGTCTCGACTCGCCCGACGTGCAGCTCTTCTACCTCGCGCGCGCCGGCGTCTATCACACCATCAAACACTGGCTCGCCCGCCGCACCGACGGCGTCGTCCTCATGCCCGCCTATCACCACGGCGTCGAGGTCGAGGCGGTGCGCGCCGCCGGCGCCCGCATCGTCTTCTATCGCGTCGACGCCGACATGCGCATCGACCTCGAAGACCTCGCCAAGAAATCGGCCGCGCCCGACGTGCGCGCGCTCTACGTCACCCACTACGCCGGCTTCGCGCAGCCGATCGCCGACGCCAAGAAGCTCGCCGCCGCGCGCGGCCTCAAGCTCTTCGAAGACTGTGCGCTGTCGCTCTTCGCGCGCACTTCCAGCGGCGCCCCGCTCGGCAGCTTCGGCGACGCCGCCTGCTTCTGCCTCTACAAGACGCTGCCCGTCCCGCACGGCGGCCTTCTCGTCGGCCCCAACATCCCGACGGTCACGGTCGGCCCGCCCCCGCTCCTCTCCACCTTGCACCACCTGGCGGGCCTCACGCTCGCGCACCTCGAGCTGCACTCGTCGAACATCGGCCGCGCCGTGCGCCAGGCGGCCCGCTCCGCTTCGCGCGCCACCGTCGACAAAGCGGTCGCGACCGTCAAGACCGGCACGATGCACCTCGCGCCCCATGAGCTCGATCTCGGCGCCTCCAAGCTGGTCGAGCATCTCCTGCCGCGCTTCGACGACGAGATGGTCGTCGTCCGCCGCCGCCGCAACTTTCAGCGCCTCGCCGCCGCCCTCGACGGTGTCCTCCCCGTGGTCGGGTCGCCGCTCCCGCTCGGCGCCTGCCCGCTCTTTTTGCCGGTGCGCGTCGCCGGCGACCGCAAGCGCGACCTCATGCAGGCTTTGCACGCCCGTGGCATCGACGCCATCGACTTCTGGGGCACCGGCGATGCCGCCTGCGATGACCAGGAATTCCCCGAAGTGGCCCAGCTCCGCCGCGAAATCCTGGAGCTCCCCTGCCATCAATCCCTCGACGACAACGCGATCGACCGCGTGGCACATGCCGTGAAACAGGTCGTTGCGCATGCGTAGCGCCCACTCGCTCCCCGAGCTAGCGAACCCGCTCGAAATCGCCGTACATCGCGGCGATCTCGACGCGCTCGGCCCGGTTTGGATGGATCTCGTCGATCCCTCCCACCCCGGCGCCGCGTTCAGATCATGGGCGTGGGTTTCCGCCTGGTGGAAGACCTTTTCCCATGGACGGGAACCGTTTGTCCTCGTCGCCCGCGAGGGTTCCATTCCGGTCGCCATTCTTCCACTTTTCTCCGAGCCGTCGGCCCTCGGCGGCCGCCGCCTGGCCTTCATGGGCGAGGGCATCGTCGGCTCCGACTACCTCGGGATCGCATGCCGCGGCCAGGACGAGCAGCGCCTGGCGCGTCCATTCGCCGAGTTCCTGGCGTCACAGCCGTTCGACGAGCTCTGCCTCGACGGCTTCATGCGCGGCGATCCGCTCCTGACCGCGCTCGAAGGCACCATCTCGGCCGCGCGCGCCGAGGTCGACCCGCGTCATCGCTGCCCGCACATCACGCTCGCGGGAGACTTCGCGACCTACCTCGGCGAGCTCCCCGACGGCACCGGCCAGCAGTTCAAACGGCGCCTGCGCTGGCTCGAGAAGCAGCCCAACTTTTCGATCGACTGCCTCACCGATCCCGACGCCATCGTGCGCGGCCTCGACGCGCTCTTCGAGCTGCACCACAAGCGCTGGTCGGTCGAAGGCGGCTCCGACGCCATCGACTCCCCCGACGTCGAAGCCTTCCATCGCCTGGCCGCGCGCGCCCTCGCCGATCATGGCTGGGCCCGCCTCTATCTATTGAACGTCGCCGGCGCACCGCGCGCCGCGCTCTACGGCTGGCGCCACGGCCGAAGCTTCGGCTTCTACCAGGCCGGCTACGATCCCGAGTGGCGCCAGCGCTCCGTCGGCACCGTGCTGCTCGGCGAGATCGTTCGCCACTGCTTCACCGACGGCGTCCAGGAGTTCGACTTCTTGCGCGGCACCGAAGGCTACAAGCTCAAGTGGGCCAACGGCTGGCGCGAGACCGTTCGACTGCGCGCGCGCGACGCCTCGTGGCGTGCGCTCCTCCACGACGCCGGCCGCACCGCCTATTGGCGGCTCCGCGAAGCCGGAAAGCGCGCGCTCCCCGAGTCCGCGCTGGACTGGGCGCGCCGCGCCCGCAAGAAGGTCGTCCGATGAACCGACCCAACAGCGCCCGAGACTGGATCAAGCTCGCGCTCGCCGCCACCGTCGAGACGACGGGCCTCGGCACCGTCTGTCGCGCCGTGCGCACCTACGCGTCCGGCGCGCGCGTGCACGTCCTCGGCTACCACCGCGTCGTCGACGTCATCGACTACGACGGGCCGGTCAATCCCTCGTTGTGCATCACCACCGACGCGTTCCGCGCGCAGATGGAGCAGCTGCGCGAACGCTTCGTCGTCCTGCCGATGTCGTACGTCGTGCGCGCCGTCGCCGGCGACATCCAGATCCCGCACGACGCCGTCGCCGTCACCTTCGACGACGGCTACCGTGACGTCCTTCAGCGCGCCGACCCGATCCTGCGCGCGCTCGACATCCCGGCCACGGTGTTCGTGCCGACCGGCTTCGTCGACAACCACACGCGCGCCCGCCTCCTGCCGCACGATCGCCTCTACGCCGCCGTCTGGGCCGCGCGCCGTGCCGGCCGCACGCTGCTCTCCTTCGCCGACAGCGAGACCGCCATACTGCTCGCCCGCGCCGACCGCGCGCTCGACGGCGGTGGACCCGCCGACGTCGTCGACGAATTGATCGAGACCGCGCCCGCCGCGACGCTGGCCCACATCGTCGAGATGATCGAGGCCGGCGTCGGCGCGCCGCCGCTCGACGACGGCGCCCACGTGCTGACCCCCGACGAGGTGCGCACGCTCGCCGATCACGGCTGGGAGATCGGCGCCCACACCGTCGGCCACGTCGTCCTCACGCACGAGACGCCCGACGAGGCGCGCCGCCAGCTCGTCTCGTCCAAGGCGGACCTCGAGCGCTGGAGCGGCCGCCCCTGCCGCTACTTCGCCTACTGCAACGGCTACCATTCGCCGTCGCTGGTGAGCGAGCTGCGCCGCGCCGGCTACGAAGGCGCCGTCACCACCTGCGACCGCCCCAACCCCGTCGGCAAGGGCGACCCCTTCCGCATCACCCGCAAGGTGTTGTGGGAGGCGCACGCGCGCGGCCCGCACGGTCGGTTCTCGCCGACGCTGTCGGCGGCCCACCTGCACGACGTCTTCGGTGCCCTTGGTCTCACCAAGCCAGTAGACGGAGAGCGGTCCGAGGCCGAGAACCACTTCGAGCCAAACCGGATGCGCTCTTCGAATACCGATTCCGATCCTCAACCGCCCACGGAGGTGGAGCTTGCGTACTGACAGTCGTGCCCGCAATCGAACCGGCGCCGCCGGTTTCGCGTTTTACGGGCTGCTCGTGTTCATCGCCATCGTCTACGCCAATCCCGGCAACTGGTTCGAGGGGCTGGAAGACATCGGCTTCGCCAAGATCGCGGCCGGCCTCTCGTTGACCGCGCTCGCCGGCTCGTGGCTGCTCTACAACCGCAAGCTCACCATCGGCGGCGTCCCGGGCTGGACGCTGCTCGCCCTCTTCTCGCTCGTCGGGCTCTCGGCCTCGTGGTCCTACTGGCCGAAGTATTCGTTCGACACCTTCACCGACGGCATCAAGTACCTCGCCGTCTTCTTCCTCGTCGCCAACACCGTCGACTCCGAGTCGCGCCTGGCCTCGACGATCCGCGTCCTGGCGCTGGTCTCGTGCATCCCCGCGTTCGGCGCCATCTGGTCGCACGCGCACGGCGAGCACCTGGTCGAAGGGGATCGCGCCGGCTGGATCGGCATCTTCGGCAACCCGAACGACCTCGCGTATCACCTCGTGGTCGGCGTCGCCATGATCCTCGCCGCCGCGCAGGCCGCCTCGACGCGCGGCCGCAAGGTCGCCTGGCTCGGCCTCCTCGTCCCCGTCGCCTACGGCATCCTGCTCACCCAGTCGCGCGGCGGTATGCTCGCCGCCGTCGTCGTGGTGCTGTTCTGGACCCTGCGCTCGGTCAAGCGCGCGCCGCTCATCGTCGGCGCCGCCATCACCGTCGCGGCGCTGGTCTTCGTCTCGCCCAACAACCCGTGGAGCCGCCGTACCCAGCTCGCGACGGCCTACGGCGAAGACGTCTCGGCGCGCGGCCGCATCGATGCCTGGCGCACCGGCATCAACATCGCCAAGGAGCGCCCGATGACCGGCGTCGGCGCCGGCGCGTTCATGATCGCGTGGCCCGAGTTCGCCCCCGGCGACGCCGGCGAGGTGCGCACGCAGCACAACACGTTCATCCAGCTCCTCTCGGAGCTCGGCATTCCGGCGCTGTTCCTGTTCGTGCTGGCGCTCGGCGCCGCCACGCTCGGGCTCAATCGCGCCACCCGCTCGGGCTCGTCGCTGACACCGTGGGCGCGCGGCGTCCAATGCGGCCTGGCCGGCTTTGCCATGTGCAGCATCTTCGGCGGCATCGCCTGGACCTGGCCGATCTATCTCCTGTTCGGCCTCGCCTTCGCGACGCGCCGCATCGCCGCCTTTCAAGCCGACCCCGTTCGTCGCGACGAAACGGTCGTTTCGCCGATGCCGCAACCGCATTCGGTGGCGGCCCTGGTCGGACGCTAATCGATGTGCGGGATCTACGGTTTCGTCGCGGCCGCCGGTGACCTCGGCGAGCCGGAGCGCGTCGGTCAGACGCTCGCCGCCATGGATGGCTCGATCTTCCATCGCGGCCCCGACGACAACGGTCAGTACAACGACGGCCGCTGCGCCATGGGCATGCGCCGCCTCTCGATCATCGACCTGGGCGGCGGCAAGCAGCCGATCTCGAACGAGTCACAGCGCTACTGGATCGTCTTCAACGGCGAGATCTACAACTACCGTGCGCTGCGCCAGGGCCTCCTCGCGCGCGGCCACCAGTTCAAGACGACCTCCGACACCGAGTGCATCGTGCACCTCTTCGAGGAGCGCGGCGAGGCGGTGGTCGACGAGCTGTCGGGCATGTTCGGCTTCGCCATCTGGGATCGCGAGCGCCACGAGCTCCTCATCGCGCGCGATCGCCTCGGCATCAAGCCCATGTACTACGCGCCGACGCCGCGCGGCCTCGTCTTCGGCTCGGAGCTGAAGTCGCTCATCTGCCACCCGGACGTGCGCCGCACCATCTCGCCCGAGGCGCTCTCGCACTACCTCTCGTTCGGCACCACGCCGTCCGATCAGTCGATCCTGGCCGGCGTGCGCAAGCTGCCGCCCGGCCACATCCTGCGCTATCGCGCCGGCGAAATGTCGGTGCGGCGCTACTGGGATCTGCGCACCGAAGAGCGCCACGTCTCCGAAGCCGACGCCATCGCCGAGGTGCGCTCGCTCGTGCGCGGCGCGGTCGAATCGCACCTCGTAGCCGACGTCCCCGTCGGTGCCTTCCTCTCCGGCGGCGTCGACTCGGCCAGCGTCGTCGGCATGATGGCGGAGCTCGGCGCGCGCCCCAAGACCTTCAGCATCGGCTTCGAAGAGGCCGACTTCAACGAGCTGGACTACGCGCGCATCATCGCCAAGAAGTTCGGCACCGATCACCACGAGCTGGTGGTGCGCCCCGACGCGTGGGAGCTGACCGAGAAGCTGGTCTGGTTCCTCGACGAGCCGTTCGCCGACGTCAGCGCCATCCCCACCTTCCTCGTCTCGAAGCTGGCGGCGGAGCACGTCAAGGTCGTCCTCTCCGGCGACGGCGGCGACGAGGTCTTCGCCGGCTACGACCGCTACGGCTGGAACGCCCGCGAAGAGCGCCGCTTCGGCTGGATGCCGGGCCCCTTGCGCTGGGCGCTGACGCAGGCGTCGGCGGCGTTGCCCGATCGCGCGCCCGGCAAGAACTTCCTGCGCCACATCGCGCAGCCGGCGCACCTGCGCTACGTCGACGGTGAATCGATGTTCCAGCAGCCGATGAAGCAGCGGCTCCTCGGCCCCGAGCTCATCCGCGAGTTGGTGCGCCGCCACGCCGACCCGATGGCGCCGACCGACGACCGCGTCGCGCTGCTCGACGGCGCCCCCGGCGATCTGACCAAGCGCCTCATGTACCTCGACACCATGACCTACCTGCCGCTCGACATCTTGACCAAGGTCGACCGGATGACGATGGCGCATTCACTCGAGGCGCGCCCGCCGCTGCTCGACCACACCCTCGTCGAGCGCGTGTTCGGCCTGTCGTCGTCGCTCAAGCTGACCGCCGACGGCACGCAAAAGGCCATCTTCAAGAAAGCGGTTGCCGATCTTTTGCCGCCGGAAATCCTTTCGCGCCCCAAGCGCGGCTTTGGCGTGCCGATCGTGAAGTGGTTCCGCGGCGCGCTCAAGGATCCGATGCAGTCGGTTCTGGGCGATAAACGGTTCGCCGAGCGCGGGTGGCTGGACCACGACACCGTACGTTCGCTGGTCGCCGAGCACCTCGACGGCCGCCGCGACCACGCGCTGCCGCTGTGGAGCCTCATGACGCTCGAGCTGTGGGCACGGCAGTTCCTCGACGGCGCACAAGTTGCTTCAACGGCTCCGCGTGAGGTCGCAAATGGCTGAAGCCGTACTGCACGTCGTCGACTGCTTGAACGTCGGCGGGACCGAGCGTCAGCTCTTCGAGCTACTGAGGCGGATCGACCGAACGCACTACCGGCCGCTCTTGGCCACGTTCAAGGACGGCGGCGAGCTCTTACCGCAGCTGCGAGCCATCGGCGTGACCCCGGCGGTGTTTCCGCTGCGCGGCTCCTTGGCGCAGGCGAACACGGCCTACCAGATCACGCGCATGGCGATGATGTGCCGGCGCGAGAACGTCAAGGTCATCCACGCGCACGACTTCTACTCCAACATCATCGCCGTCGCTGCCGCGCAGCTGTGCGGCGCGCGCGTCATCGCCTCGCGCCGCGATCTGGCGCACTGGCTGGGCGGCACCCAGCGTAAGGCGCTGCGCGTCGCCTGCCGCGTCGCCGACGCCGTGGTCGCCAACGCCGCCGCCGTCGCCGAGCAGACCGAGCGCGACTTCGGCATCCCGGGTGAAAAGCTGCGCGTCGTCCTCAACGGCATCGACGTCGAGCACTTCGATCTGCAGGCGTTCAAGACGCCTGATCCGCTGCTGCCGGCCGGCCCCATCGAAGTGCCGCGCATCGCCATGGTCGGTTCGATGCACCTGCCCGACAAGGGCCACGCCGATCTCCTGGAAGCGGCCGCGATCTTGAAGGCACGCGGGATTGCCGCGCAGTACATCCTCGTTTCCGACGGGGGGCTCCGCAAAGATCTAGAGGCCAAGGCGCAGGCGCTCGGCGTCGCCGACCGCGTCTTCTTCCTCGGCCGCCGCGCCGACGTGCCGAGCGTGCTGGTGCGCTGCGATATCGTCGCTCACCCGTCCTGGTCGGAGGGCTTCCCGAACGCGGTGCTCGAGGCGATGTGCGCCGCGCGCCCCGTCGTCGCCACCAACATCGGCGGCATCCCCGAGGTCATGGACGACGGCGTCCACGGCATCCTCATCGATGCGCAGAAGCCCGCGCAATTGGCGACCGCGCTCGAGAAGCTGATCGCGAATCCGCTCGCCGCGCACGTGATGGGGCTGCATGGCCGCCAGCACGTCGAGAAGGTCTTTTCGCTCGACAAGATGTGCCGCACCGTCGAGGCGCTGTACGACGAGCTGCTCGGCAAGAGGGGCGGAAGAAAGCTGTCAGCTGTCAGCTCTCAGCTATCAGCGGCCGCGGTCGCCTAGGTTCGGGCGGACGCCGCGCCAAGCCGGAGCCAATGATGCGACGGGTCCTGATCGTCGGCGCGCTACCGCCTCCAAGCGGCGGCGTCGCTACGCACTGCCGTGAGCTGGCGCGCGCGCTCGAAGCCGCCGGCCTGCGCGTCGACCTGATCGATCCGCGGCGCGTCGGCCCCGCTGGGCGCGACGGGCGACCACGTCTCCTCGCGCGGCTCGCGCTGGCGCGTCTGCGACGGGAAATCGTTCACGTCCACACCAATGGGCACAACCGCGGCAGCTGGACCGTCGCCGCCCTGTGCGGTTTGGGCCACACCGGCGCCTCGATCCTCACGCTGCACTCCGGCCTGGCGCCCGACTACATCCGCAAGCACCGCACGCTCGCGCGGCTCGTCGCCGGCCGCTACAGCGCGGTGGTCGCCGTCAACGAAGCGATCGCCGCCGCGCTCACCGACGCTGGGGTCGCCCCGTCGAAGATCGTCGTCTCGGCCGCGTTCACCCCCTCGTCGCTGGCGTTCCGACTGTCACCGCCAGGGCTGGCGCAAATCCGCCGTGCGCATCCGCTGCTCATCGCCTGCGCGCTGGCGCCGGGACCCGAGTACGGCGCCGCGGTCATGCTCGACGCCTTCGCCGCCGTGCGCGCCAGGGAGCCGCGCGCCGGCCTCGTCATCTATGGCCCCGGCACGCGCGAGCCGGCGCTCGCCGCCGCCGTGCGCGCCCGCGGCCTCGGCGGCGCCGTCCACCAGCTCGGCGAGATGGCGCGCGAGCGTGCGCTCGCCATCGTCGCCGCCGCCGACGTCTTCGTTCGCCCCACGCTCGCCGATGGTGACGCCATCAGCGTGCGCGAAGCGCTGGCGCTCGGCCGCCCCGCGGTCGCGTCGAACGTCGGCGCCCGTCCGCCCGAGGCAAAGCTCTTTCCCGTCGGTGATTCGGCGGCCTGCGCGGAACAAATCTTCCAATCGCTCGCCACTCGTTTACCCGAATACGCGCATCGGGTGGACTGCCTACCTACCCTTTTGGACCTCTACGGTCGCGTAGGTGCCGAATTCGACGCCGTGGCGACCGGCACGGCGCTCGCAAAGGGGATGTAACAGGCGCCGCGCAAACCACGCGGTGCCGGAGAGGTGAATCCGCGATGTGTGGCATTGCCGGCCGCGTGAACCAATCAGCTTCGATCGATCGTGCGGAGATTTTCCGCATGACGGATCTGATTGCGCACCGTGGGCCTGACGATCACGGCTACCACCTGCGCACCAAGGTGGGCCTCGGTCACCGTCGTCTCAGCATTATCGATCTCGCCGGCGGCCGTCAGCCGCTCGCCAACGAAGACGACACCGTCTGGATCGTCTTCAACGGCGAAATCTACAACCACGTCGAGCTGCGCAAAGAGCTGATCGCGCGCGGCCACCGTTTCCGCACCCACTCCGACACCGAAGCGATCGTGCACGCCTACGAAGAGTGGGGCGCCGATTGCGCCACGCACCTGCGCGGCATGTTCGCCTTCGCCATCTGGGATGACCGGCAGCAGCGGCTCGTCCTCGTGCGCGACCGCATGGGCATCAAGCCCGTCTACTACGCGCAGCTCGGTGGCGACCTGGTGTTCGGCTCCGAGATCAAGTCGCTCCTGTCGGTCCCCGGCGTCGACGCCTCGGTCGACGAGGACGCGCTCACCGCCTATCTGGCGCTGCGCTACGTGCCGGCGCCGCTGACGATGTTCCGCGGCGTCAAGAAGCTGCCGCCGGCGAGCATCCTCACCTGGTCGGGCGGCCTGGTCTCCATTCATCAGTACTGGGACCTCGCCAGCTTCGAGACCAAGGATCACGCGCCACCGACGGAGGCCGAAGCCGCCGCCGAGCTGCGCGAGCGCGTCGACCACGTCACCAAGCTGCGCCTCATGTCCGAAGTGCCGGTGGGCGCCTTTCTCTCGGGCGGCCTCGACTCGACGCTGATCACCGCCTCGATGCTCCGCGCCGAGGACGCGCGCGGCGCGCTCAAGACCTTCTCGGTCGGCTACGCGGAGGACGACGCCCAGTCCGAAGACGAGCTGGCCTATGCGCGCCTGGCTGCGCAGGCGCTCGGCACCGAGCATCGCGAGCTGCGCGTCACCATGCGCGAAGCCGCCGACGCGCTGCCCAAGATCGTTTGGCACCTCGACGAGCCGGTCGCCGATCCCGCCTGCGTCCCGCTCTACTTCCTCTCGCGCCGCGCCAAGGAGGAGGTCACCGTCGTCCTCTCCGGCGAAGGCGCCGACGAGGCGCTCGGCGGCTACTACATCTATCGCAAGATGCAGCGGCTCGAAGAGCTGCGCCAGCGCCTCGGCGCCGGTGGTCAGGCGCTCTCGCTCGCCGGCGAGCTGCTCGGCATGCTGCCGCACGACAAGCTGCGCCGCAACGCGCGCCTCTTCGGCCGCCCGCTCGAGGACTCGTATCGCGGCGTCTCGCGCGCCTTCGACGACCACGTCGTGGTGCAGCTGCACAAGCAGCGCGGCTCGGGCCGCGGGGTCGCCGAGGTCGTGGCGTCGCTCCTCGGCCCGCACTGGGAGAGGACGCGCGGCATGTCGCCCCTGCGCCGCATGCTCTACCTCGATTCGCGCGTCTGGCTGCCCGACGATCTGCTCGTCAAGGCCGACAAGATGACCATGGCGCACGCCATCGAGCTGCGCGTGCCGTTCCTCGACCACGAGCTGATGCAGCACGCCTGGTCGCTGCCCGATCACCTGAAGATCAACAACGGCGTCGGCAAGGCGCTGCTGCGCAAGGCGGCGCGCGGCCGCGTGCCGCAGTCGATCCTCGATCGTCCCAAGAAGGGGTTCGGCACGCCGACGGCGGCCTGGCTGCGCGGCGGGATGCGCGACCTCATGCACGACGCGCTCACCGACGGACGCTCGCTCGCTCGCGAGCGCTTCGACGGCAAGTTCATTCAATCGCTCCTGTCGCGCCACGACGCCGGCGCCGACCTGTCGGCCGAGCTGTGGCCGCTGGTCGTGCTCGAGCTCTGGCACACGAACTTCAATTCTACGGCGCGTCCGGCGCCGATCCGTGAGGTCGCCTGATGGTCGCCGAAGCACTCAACGCCGAACCCGATGCACTGCACACCGACACCCTGCCCACCGACGCGCTGCACATCGGAAATGGAACCGCGGTTCCGGAATTAGAACGGCGGTTCGAAAATCGCGACATCGTCTGCTTTGCCAACGACTGGTCCGGCGATCCGCTCTCGAAGAAGCACGTGATGACGCGGCTGGCGCGCCGTAACCGCGTCCTGTGGGTCAACTCGCTCGGCAACCGCGCGCCCAAAGCCTCGGCGCGCGACATGAAGCGCATCATCGACAAGCTGGGCAAGTTCGCCGGTCAGCTGACGCAAGGCCCGGTCGAGGTCGCGCCCAACATCTTCGTCATCACCCCGCTCGCCATCCCGAACTACCACTCGCGCTCGGCGCGTCGGGTGAACGAGTTCGTGGTGACCTCGACGGTGAAGAGCGCCATGCGTACGCTCGGCTTCTCGAACCCGCTGCTCTACACCTTCGTGCCGGCGTCGGCCTGGGTGGCGCGCAAGCTCGGCGAGAGCCACGTGGTCTACCACTGCGTCGACGAGTACTCGAAGTTCGACGGTGCCGGCGACGACATCGCCAACCTCGAAGCCGACCTCATCCGCCAGAGCGACCTCGTCATCACCTGCTCGACGCCGCTGCAGGACTCGAAGCAGAAGCTCAACTCGAACACCGTCCTCGTGCGCCACGGCGTCGAGCATGCGCACTTCGCCAAGGCGCTCGATCCGGCGCTGGAGCTGCCGGCCGACGTGCGCGACCTGCCCAAGCCCATCTTCGGCTTCTACGGCCTCGTCGCCGAGTGGGTCGACCTCGAAGCGATGGCGCGCGTCGCCGAAGCCTATCCCCAGGGCTCCGTCGTCATCGTCGGCGAGCACAACAACGCCAACCCTGCCGGCATCGAGCGCCTGCGCGCGCTCCCCAACGTTCACTTCCTCGGCCGCAAGCCCTACGCCGAGCTGCCCGCCTACTGCAAAGCCTTCGACGTAGCGCTTCTGCCCTTCGTGAAGAACGAGCTGACCGAGAACGCCAATCCGCTGAAGCTTCGGGAGTACCTGGCCGCCGGGCTACCGGTGGTATCGACCGACATTCCGGAGGCGGTAGCCGTCGCTGAACACGGCGTCTACCTGGCCGACGGCGCCGACGCGTTTGTCACCCGCGTCGGTGAGGCGCTCTCGGGGGGCGCTGGACCAGACCGTGCGCGATCGGACGCGATGGCGCACGAAAGCTGGGACGACAAGGTGGCCGACATCGAAAACCTCTTGCTGGAGCTCAAATCATGACCGTCGACCTCGAGACCCTGCGCGGTATGCCGCTGTTCGCCGATCTCGACGAACCGGCGATGTTCAGTCTGTCCGGTGCTGCCGAGCAGTCCTATCCCCGTGGCGCGACCATCGTCCGCGCCAACGAGCCGGCGCGCTCCGTGTTCATCGTCCGCGAGGGCGGCGTGAAGGAAGCGCAGATCACGCCGGAGGGCAAAGAAGTCATCCTGGCGCTGCACGGCCCCGGCGATCTGTTCGGCGAGCTGGCGCAGTTCCACGGCAACCAGGTCTCGGCGACCTGCACCACGCTCTTGCCGACCAAGGTGCTCGTGGTTCCGCGCGAGGACTGGGAGCGCATGATCACCCAGCACCCACAGCTGTCGCGCGGACTGACGGCGCAGCTGGCGCGCCGCCTCGACGACTCGTGGCGCCTGGTGCGGATGCTGTCGCGCTACACCACCGAGGCGCGCCTGAAGTCGGCGCTGCTGCTCCTGGCCGAGCGTTGGGGCCAGCCCCGCGAGGAGGGCATCGAGATCGCGCTCGACCTCACGCACCGCACCCTGGCCGATCTGGCCGGCGCCAGCCGCGAGAAGGTGACGCGGGCGATTGGTGTCCTCCAGCAGAAGGGTCTGCTCAAGGTCATCAAGCGCCGCCTGGTGGTGCCCTCGCTCGACCGGCTGCTCTCGGAGTAGCTCGTGGAGGGGCTGACGGTCCTCGTCGTCGACGGCGAGGAGCAGTCGCGCTCGCGGCTGCTCCTCTGCCTGCGACGATTGGGGCTGCGCGCGCTCGGGGTCGCATCGAGCTTCGACGCCATCGCGCTGCTCGATGCGCTCGACGCCGACGTCGCCCTCGTGCACAACGACGACGACGAGGCCGCCATCGCGCCGCTCCGCAAAAAGACGACCGTGGTCAAGATGGCGCGCGACGCCCCGGTCGACGAGGTCGTCGTCGAGCTCCTCCGCGCGCTCGGCCGTCCCGAAGAGGCCGCGCTCATCAACTGAGCGCGCACGCCCCGAAGCTCCCAACGCGCGCAGGCCCGAGCTCCCAACCCTCCAGCTCCGACATGCCAGGCGGCTGCGCGCTCAGCGACGGCAGCGTTGACACGCCGCGAAGCCGCGTGGTATCTCCGAAGTATGAAATTGAAAACTATTTTCATTATCAGTTGGCTCCTTTTCACGGCCAGCGCAGCGACGGCACAGCCCTCCATCGAGCTGCCCCCCGAAGAGCCCAAACAGGCCATTCCGCGCGTGCCCATGCTGCAGCTCCAGCGCGAGAACCAGATCGAGGTCCCGCTCTACCAGCCCGCCCCCGCCAACTCGACCGCCATCGGCGGCTACGGCGAGCTCACCTTCAACGCCCCATCCAACGGCCCGAACATCGTCGACATGCGCCGCATGGTCCTCTTCATCGGCCACAACTTCACCGACAAGCTGCGCTTCTACGGTGAGCTCGAGCTGGAGCACGCCATCACCTCGGCGAGCGACGTCGGCGAGTTCGAGCTGGAGCAGGCCTTCCTCGACTACCTCGCCTGGAAGCCGCTCAACTTCCGCGCCGGCGTCATCCTGATCCCGATGGGGATCATCAACATCTATCACGAGCCTTCGACCTTCAACGGCGTCGACCGCCCCGAGACCGACACCGTCATCATCCCGTCGACGTGGCGCGAGCCGGGCGCCGGCGTCTTCGGCGACGTGCGCGGCCTGCGCTACCAGGCCTACGTGATCAACGGCTTCAAGGCCAACGGCTTTACCGCCTCCAACGGCGTCCGCGACGGCCACCAGGAGGCCGCGCTCGCCCTCGGCCACGACTGGGGCCTGATTGCCCGCGCCGACTACGGCCTACCCTTCCTCTACAAATATCGCATCACCGCCGACGTCGGCGCGTCGTTCTACTACTCGCACGCCGACCAGGGGCAGGCGTTGTTCAAGGGCGCCGAGGGCGACTCGGTCCCGGTGACGATGCTCGACGTCGACCTGCGCCTGCGCACGCGCGGGCTCGAATTCCGCGGCGAGCTGGCCACCGCGTGGATCGGCGGCATCCACCGCCTCAACCGCGCGCTCGCCGACGCCGCCCTCGCCGCCATGACCACCTTCGAGGGCCCCGTCGCTCACCAGCTGATCGGCGGCTACGTGGAGCTCGGCTACAACGTCCTCCACCCGCTCAAGCTGCGCTCGGGCCTGCAGCTGGTGCCGTTCCTCCGCTACGAGCATGTCGACACGCAGTACCAGCTGCCGTCGGATCTGGCGCGCGCACCGGGCAACAATCGCGACATCGTGACGGCGGGTCTCACCTTCCGCCCCATCGCCGAGATCGCCCTCAAGTTCGACTACCAGCGCGTCTCCACCGACGCCACCGCCGCCGCCGATCAGAACATCGACCGCTACAACGTCGGCCTTGCCTTCATGTTCTAGAACGCGTCGGCGTTACGCTTCCGGTCGCGCCGGCTCGGTGGTCTTCGCAGACGGCCGCCGCCACATCATCACGATCGGATAGGCCGTCATCACCGACAGCGCCAGCGCCATCGCCGCCCCCGACACCGGGTACGCAAAGCTCCAGCCCGCCCCGCCGTAGCGGATCAGCCACGGCGCCGCCAGATGCAACAGCGACGAGATCCATCCGGTCGCGATCCACGCCAGCTTCGCCCTCGACGACAGCGCGGTCAGCATGAACAGGTGCGCGATGATCAAGAGGAACACCGGCACGGTGAACAGATGGAAGTGGGTCACCTCCAACAGCTTGCGATAGGTCACCGCGACGGTGATCCGCTCGGGGCCCGCCGGGCCGCCCGCGGTCTCGTCAGGCATCTCGATCTTGGGCCCCGCGCCCGTCGCTGCGCCGTTGGCCGCGCCGGTCGCTGCTCCCTTGCCTGCCGTCGCCGCGCTCCCCGCGTAGTAGCCGGCGACCCCGGCGCTGCGCGCTCCGACGAGGTCCTCGTAGAACAGCATCGAGACCGCGATGGCGAGGAGCGCGAACACGCCGAAGCCGGTGTAGACCAGCTTGGCCTCGGGCGACAGGTTCCAGATGCGGAATCCGCTTGAAGCGAACTGCCTCACCGGCTCGCGGTCACGACCACCGTCGGCTTGACCAGCTCGTCGAACAGCACCACCGCGCGCTTGACCCCGACCGCCATCGCCCGCGACGAGATCGTGGCGCCCGAGACGGCCATGATGTCCTGCTCGGTGGTGATGGCGTCGGACGGGCCCTTGCCCACGAACTGGTGGCGGAACTTCTCGTCGCGCACCTCGTCGCCGCGCGCCTCGCGATAGATGACGATCTCCTGGCGCTCGATCTTGCCGGCCGGCGACAGCTTGACCGCGAACGTGATGGGCTGATGCTCGCCCTTCTCTTCGTCGATGAGGGCGTAGCCGTCGACGTGGCCGCCCGACGTGGCGACGTAGAACGTGTAGCTCTGCTTCGACGGCGTGTAGCCGAGGCGATGCTGCAGCCGCTGCCGGGCGCCGTCGTCGAGCTGGATCTTCTTGTAGGTGACGTTCTGGCTCGAGCGGAAGAAGTCGCCCAGCAGATCGCGCGGCGTGAAGTAGACCTGGTCGGCGCGCGCCGGAACCGCGGCCGCCAGCACGGCCAGCGCCGCCAGCAGCCTCAGTTGCGAAATGATTTTGAAAACGATTTTCATTTCCTACTACTACATATACGCGCGGGGACCACCCACTGTCAAGACCAGTGAATACCCTGCGGTTGAGCGTAGTTGCGGTGGTGTTTAGCGGCGTTTCGGTGCCAGTCGACCTTCCCAGCCTGGCGGCAGGGCGGCGATCGACTGATCGAGCGTCTTGAGGTCGCGAATGCGCTCCTCGAGCTTCTTCACGGCGCGCTCGGCCAGCTCGATGAAACGAGCGGCCTGCGGCGCCTCGGTCCCGCGCTCGCGCAGGAGCCACAGCGCGTTCAGGATCGTGTTGAGCGGATTCTTGAGCTCGTGGGCGAGGAACGACAGCCACGCCGAGCGCCGGCCGATGCGGCCCTGCTCGATGCAGCTGGCGATTTGCACCGCCGCGGAATCGACGAGCTGGCGCAGCCGCCCGATGCCGACGGCGTCGAGGCGCTCGGTGCCCTCCGCGACCTCGATGAGCGCGCGACCGGCGCGCAGCACCTTGTCGACGGCCGCCGACGGAGTCTGCAGCTTGTCGACGAAGGCGACGGCGACGTCCTCGGCGCTCTCGAAACGCACATCAGCGACGGGGCTCGACTCCCCGGCGCGAATCCACAGCTCACGAATGAGAGGCTCGAGCGCCGCGTCCGACAGCTCGGTGCCGCGTTCTTGCAGCGCAGCCTTGATGTCTCCGAACGAGCTCACGCTTTCCATGGTCCTCTATCGGCTCCGTATACGAATGAAAACCGTCCGCAGAATCTGGGGAAAAATAGGGCGCGCAGTGTACGAAACAAGAGGGATGGCCTCGACCAGGCCGTAACTCTTCGAGAAACAGCCTTCGATTACGTCGAGTTGCGCGTCGTCGGGGTAGTTACCGACAAGCGCCACCTCGTCATCTCGGCCGATCGTGACCGCGCGATCGAGGTCGAGCGGCCCGAGCTCCGCCTGCAGCGCCTCGACCCGCTTGCGCACTTCGTCCGAGAGCCCGCGGCGCGCCGGCCGCGCCAGGTGCCAGCGCAGCTCGAGCCCTACCTTGCCGCGCCCGCTCAGCGCATCCTCGACGATGAGCACCTCGAGATCGCGCCGCAGCGTCACCTGGCGGCGATGGCGCACGCGCGCCGCCAGCCGCTCGTAGCCACGATGCTCGCCGACGAGGACGGCGCGATGGCCGACGTCCTCGAGACGCACCCTGGGCGCGCGTCCATGATCGACGAGCGCGAACGGCCGCCCGTCGAGGATGGGCGATTGCTCCTCGCCCTCGATGATCACGGTCGAGTGCGCGGCGGTGCCGCGAAAGCGATCGCGCGTGACCATGTCGGCGGCATAGCTGCCGGTGCCGGCGTCGACGAGCAGCGGCTGGCCGTCGAGCCACGCCACCAGCGCCAGCTGATCGTTGTGCGCGTGGCCGCCGACGCCCTTTTGCCCGTAGGAGCCCGAGCGCAGCTCTACCTGCCAGCGATCGCTGCGCAGGATGTGGACCCCGCCCGTGGGAAACGACGCCGACCGCGGCGGCGCCGTCGCCGGCAGCCACGACCAGTCGTGCCAGGCGCGCGGCCCGACGAGCCACAGCGCCTCCTCGGAGAAGTCGCCGCCGGGCGCGCGCAGCTCGGGATCGCCGAAGAGCGCGGCACCGACGGGCAGGAGATAGGCGTGGTCGCGGGCGGCGCGCGGCACGATCGGGTACAGGCGCGCGTCGTCACCGTCGCCAAAGGCGGGCTCGCAGCCGTCGGGGCCGACGTAGTTGCGCGTGAAGATGAACATCCGATGCAGCGTCTCGGCGACGGGCGACAGCCGATCGGCGCCGCGCGCGTAGAGGTGCGCCACCAGCATCAGCTCGAGCGCCCAGCGGTGGTACGCCGTCGAGGCTTCGAAGTGCGCCCCGTCGCTGCCGACCTGCCGCGCGGCCTCGGTCGCGAGCGCGCGCGCCGCCTTGGCCTGCCAGCGGCGCGCACCGGGCGCGCCGTCGAGCGC
>JAQBQH010000369.1 GCA_028287105.1 Myxococcales bacterium
CCGTCCTCGCCGCCATCCGCCCCTTCCTCACAGGCTGACCCCTACACCACCTGCCGCATCAACCACGTCCGCGGCGCACTTACCGCCACCCTCGACGCAAACGGGTCGGGTCCCACGAGTTTATTGACTGCCTTTGCAACCCTCACTCCCAGCCCTTGCATCCCCCTCGACAACGCGACCCTATCCACCGCCTCGACGATCAAATGAATGTGGTCTTTCAGAAACGCATAGTGCACGACGCGAAAGCGTCTCGATCAAGCACAGACGGTCCGCAAGGCCCGCCTCGTCAAAGCCCTCCGAGAAGTCCCCTTGCCCTTGCCCCCACCCCTACGCCTCCTCCGTCCTCCCCCCCGCCCGCTCCACCATCTCCCGATACCACTCCGTCACCCGCCTGGTCCGCTCCCCTAGCACCCTCGCCCCCCACACCAGCGACAACGTCGCCCGCGTCTCCGGCGTCGTCTTCGTCCGCTGCGCATCCTTCACCGCGTTCGCGCACGCCCCCTCCGCATCGAACAGACACGGCAACCCGGCCACCTGGATGACCTGCCCGCCCGCGTTGAACACATACTCCGCCCCCGCCTGCGCGACGGCGACGCGCAACGGCCCGCGCACCCGATCGAGGTCGACCGCGCTCACCGGCAGCCCCGAGTGCAGCGACACCGCGTTGTTCATATCGACCGCGAGATTGATCGACGACAGCGCCTTCTCTCCCACCGCGCGGATCAGATACTCCGACGCCGGCTTCCCGCGCCCGGTCGGCTTGTACCCGAACGCGCGCAATACATCGCGCACCGCCGCCCGCACCGAGTCGTCCGCCGAAAACGGCGCCGCGGCATCGAGCGCCAACAGCGCCCCCACCCACTCCGGCACCGCGACGCTCCCAAGCGCCGCCGGAAACCGTGTCACGAACGCCCCCAACTCGAGATGCGGATGCGGCTCCACCGTCAGCATGCGCGATAGTGTAGCGCGCCCCTTGGCGCGTCACCCGCCAGTCACCCGCCAGTCACCCGACTCCCCGACAACGCGAGGCGCCCTAGTCTTCCTCCGCCGCCTCCGCCGCCGCCCCCCGTGCCCCACCCGCCCCGCACGCCGCCGCACCCTGCCCCCCGCGCCGCGCCAGCAGCTCCACCGTCACGCGCACATTGTCCGTTCGCATCCCGACCGGCCCCTCGAGCGCATCGGCGTCGACCTCGCCCTCCCACGCCAGCGCCTTGTCCGCCCACACGCGCAACATCCGCCCGCTCAGCACCGCGTGCAACGCATGATGCGAGCCCGGCGCCATCGCCATCGCCGCACCCATCGCCGCCGCCGCCCCGCCCTTCGACGGCTTCAGATTCTGATACCCCGCCGTCCCGCACTCGCGATGCGTCCGCTTCCCCGGGTTGCGCTTGATCGACACCACCAGCTCCGCGCGCGGCTCGATGCGCCACATCACGTAGACCAGATTGCACCCATCGGCCGCGCGCAGCTTCAGCCCGATCTGCCGCCGCAGCTCGCCCGACCCGAGCCGCGCCGTCTCGACGCTCGGCCCGTCGTAGTCGAACCGGATCTCGACGTCGTTGCCGTCGGTCTTCGGCACCACCGCACGCACCTTCGGCTCTTCGATGCGCGCCCGCCCGTCGCTCCCGGCGCTCAGCTTCCCGCGCGTCACGCACCACTCGCCCGCATCGACGCGCCGCGCCTCGTCGCCGCGTGCGCGCGCCATCGCGCCGAACGCGGCCACCACCGCCAGGCCGCTCACCAGCGCCAGGCCACGACTCATCCGCCGTCCCCGCCGAGCGTCTGGGTCAGCTCGGCGACGTGCACGCGCAGAAACTCGTGCTCCGACTTCAGGCGCACCCAGTCGAACCAGGTCGCGTCGCGAAAGCGGCGCAGCTTCTCGCCCTCGATGGCGTCGAGCGAGCGCAAGCGCCCCTCGACGTCGGCGAGCAAGGTGCGCAGCTCGACCAGGCGCCGCTTCTCGCCGGCGTGGAGCGCCCGCAGCCGCGCGATCAAGAGATCCGCCTTTTGCTCGACGCCGTCGTTGGCCATCCGCACGGCCCGCGCGCGCGCCTTCGTCGCATCCGACTCCGCGAACGCCTGATAGACCGCCGCCGGATTGATGCTCAGCGACATGACCACGAAGTACGGATTGTCGTCGCGCAGCCCGAAGAAGCGATCGTAGCCGCCGCGAATGCTGAGGTCGAACGCCTGCGACACGCGCAGCCGCCCTTCGTAGCGCTCGACCTCGTTGTCGGCCTCGCGATGGCGCCTGAGCAGCTCGCCCGGCGACGCCACCGACGACCGCGACGGCAGACCGGCACGCTGTGCCTCCGCCTCCGTCGTCGACACCTCCAGCTCGTCGACCTTGACCTCGACCGCCTGCAGCTCCTCGACCGTCGCGCGCTGCCGCTCGACCGCCGCGCGCACGTCCTTGACGATGGCCAGCGCCTTGTTGCGCGCCGCGTGCAAGATGGCCAGCTTCGCGTCGAGCGCCGACGGCGACACCTGCTCGCGATTCTCCACGAGGAAGCGCGCCAACCCGCTCGAGGCCCGATAGCGGTCGCAGTCGGCGCTCGCCCGCTGCTTGTTGGTGACGCCGCGCAAGAGCCCGACCAGCGAATAGCGCGCCCCGATGGTCAAACGATGCGCGGGCGGCCCCGCGATCGCGCCGCCGGAGCCGCTCGTCAGATCATTGCCGTTGACCACGCCGTAGTCGAGAAACAGCGACGGCGAGAACAGGATCGAGCTCTCCGAGTTGGCCACCGCGTTGGCGAACGCGCAGTAGCCTTCCGCGTCCTCGCCGTAGTCCTCTGCCGTCGCTGCCATCGCCGTCGCAGGCGCCAGGAGCGCCGCCATCATCACCCAGGCGCGCATCTAGAAGAGGATCGGCCTCCCGCCGGAGAACAGGACCGTGCGCTCGGCGGCGTGGGGATTGTCGAGCTGCACCTGCGCCGACTGTCCGCGCAGCATCGTGTTGTGCAGCGGGTGCTTGAAGGACATCTCGCCCGCGAGCAGCGCCGTCACCTGACCGACGCGGCGGCAGAAGAAGAGCCCGAGCGAGCAGGAGTACAGCGGCGCGCCCGCCTTGACCTTCGACACGTTGTCGTAGGGAACGAACGCGATGGCGTCCTTGCGCTCGACCGCGCGCAGGTAGGGCGAATCGGCGAGCGACTTCACCATCACGTCGTATCGGGCCAGGCTCTTGACCAGGACGCCGCGGTTGTCGCGCGCCTTTGCCAGCTCCACCTCGGCCCGCTTCAGCTCCTGCAGCATGTGCATCACTTCGTAGCTGTGCCGCGTGGCCGGCTGATGCGAGATGATCGACGCCAGCGCGTCGGTCTCGCGGTGCAGCGCCGAGGTCCGCTTGTCGAGCTCCACCGACTTCTCGGCCAGGCTCAAGTTGCCCTGCGCGATCTGCGACAGCTGCATCGCGCCCGACACCGCCGACTCGCGGTCGATGAGATGCGCGCCGTACTCGGCCTTGAGGCGCCGCCGCGAGAAGCCGGTATAGGCGCGGCTGTTGTTGCGCACCTCGGCGCGCGTCGACGTGAAGCTGCGATTGAGCGCGACCAGCCGGTCGAGCTCCTGCTTGCGATCGACCAGCTCCTCCTGGATCGCCTTGTGCGCGCCGTCGAGGAACTCGATCTGCATGGCGATGATGCGGTCGGCATCGGCCAGCTCGGCGGCGACCTTGTCGCGCGCGCCGGTGACCTCGGCCAGCTTCGACGAGAGCTGCAGCACCTTGTCGTCGGTCGGCGAGATCACGGTCGGCTCGATCCAGCTCGAGCTGAACCAGTAGAAGACGTTCGAGCCGAGATACGAGACCAGCGCCAGCACGATGAGCGTGAGGATGCTGAAGCCGAGCACCTTGTAGGTCGAGACGATCCACCTGTTGAGCTGCGCCTGATCGAGCCGCTTGCGCTGCTTCAGGTGCTCGAGCTGCACGGACAGCTTGAGCTGATACAGGAGGCGCAGATGCTCGACGAGCCGCCCGAAGCGCGCGCGCGCGCCGTCGCCGGCCGCGCCGACCTTGCGGAAGAGCCGGTGCATGTTCGTGTTCTTGGTGAGCATGCCCTCGAAGGCGTTGGCCACCGACGGATCGTGGAGGAGCGCGGCCGTGTCGAGCGGCGGCAGCGGCGGCGAGACCGGGCGCGCCCAGGCGGGCGGCGCGCCGAGCGGCGGCGGCACCGGCGTCGGCGGCTGCGGCGGAACGACGCGCAGGTGCGGCATCGTCGGCGGGCGCGGCGTCCCGAGCGGCCCCCTGGTGGGCGTCACGTTGTGCGGCTCCGAATGGCGAACTCCGATCTTCATGGGATCCCTTCCTAGAACCGCAAGCGCAAGACTTCGTAGGCCTCGGCGTATTCGACGCCGGCGAGGCGACCCATGGCGCGCGCCAGATCGCGCGTGGACTCGAGGTCGATGTTGCGCAGCTGCGACTGGTGCGCCGCGATTGCGTCGACCTTGCGATCGATCGTCGTCGTCACGTCGGCGAAGCACTGGCCCATCGATCGCGACGACACCTGCGCGTTCATCTCGTAGCTCGAGACGTAGGCGAGCAGGTTACACGGCCAGCGCCGCACCGCCGACACGGTCGCGCGATTGACGAGCCCATGATCCCAGTGGAGATCGTTGGCCGAGTGCGTGATCACCAGGTCGGGACGGATGTCGTTCACCAGCGTGTCCATCTGCGCGACGATGGCGTGCATCGGGATGTCCTCGACGCGACACTTCTTCTCGTAGTTCAAGATGGCCAGCTTGACGCCGAGGATGCCGGCGCCGGCCGACGCCTCCTTGACGCGCTCGGCCAGCATCGACGGCACCGAGACGACGGCGGCGATGACGTGCGCGCCCTGCTGCGCCAGCCGCGCCAGGAGCCCTCCCGCGCCGACCTCGAGGTCATCGGGGTGCGCTCCGAACGCGAGAACCTTGGTAGTCGATCCAACGTGTGACAAACAGGTCACGGTTCACCTCACCGCCGCTTGGACGGCTTCTACAGGCGCGGACACGGCCATCGCGTCGCGCAACAGGCGCGCCGCGTCGGGTCCGCAGTTCAGCAAGCAATCGATCGCACCGAGGTGCGTGAGAAAGCCGCGCGACGAATAGCGCTGCGGATAGATCGGATGCTGGAAGCGCTGCCAGGCCACGGCGATGCCGGCGCGCGCCAGCTGCGACTCGTCGAGGTAGCCGCTCGAGCCGCCGCGGCCCGACAGATAGGTCGTCGCGCTCACGGTGCGGCAGAGCGCTTCGATGCGATCGGTCTTCTGCCCCGACAGCCCCAGCGACGACGCCAACAGCACGGGCTTACGAATCTCGAACCACTCGAGATGCAGCTTCAGCATGTGCAGATCGAGATCGAGGAGCCGGGTCCACGGGCGCGTGAAGACCTCGGTCAGCTCGGCTGCGTAGGTCGACCAGTAGCGCGCCGAGCCATAGTGGATGCGCAGCGTCTGGAGCGCGCGGCGCTGCCAATGCTCCTTGGGGCTGCCGCCGTTCCAGATGCCCTTGTCGCGGATGAGCTCGTTCTGCGGGCCGCGCTCGAGCGGCACCGTCAGCCACGACGGACCGTGGTTGATCTTGACGCGATTGCGGTTCTGGAAGTTCTGCGCCTCGTACTGCAGGTCGTCCATGACGACGAACAGGTCGCAGGCGGCTACCTTGGCCAGATAGCCGAGCCAGGGCAGAAAGTGCGGCTGATGGGCGGCGACGATCACGAGATCTTCCCCGGGACGACGGCACCGTGACCGCGCGTCTCCCAGCTCGACGAGTGCAAGGTGAAGAGACCGAGCGGCGTCAGGATGAGGTAGGCGGTCGGCATGAGCACCGCCATCGGCAGAAACCAGATCGGATGTACGCGAAACTGCGGCGCCAGGCGGCGCGTCGACGGGTGGAAGTGGTAGATGACCGCCAGGAGCCCGAGCAGCTCCACGTGGAACGCGATGAGCGGCACGAAGTCGCCGTTCTGCAGGTGCATGATGATGATGAACGGATAGACGAGCAGCAGCGCGAACATCGAGAGGTAGTGCACGCCCACGAGCGGGTGCAGCCGCCAGGCGTGCTGCAGGCCGCAGACGAAGTCGATGACGTTGGAGCGCTTCCAGCGGAGCTGCTGGTTGAAGTAGGCGGTCAGCGTCGTCGGCGCCTTGGTGTAACAGAAGGCGTCGAGCGTGAGCAGCGTGCGATAGCCCGCCTTGACGATCTGACGCGTCAGGAAGCGATCTTCGCCGTACTTGATCGGCACGCCGAAGACGTTGCGGTCCTCGAGGATCGGCTCCAGCTCGAGGAGCACGTGGCGGCGGTAGGCGGTCAGACAGCCGGAGAGGCACATCACCGACTGCAGCGAGCGCTCGAGGTTCTTCAGGAGCTCCTGGCCGAAGAAGTACTTGATGGTCTGCATGCGGGAGAGCCAGTTCTCGTTGGCATTGGTGACGTGCACGCGCCCGCCGACCGCCGCGATGTCGGGCGCGGTGAAGCGCGCGACCAGCTCGCGCACGGCGCGTGGATCGACGAGGACGTCGGAGTCGACCGAGACGACGATCTCCGCGTGCGTCTCGCGCACGGCATGGTTGATGCCCTTGCGCTTGCCCATGTTGTGCGGGTTGCGCAGGACCTGCACCTGCTCGGGATGGAGCGCGGCGGCGCGGCAGGCCCAGTCGTAGCTGTCGTCGGTCGAGCAGTCGTCGACGACGGTGACGCTGAGCTTTTCGCGCGGATAGTCGAGCGCGATCAGGCTGAGGATGGTGTCGTAGATCGAGCGCCCCTCATTAAAGAGGGGCACGACGATGGTGACCGTCGGTTCGTACGTGGAGGTCGTTTCGTCGAAGCGGCGCCCTTTGACGAGCTTGAGATAGAGACCAAAGACGTACCGGTTGGCGAAGACCAACAGGATGAAGAGGAAGACGGGCGCCGTGTCCATGTCGGTTGACCTGCGAGCCACATCAGCAAGCGATGTGCCCGCGCGCGAAAACGCGCAAGACTGCGGAATCGCCGGGAAGCACTGCGGTCCTGCGAGGATGAGGTGGGAGTCCGCTCACCCGCAGTCATCCGCGCTTGACACCTCCCGTGGAGACGCGACCCGGCGCATGGCCGCGGCGCGCCGCTTCGATCGGGAGTGCCCACCGCGCGCTGCACTCGAGCGGGGGCGACGGGACTGCAGTCGATGCGGCGACAATGACGCAGCGACGAGACGGCGTCGGCTGGCCGCGGCGCTCGCGGCGGCCGCAGCCTCGGGAGCGCTACGCCGGCGAGCGCGGCAACTGCATCGAGAACACGGTCGGCAGCGTCGCCTCGGAATCCAGCGTGAGCTTGCCGCCGTGCGCTTCCACCACCAGCCTGCAGAAGTACAAGCCGAGGCCGAGGTTGGTGCGCTGCGCCCCTTCGGCCTGCCCATACTTCTCGAAGATGTGCGGCCGCTCCGCCTCGGGTACCGGCGGCCCCGAGTTGCCGATGCGCAGCTCGCAGCTCTCCGGCGTACAGCGCGCCTCGATCTTCACGCTGCCCTGCGCCGGGGTATAGCGAAGCGCGTTATCGAGAATGTTTTCGATGACGCGCGTCATGAGATCGATGTCGATGGCCACCTCGTCCGGCGCCATCGCCAACGTCAGGACGATGCCGCGGCTGGCCAGGAGGCGCGTCCGATTGCCGAGGATCGGCTCGATCAGCCGCTCGAAGTTGATCTTGGCGCGCTGCAGTAGGAGCCGCGACGCCTCCAGCTTCGACACGTCGAGCAGGTTGGCGAGCAGCCGCAGTGTGCGAAACGCGCCGCTGCGCGCATCGAGGATCGCATCGCGCTGATCCTGGGTGAGGATGTCGTCGCCGGCCAGCACGTACTCGAGGTTCGAGAGCACCACCGCCATCGGGTTCTTGAGATCGTGCACCACCAACGACGCCATCTCGTCACGAAACCGCTGAAGCTCGATGAGCTGCTGATTGCGCTCGGCGAGCTCGCGCTCCTGGGAGCGGAGCTTGAGGAGGTTGTTGCAGCGCGCCGCCAGCTCCCAGCGGTCGATAGGCTTGGAGACGAAGTCATCGGCCCCGACGCGCAGCGCCAACAGGCGTGACGACGGATCGTTGAGCGACGTGACCATGATGATCGGCAAGAAGCCGCCCGTCCGCTGCTTCAGCTTCGAGGCGGTCTCGAAGCCGTTCATGCCCGGCAACATGACGTCGAGCAGCACCAGATCGGGCGGCGTCGCGGTCGCCGCCAACAAAGCCGCCTCGCCCGAATCGACCTCGATGACCTCGTGTCCCGCCGGCTCGAGCAGCACGCGCAACAGCTCGCGGTTCATCGCCACGTCGTCGACCACGAGGATGCGCGCCATCAGCGCCGCCGGCCGCTCGCCGCCAGCTTGGCGACCGCGGCCGCGAACGACCTCGTGTCGATGGGCTTGTTGAGCACCGCGTCGAACCCTTCGTCGAGGAGACGCTCGGCGTCACCGCGCAGCGCCTGGGCCGTCAGCGCCACCGCCGGCACTCCCTCGTGCCGGCCGCGCGTGCGCAGCTCGCGCAAGAGGTCGCGTCCGTCGGCGTCGGGCAGCAGCAGATCGAGAAGAAAGATGTCGACGTGCACGTCCTGTTCGACGAGCGCGCGAAAGGCGGTGCCATCGCCCACCACCGTCACGCGATGGCCGGCGAGCTCGAGCAGATCGCACGCCAGCTCGGCGTTCAGCTCGTTGTCCTCGACCATCACTACGTGCAGGATCCCGCCCCCATACTCCTCGCACTTTCGATTTAGCACGCCGGCAGTCTCGCGCAAGAAAGCCGGGGCCCGCCTCCACGCTATACCAGGGACGCGGCCGGCGCTGTGCGGCAAATTGCCGCATGCCAGAGGGCTCGTAGTAGACTCGCGGCCGGGGGTTGATGTCGCGCCGCATGCCGAGGGTCGCGCTGCCGCTCGCGCTCGTCGCCGCGATTGCCGGCGCATGCCCCGCGTCGGCCGCCGCGGATGAGCTCGAGTACCCGGTAAAGGCCGAGTTCATCGAGCGCTTCACCCGCTTCATCGACTGGCCGACCCAGGTGTTCGCCGGACCCGACGCCCCGTTCGTCCTCTGCGTCGTCGGCTCCACGCCGATGGAAGCGCACCTCGAGCGCATCGCCGGACGGCGGCTCAAGGAGCGACGCGTCGAGCTGCGCAGGCTCAAGCCGACCGCCGATGCCGGCGCCTGCCATCTCCTCTTCGTCGCCGGCAGCGAGCGCGGGCACATCAAGCAGATCATCACCAGGCTCTCGGGAAAGCCGGTCCTCACCGTCGGTGACTCCGAAGGCTTCGCGCGCGAGGGCGTGCTCATCAATCTCATCCTCGACGAGGACGGCCACGTGCGTTTCGAAATCTGCTCCAACGAGCTGCGCAAGAGCGGGCTCAACGTCAGCGCGCAGCTCTTGCGCCTGGCGCGCGTGGTCACGGAGGTGCAGCCGTGACCCGTCGACTGCAAGGCGCCTCGATCCGGCGCAAGCTCATCGCGCTGACGCTGACGGTGATCCTCATCCCCGTCTTCTGTGTTCTCGCCATCGTCGGCGAGAAGGAGATCCGCGACATCCAGACCGACATGCTGGCGTCGTCGGCGCTGATGGGCAGCATGGTGGCCGAGTTCGGCGCCGCCGCACTCGCCTTCGACAACCCGCGCGCCGCCGAGCAGGTGCTGCGCACCCTCGGCAATCACGAGGAGTTCCTGGACGCGGTGCTCTACGATCTGGCCGGCCATCGCTTCGCCGCCTACAACCGGGTCGGCAACATCGGCGCCCCGATCGACCTGGTGCCGCCGGCGCCGGAGGCGCTGGTCACCCGCGACGGCGCGCGCATCACCGTCGTGCGGCCGGTGGACCGCAACGGCACGCGCTTCGGCACCATCGTGCTGCACACCTCGACCGCGCCGCTCACCTCGCGCGTGCGCGCCTATCTGTGGGGCCTCGTGTGGCTCATCGCCGGCGTCCTCGCCGCGTCGCTGATGCTGGCGTGGGCGCTCGAACAGATGGTCTCGCGGCGCGTGCAGAAGCTGGCCGACGTGGCGCAACAGATCGCGCAGCGCGAAGACTACAGCGTGCGCGCCGACGATCGGGGCCGCGACGAGATCGCGCTTTTGGCGCACGGGTTCAACGCGATGCTGGCCGAGATCGGGCGGCGGCAGTCAGAGGCGCAGCAAGCGATCCGGGTGCGCGACGAGTTCCTCTCGGTGGCGTCGCACGAGCTCAAGACCCCGCTCACCTCGCTCAAGCTGCAGGTGCAGAGCCTGATGGAGATGCCGCCGGCCATCGCCGACCCGGCCGAGGCCAAGCGCCTGCAGTCGAGCTTCGCGCTCACCGAGCGTCAGGTCCGCCGCCTCGAGCGGCTGGTGACCAACCTCCTCGACGTCTCGCGCATCGCCATCGGTCGCTTCGCGCTCGCCTCGCAGGAGGTCGACCTGGTCGTCCTCGTCAAGGACGTCATCGCGCAGTTCTCGGCGGAGATTCAGCGCGGCGGCTACCAGGTGTCGTTCGATCTTCCGGCGGAGGCCAAAGGGCAATGGGATCCGCTCCGCCTCGAGCAGGTGGTCGTCAACCTGGTGTCAAACGCGATCAAGTACGGCGACGGCAAGCCGATCGACATCGCGGTCGCGCGACGTCAGGAGCAGACGGTGCTGCGCGTGCGCGATCACGGCATCGGCGTCGATCTGCCGAGCCAGGAGCGCATCTTCGAGCGCTTCGAGCGCGCCGTCTCCGTCAACTACGGCGGGCTCGGTCTCGGGCTGTACATCACGCGCCAGATCGTGACGGCGCACGGCGGCAAGATCTCGGTCGAGAGCACGCCCGGCCAAGGCTCGACCTTTGTCGTCGAGCTACCGCCCGAGGTGCCGGCGTCGCCCGCGTCGCCCGCGGCACCGGCATCGCCCGCCTCGCGCGCGTCGTCGACGTCGCGAGAGGGTGCGGCATGAGACACTGTGGCCTCGCCGCATTTTTCGGCCGCTCCGCCCTCGCCCTCACCCTCGCCGTTCTGGCGCTCGCGCTGCCGACCGTGGCGCGCGCGCAGTCGCCCGAGCCGGAGGCCAGCGGCCCCGACCCCGCCGCGCTCGAGGTGCTGCGCCTCGAGGATCTCATGGAGATCCAGGTGCGCGCGCCCTCCAAATCGGCGCTCCCCGTGCGCGAGGCGCCCACCGTCGGCAGCGCCATCACCAGGGAGCAGATCGAAGCCTACGGCTGGCTCAGCGCCAACGACGTCATCTTCCGTCAACCCGGCTTCGCCCCGGCGCAGGACTACGAGCGCGTCACCGTCTCGTCACGCGGCCTGCACGAAGGCTGGAACAACAACCATCTCCTCTTCCTCATCGACGGCATCCCGCACAACAACAACGTCAACCTCAGTGCCTACACCTGGTCGATCACGCCGCTCTACATGGTCGAGACGATGGAGGTCACCCGCGGCCCCGGCTCGGCGCTGTACGGCTCGTCGGCGATGAACGGCATCGTCGCGCTCAACACCATCAGCGCCTCCAACGCCAGGCCGGCGCAGGCGGTCTTGCGCTTCGGCAACGCCGGCACGCGCATCTATGATCTGGCCGCCGGCCACGTCTTCGACGGCGTCTCGTTCGTCGCCGCCTACAACCACACCGAGTCGGATGGCAACGGCTACGACTCCTACGACGCCTCCGGCCGCACCGACGCGTTCGGCTTCTTGCAGAAGTTCCGCGTCGACGACCGCCGCTCGAGCGACTACCTCTTCGCCAAAATCGAAGCGCGCGGCAAGCTGCGCGGCCTCTCCCTGCAGCTGCACTATCAGTACTGGAAGTTCGGCACCGGCCACGGCTGGCTCTTCTACGTCCCCGATCAGCCCGAGGACATGGCCACCAACGTGCAGAACCTGTCGCTCAGCTATCGCCCACCGCCGCTGGCGAACGAGCGGCTGCAGCTCGAGTTCGTGCTCATGTGGCAGCGCCAGGAGGTCGACTACCGCGCGCGCATGTATCCGAGCGGCACGCCCGGCTTCCCCAACGGGATGACCGAGATCCTCGACAACGAGACCAACGTGGTCTTCGCGCGCGGACAGGCCAGCATCCGCTTCTGGCGCCAGATGACCCTGCTCGTCGGTCTCGAGAACCGCACCTTCGTCTACACCGGCGATCACGATCACCGCGCCACCGCCGACCTCACGACCGGCGCCGTCGTGGCGCCCTTCCCCGACGGACAGCTCCATTCGCTGCCGGCGGCGCTCGAGCCGGTCGTCAACCGCCCCGTCGACAACCTGGGCGTCTTCGCGCAGCTCGCGACGGGACGCTTCCTGCGGCGCCTCATCTCGGTCACCGGCGGGCTGCGCTACGACCTCCAGTATCAAAGCTACGTCGACATCACGCAGCCCGGCCGCCCGGCCGGCAGCAAGACCTTCCAACAGGTGAGCCCGCGCCTCGCCGTCCTCGTGCATCCGTGGAAGGACCTCGTCTTCAAGGCGATGGTCGACCGCGCCTTTCGCGCGCCCGCGCCCACCGAGCTGTTCGGCGCCAACACCTACTTCATCTCGTCGAACATCAACCAGACCAAGCCGGAGGAGCTGACGGCGGTGACTCTCGCCGGCGACCTGGCGCTGTTCGGCCACCTCGACCTGCGCGCCGACTGGTTCTGGCAGAAGAACGACAACCCCATCGACTTCTCGGCGACGATGCCGAACCTCGCCACCAACCTGTTCTCGTCGACCATCACCGGTCTCGAGACCGAGCTGCTCTTCGACGCGCCGATCACCGCGCAGGCGCTCCTCGGCGGCTTCGTCAACTACACGTTCGCGCATCAGCTCGACGAGGAGATCCACGATCTGACCATCGCCAGGTCGGAGCAGCTGGCCTGGTATCCCGAGCACGTGTTCAACATCGGCGTGCAGTTCAGCGGCCACGGCTTCGGCGCGTCGCTGCAGGGCCACTATCAAGGGCGCGTCTTTCGCCGCCCCAGCGACAGCTTCGCGCCCGACGGCACGCTCAGCCCGACGGCGGTCTATCGTCCCGAGTCGGTGGCGCCGTGGTTCACGCTCGATGCGCGCCTCAGCTATCGCGTCACCGACTGGCTCAAGCTCGGCGTCCAGGCGACCAACCTGACCGACACCAAGGGCCACCTGCTCAAGACCAACCGCTATCCGTTCGACTATCGCATCGAAGGCGCGCGCGTCCTCGGCACGGTGGAGGTCGCGGTCAAGGTCCGCGGGCGGTGAGGTTGCGCCCGGCGGGCGCGCTCTCGTAGCGTTTGATCGTCTGCACCAGCGCGGCGAACGACAGCGGCTTACGCACGATGTCGTCGGCGTGGATGGCCGCCTCGTCGAGCGTGTGGGTCGCGGTCATCACGACCACCGGCACGCCGGCGAGGCGCGCGTCGGCGAGCTGGCGGCGGCGGAATTCCCAGCCGCTCATGCGCGGCATCATGAGGTCGAGCAGGATGACGTTCGGCAGCGGCTGCGACGCGAGCCAGTCGAGCGCCTCTTGACCGTCGCGCGCCGCCGCCACGGTGAAGCCATTGCGCGCGAGCGTTTGCAAGACGACCTCGCGCAGATCATCGTCGTCCTCCACCACCAACACCGTGCTCATGCGCGACCCCCGCAAGATCATTCTCTGCGCGCGCGACGTTCGGTTCAAGTGGGTGGTGCTCACGTCGCGGCCCTGTAACTTTCCACGCGCTCGACGACGATGCGGAACTTTAACCTGCGATTTACCACGACGAAACTGCAGCTCGCCTATAACCGCCGACATGGTCGCCCCAAAACGCCTGACGGTCGTCGGTAACGGAATGGTAGGCCACCACTTCCTGGCGCGCCTCATCGACGAGGGGCATGCCCGCGACTGGCACGTCACCACGTTCTGCGAAGAGCCGCGCCTCGCCTATGACCGCACGAACCTCTCGGCCTACTTCAGCGGCACGACCGCAGCCGAGCTGTCGCTCGTCAAACCGGGTCAATATTCCGAGGCCGGCATCAGCGTGCACCTCGGCGACAAGGTGGTCGCCATCGATCGGCGCGCCCGCACCGTCACCTCGTGGCGCGGCCACACCATCGGCTACGACAAGCTCGTGTTCGCGACCGGAGCGGCCTCGCTCGTGCCGACCGTCGCCGGCAGTCGCGCGCCGGGCTGCTTCCCCTATCGCACGTTGGCCGATCTCGACGCCATCCGCAGCCACGCCACCGCCGCGCGCGTCGGCGTCGTCGTCGGCGGCGACCTGCCCGGGCTCGAGGCGGCGAGCGCGTTACAGCAACTGGGCTTGCGCGTCCACGTCGTCGAAGCGGCCTCGCGGTTGCTGCCGCGCCTGCTCGACGACGCCGGTGGCGCGCTGCTGCGCGCGCGCATCGAGGCGCGCGGCGTCGCGGTTCAGACCGGCAAGACGACGTTCGCCGTCCTGACCGACGACGACGACTGCGCGGCCGGGCTGCGCTTCTCCGACGGCAGCCTGCTGAGCGCCGATCTCGTGGTCTTCGCCAACGGCGTGCACGCGCGTGACGAGCTGGCGCGTGCCGGCGGGCTCCTCGTCGGTGCGTACGGCGGCATCGTCATCGACGAACGCTGCCGCACCTCCGATCCCGACATCTTCGCCATCGGCGACTGCGCGCTGTTCGGAGACCGCGGGTTCGAGCTGGTCCAGCCGGGTTACGAGATGGCGGAGGTGGCGGTGGATGTGATCGCGGGCGCGGATGGGCGGCGGTTTGGCGGTGGGGCTGGGGGCGGTGACGCGGGGGTGCGGGTGCGGGTCCTCGGGGTCGAGGTGGCCAGCTTCGGCGATGCGTTCGCCACGACGGCGAGGGCGCGGGTGATCAGCTTCTTCGATGGGTCGACGGCAGGGGTTTACAAGAAGCTGGTGCTGTCGGACGACGGGGAGAGGTTGCTTGGGGGGGTGCTGGTCGGGGATGCCGGGGGGTATGAGAGGTTGCGGGGGCTTGTCGTCGGGGGCGGGGGAATGCCGGAGCATCCCGAGGAGCTGATCTTGCCGCTGCGGGTTGGGGGGCGGGAGGCCGCGTAGGTGATGCCGCGGGTGATGCGGCGCGGCTTTGGGGCGGGGGTTAGTCGCCTTCGCCGAGGTTCTTGTCGCTGAAGAGCTCGTCCATGACGTCGATGCAGTTGAGGCAGTGGTCGATGCCGTAGTAGGAGTCGGCGCGGACGCCGTGGAAGGAGCCACAATCGACGCAGAACTTGGCGCCGAGGACGGATTCGGGGACGCCGGCGCGGCGGAGATCGCCGCGGGTGATGACGCCGAGGGCGCGGTCGCCGTCGACGACGGGGAGGCAGCCGATGCCGAGGCGGGCCATGGCGGCGGCGGCTTCACTGATGGTGGCGTTTGGCGCCAGCGTGTAGACGTCCTCGCTCATGCGGGCGCCGACCTGTTCGTCGTCGGCGGGCGCGGGGTAGAAGTCGCAGCGGCAGACGACGCCGAGGAGATGCTCGTCGTCGGTGATCAAGAGATGGCGCGTGCCGTGCGCGACGGCGTGCTGCTCGGCGTCGCCCCACGGGGTGTCGGGCGGCACCGCCACCAGCGCGGAGGCGGGCGTCATGCGCTCTGCCACCGGCGAGCCGTCGAACCAGCCCGGAGCCCTGCTCGCTGCCAGCCTGACATCGGCCGACGCATCGAATCCAACTCGCAGCACGTGCATCGCCTCACCTCCCGAATCGCCCCCGCGACATGCCGGAAGGAAGTTGTAGTACCCCACTTCCAACCGACAAGCGCCCCAATGTGAATTCTAGCCCTGCCGTCGCTGAGAACCAACCTTTATCGTGGGTGCGACACGCGCGCACACGTTGTATTTGACAGTGTGTCAAGCTAAGCTTGACACCGTGTCTAGTGAACGCCCGTCGCGCGGCCAGTCGGAAACAAAACGGAAAATCTTGAGCACCGCGTTCGCCTTCCTCGACGAAGGGCGCGTGCCGCTGGTCCTCGACGACGTCGCCCGCGCCGCCGGCGTCTCGCGCCAGGCGGTATATCTACATTTTTCCAACCGCGCCGAGCTGCTCGTCCAGGCCAGCGACGACATGCGCCGTCGCATCGGCTTCGATGACGCCCTGGCCGCCGTCCTCGGCGCCGCCACCGGCGACGAGGCGCTCGAGACCCTCTTGCGCGTGCACGTCCGCTTCCAGCCACGCATCGTCCGCGCCTTGCGCGCCGTCGAAGCGGAGCGATTGCGCGACCCCACCGTCGAGAAGGCGTGGCAGTCGCGACCCATCCGCGGCAAGCACACCGTCCGCCGCGTGGTCGAACGCCTACACGCCGAGGGCCGGCTCGCCGACCATTGGACCGTCGAGGACGCCGCCGCCCTGCTCTCCGCCCTGCTCTCTCCCGCCACCACCGCCGACCTCACCGGCCGGCGCGGCTGGAGCCGCTCGCGCCTGCTCGGCCGCCTGCGTGACATGGTGCACGGCGCCTTGCTCCACGCCTCGCCCCGCCGCCGCGTGCTACCTTGACGTCGCGTGTGCACGCTCATCGCGCTTCACCAGCGCCATCGCGATTTCCCCCTCGTCGTCGCCGCCAACCGTGACGAGCTCTACGCGCGGCGCACCGGCCCCGCGACCGTCACCGGCGGCGCGCTCCTGGCAGGACGCGACCTCGAGAAGGGCGGCAGCTGGCTCGGCGTCTCCGCCCGCGGCTTCTTCGTCGGCCTGACCAATCAGCGCGGCCTCGCGCCCCCCGACGTGGCGCTGCGCTCGCGCGGCGAGGTGGTCGTCAGCGCCCTGGCCCAGCCGACCCTCGAAGCCGCCGTCGACTGGCTCGTCACCCTCGACGCCCGCGTCTACAACGCCTTCAACGTGCTCCTCGGCGACGGCGCCGAGCTCTTCGTCGCCTACGCCCGCCCGGCCTCCTCCCGCATCGAGCTGGCCGTCCTGCCGCCCGGCATCTACGCCCTGCCGAACGATCGCCTCGGCTCGCTCGAGTTCCCCAAGATCGATCGCGCCGTCGAGCTTGCCGAGCCGCTGGCGACGCTCGGCTGG